>JACRKX010000026.1 GCA_016219715.1 Actinomycetota bacterium | reverse complement strand
GGCCACTTCCACCACATGGCGCTGTTGAACATCGGACTGGTGGTGTTTGGTGGCGTCTATGCCTTCATGCCGAAGTTGACCGGGAACGAGTGGTACTCCGAGAAACTCGGCAACACGCACATGTGGCTGACCGTGATCGGCGGCTACGGAATGATCACCCCGATGCTGGTCCAGGGCCTCGAGGGCGCACCGCGCCGTTACGCGGTGCTGCCACAGGAGTACGACACGCTCTCGCAGGTCACGGTTCCGTTTGTCGTGCTGACGGTGATCGGACAGCTGGTGTTTGCCTACAACCTGGCTCGCACACTGCACGGCGATCGCCGCCGGTCGAACGAGACGGTGATGAATTCGTTTGCCGTCGGCGGAGCTGCCGCGATCTCGGCGATCGTGATCGCGGCCACTGCCTTCGCGGTCGACAAGGGCGGTGAGCGCGCCACATCCGGCGGCCAGCCAATCGGTTCGCCAGACCAGGCGGCGGCTGAGGTGTTTGCTTCGAAGTGCGGTTCTTGCCATACCTTGGCGGCCGCGCAGTCGACCGGCACGGTTGGTCCGAACCTGGATGCCCTCAAACCTGACTCGGCGCGAGTGCTGGCGGCGATCAAGAACGGCGGTGTCGGTAGTGGGGCGATGCCCAAGGACATCGTCGTGGGCGAGGATGCGCAGGCGTTGGCGGATTACGTGGGGGACGTGGCTGGGAAGTAGCCGCCCACGGTTACCACTTGGTGTTTGGATTCGGCCGGCGCGTGAGCGTCGGCCGAATTCGTATATGCACGACCAAGCGGATGAGTTGGAGCGGCCGCACGCACTGGGCGTCGTATGGGAAAGGTAATCCACTTATGTGGAAATACTTTCGGTCGATCGTGCTGGTATATTTGCGGCCCGCGGCGCCGCGAAGTCTTCGGAGTCGCTCGCCTCACCGCACTTGGCAGCACGCAAATCTAAGGGGTAACGGAATGCGCGTTCGACGACTCGTCTCAATCTTGCTCGCGATCGGCGCGGTCCCTGTTTTGTTCGTCGGGACGAGCCTCGGCGATTCAGACCCAAATGCGACGATAACCGCGGGTCCGGCGAACGGGACGACTGTCTACATCACTCAGACGCCGTCTTTTACGTTTTCGGGAAACGCGGATACGGCTTCGTTTGAGTGTCGTGTCGATGGAGCGGCGTTTGCTGCTTGTACGAGCCCGTTCACGACTGGGGCGCTGGCGAATGGTGCGCACAGTTTCGACGTGCGGGCACTTGACGGGGCGGGAGTACCTGAAGCGACCCCCGACTCGCGGGGCTTCACGATCGACTACAGCTCGGTCGCGCTGGTCGAGGGCGGAGTGATCAAGTATCTGGCGAAGCCAGGTCAAAACAACGTAGTGACGATGTCGACCGCCCAGAACGCTTATACGTTCACGGACACGGGAGCCACGTTTGTTGTCGGTCCAGGATGCACGCTTGCTTCTGGAAAGGCCACATGTTCGACTACAGGAGCATCTTCGATCTACGTTGCCACCGGCGACGGGAATGACACCGTTAACGCGTCGTATGTCTATCCGTACAACTTCAACTTTCCGCAAGTGCTTGAGGGTGGAGCAGGCACAGACACGCTCAGTCCGGGTCCGACAGGCGCCGCGCACACCATTTCGGGCGGTGACGGAATTGATACTGCATCGTACGCGAATCGCTCGGCGGGAGTATCCGTCAGCATCGACGGAGTCTCAAACGACGGAGGCTTGAATGAGCTAGGAAACGTGTCGACGGACGTCGAGAACCTGATCGGATCCAATTACAGCGACAGCTTGACGGGTTCGAGCGCAGCGAATGTTCTGACCTCGTCCGTGAGCACAAGCTACTTGGGAGACGTTCTGGACGGTGGGCTCGGGGCAGACTCTCTCGTGGGAAGTAACGGGAACGACGTGGCCTCATATGCAAGCCGAACAAACCCGGTGCAACTCACCAACGAGGGTACGGCCAACGACGGCGAGGTTGGAGAAGCTGACAACATCGCGACGAGCGTCGAAACCCTCAAAGGCGGTTCAGCGAACGACACGCTTTCCGGCTGGAACAACGCAGACTACTTTGACGGCGGACCCGGAAACGACACGATGACCGGGGGAAGTGGCGGCGACTACGCCGACTACTCGCGACGCACGAGTCCAGTAGTCGTTTCACTAGACGGAATAGCGAACGACGGGGATCCGCTGCTGAACGAACAAGACGTTTTCGTGAACATTCAGCGCGTGCACGGCGGTGCCGGCAACGACACAATCACCGGCAGCAGCACAGTCGACTACGTGTTTGGAAATGGAGGCATCGATGATATTCGTGGGTTGGGAGGGCCTGACCAACTCCACGGAGGAGACGGCAACGACTATCTCGACGGCGGAACTCACAACGACACGTTCTGGGGTGACGCCGGTGTTGACACCGTCGACTACTCGGCACGTCAGCTCCCACTTACGGTGACTACAGCCGACAATTCCGCGAACGACGGTGAAGCCGGAGAAGGCGACAACGTGCGCAGCGATGTCGAAACCGTGAAGGGCGGACTCGCAAACGACTCCATTTCCGGAAGCGCTGCGGCCGACACCCTCGAAGGTGGCCCCGGACGTGACGTGCTGAGCGGATTGGACGGCAATGACACTTTCCTCGTGAGGGATGGACTACCGGACAGCGTGACCTGTGGACTGGGAAGCGATTCCCTTACATCAGACACTTGGGACACGCCGAGCGGAGATTGCGAATCGATTGACGCGATGCATGTCGTCGACACTCACATCGTCTCGGGCCCGTCAGAAGGATCGTCGGTATACCTGCATCCGCAGGCCTCGAGCTACGTTCAAGCAACGAGCTTCTCATTCGACTCGGGGGCGGCGAGCTTCGAATGCAGCATCGATTCGGCACCGTTCACCGTTTGCTCCAGCCCGTACAGCCTGCCAGTGTTGGACACCGGTGCACATGAGTTTCGTGTTCGGGCCGTCGATTCTCAGATCGGCGCTGACGAGACGCCCGCGACCCGCCACTTTTCCGTTGAAAGGCGGTCGATCGCATATGTCGAGTCTGGTGCATTCAAGTACTTCACAAATGTGGGAGAGAGCAACAATGTGACTTTGGGCTATGGGTCGGTCCCGACCGGCCTGCTCTCCCCGCCCACGACTACCGGGTACACGGTGACGGATACAGGTACCCAACCTGTGGCGGGTCCCGGTTGTTTCATCATGAGCCTCACTCAAGTCGGCTGTCCGCTCGCGGGGATTTCGACAGCCGTTGTAGATATGAGCGACGGCAATGACACGTTGCAAGTCGGAAATTCGTTTGCGGCACTCTTAAGCGCAAACGGTGGCGACGGAGAAGACACAATCATCAATTTCTCGTCCGGCGCGGGAACATATTCGCTGAACGGTGGTGCGGGCAACGACATGATCCGCAGCAGGAATTCGCGATCGGACATGGTTTCTGGTGGCGATGGAATTGACACGGTGGACTACTCATACCTGTACTTCAACCCAGTCGTCGTGACGCTCGACGGCATTGCGAATGACGGCTACGCCGCCTACGAAGCCGACAACGTGATGCCGGACGTGGAGAACGTCACCGGTACCGGCTACGACGACACTCTCACCGGATCCGACGCCGTGAACACGTTGACGGGTGGGAACGGAAACGACACGATCAATGGCGGAGCCGGCGCCGACACCCTCAATGGCGATGCCGGAATCGACACGATCTTGGCTCGGGACGGCGTTCAGGACACGGTGTCGTGCGGTACGAGCAGCGACTCAGTGACGGCTGACTTCTCCGACTCACTTGGCACACCGGGCCAGTGCGAGACGGTCTCACTTCCGCCGACGGCCACGATCGATTCGGGGCCGGCGAACGGTTCGGTGGTGACCACGTCTACGGTCGAGTTTGGGTTTTCAACGACCGGGCCGGCTCAAATGGAGTGCTCGGTTGATTCGGAAGCGTTCCACGAGTGCGTATCGCCACTGACACTGACCGGTATGAGCGCCGGAGCTCATGAGTTCCGAGTCAGAGCACGTGACGAATATGGGAACGTAGACCCGCTGCCAGCTAGTCGAACTTTCACGGTGAACGTCACTGAGAATCTAGGCTCGGTGGTCGAAGATGATCCGCAGGCGACGGCGCAGTTCGACATACCGATAGACGATTTCCATAGCGCTCAAGTCGAGCTTGCAAGCGGAAACCTCACCGTTGGTTCAAGGGATCGTGTTGCCGATTCGACCCACGATTTCGTTGGATATGACCGCTACTACCGTAGTCAGCCTGCAGACAACCTCGGCTCCGGGCTAGGTGCACATTGGAGCCTCAGCGTCGGACCAAACGTGTTTGTTCGGACGCTCGAAGATGAGTCAGTGGAACTCCATGGCCCCGGCGGCTACGAAGCGCGCTTTGTCCCCCGCGGCGATGGTGGCTACGACGGTCCTGGTTCGTTCACCGACGAACTCAGCGATGAACCGGGCGGCGGATATCGGCTGTATCGAGGTTCGGGGGACGCGTTTGTGTTCGGGGTGGACGGCAAGCTTGCGGAATACATCGGTTTCGACGGTGGCGCGCATCAGATAACACTTCAACCAGAAGCAGGATCCGCTCCTAGTCGACTCGCACGCATCGGGTCAGATCTCGATCCGGCTTACGTTGTCAACGCAGGCAGTAACGGCCTAGTCACGGCAATCGAAGACTTTGCAGTGTCGGCACAGGATCAGTTTTCGTATCAGGGAGGAATGCTTACGGCTTTCGACGGGCAGAGTTTTGATGCCACATACGCATACGACCTGGACGGATACCTCGAGTCACTCGAGATCGAAGGGGGACCGGATGTTTCAGTCTCAAGTGATCCGCAGGGTCGCGCGCTCGCAGTCACAGTGAGTGGCAGCCCAGATGTCGACGGAACCTACGAATTCTCGTATGGCGCGGACTCCACAACTATCACTCACCCGGATAGTTCCACTCAGACCTTTACCTTCGCAGCGAACGGGGAGAGCGTCGAAGATCCGCTCATCCAACGACAGCTAGTAGCAGACATGGTTGAACACGATGGACTGACTCAAGCGGAGGCCGTTGAACAACTCAAGAAAGACGACCGGCTTGATGGATTCGAAGAATTCATGACGGATCAGATCGACGACTTGGTCGAGTCTTTTGGCCAAGCTGAAAATGGACGCGCAAAGCTGCTCGTGACCTCGTCGTCTGACGTCGCGACGGCGCAACAGGTTGTTGACTCCTTTGGCGTTTCAGACTTGGTCGATATCGAAGTTGCGCCGATGAGTCGTGCCGACTTCGACGCCGCGTTCGACGACTTTGCCGACGACTTGAATCAGCTATTGGAAGACGGCCAGATAGATATTTACGGCGATGAGACAACAATGTCACTTACGACTTACACGGCAAACGATCTCACGCAGGTCGAGCGCGAAATGATCGACTCTGCGAAAGCTGCCACCGCGCTAAGCGTCTCTGAGCAGCCAGTCGATGCCGAGGATCTGAGCATGGAACCGGCGGAGCGCCCATTCAAGGGCTGCAGAACCTTCAACGGAGAGGTCTTTGATTTGGGCGATTTCCGTCTTCTGGGGTGCAAGCCACCCTTGCGTGGCGCAATGGCGCTAGAAATCCACGGGACGGATGCAACCGCACTTTGCTCGTCCGGATTCGCGGCGCGAGACGTATCTACTGAGGTTCAATTTTTGTTCACAGCCGGTCATTGCGTACACAATCGGAACTCAGCCAGTTCGTTCAACACCCCAAACTGGAACGACATCAGCCGCGAGGAAGTAGGAATTACGGGCCATGACTGGGAGATGGGCTCGGCGCATGGAACGAAAGGAATTGACGCCGGATATGTCAAGCCTCAAAGTGGAGGATTCTGGGGAAGCCAGCTGAAGCCGTGGGTGGCGGCGATTGGCGGAGACGTTGACTATCAGCCTCGATATGCGATTAAGAAGCGGGCAGTAACCCGGAGAGGACGGAAAGTCTGTGTCATTGGTATGCGGACTGGCGTTCATTGCGGAAAGGTGGTCTCCACTCGTTCGCCGACGCGGAAGGTTGCAGGAGTCAATTATCGAAACCTTGGAGTGGCTGATATTTGTGGCGTGGAACCCGGCGATAGTGGTTCACCTGTCGTAAGAGGTCACGCGGCGATCGGGATCGTCTCAAGCCGGCGTCCTGGCTTTTTCGGCCTCCGCTGTTCTGTCACGTTCAGTCGAATTGTCACGAGCCTCAAGCAGAGCAAAGCTCATCTGGGCGCGTCAGTTGAAAACTCGTTGGGACTTAAAACGCTCACCTCCCAAAGCGACGCTGCTCGTTCGGCGCTGTCGAGACTTCCGTCAGTGACTTCATCGCCGGCGCTCATCGACGCCGACGGAGATCACGATGACTATCCTGATCATGAGAACGAGCCGACGTTCACGCTGACTCCCAATGGTTTGTCGACGGATGTCTTCTTTGAGTTCGCCAATGAGGAAACCGGGGAGATTGTCTTGCGAACTGGATCTACGACGGTAGGCGCCGGCAACTCCGCCATATCGCTGGGCGGGGCAGACATCGGTTGCATTTTGTACAGTGGGTTGACAGTTCGACTTGTGGCGACCAATCGCTCGGGGGCCGTGAAAAGTGAATGGGAAAACTCGAATACAAACTGTTCTGAGTTCTAAGCGATTCTGGCTCGTCGTTTCTATCCTGCTTCTGTCGCTGGCCGGCGCGGCGTGGGCACTCAATCCCACGCGCGAAGAGCCGCTTCAGATTGTCGCGGCCCAGCTGCCGTCGGATCCCGATTCACATGATTTGGCGCTGTCCGTGGTACTGCCTGACGAGTGCAAGAAAGCCAACATTCGTATTCGGGTCATTGAGTCTCATCTCTCTGTCCGGATTGGCATTTCTTATTCTCAGCGCGACTGGCTCTCGAATCAGGATTGCATGGGCGACCCCAGGGTGCCACCGGCCACTGTGCGAGTGCCGGTGCGCCTAAGCACCCCGTTGCGTACGACACCCACGCGGAACTCGGCACCAACGGTCATCCTGGACAACTCGAGTTCGCCGCCTAGGCAGGTAATTCTGGTAGCGCAGTTGCCGTCTGATCCGCTGGATCCTGAAGACATCGGCGTGCGAATTGAACAGGAGTGATTCGACGGGCAATGCGGCGAGGACGCTGCGATGGCTGACCCCGTAACACCATGAGCCGTTGGGTTCGGCCGGAGTCTGCTTGGGCAACGGAATTCGACCCGAAGGGCTAGCTGTCGCAAGACTCCGGTCTAGTGCCCTCCGCGCCTCTTGACTTTGAAACCGACCGTGGCGGAAGTTGTCGTGCCGCTTACGTTGTGCGTCGCAATTGTTGCTCTGTAGGTCCCAGGCTTCAGCTTGGTCGTCGAGAATGGAATGACCGTCGGCCCGGCGCCGGCCGCCAGGTTCGTGAGGTTCTTGACGGTCTTGACGATCGTGCAACGCTTTCCGCGCTTCGCGCGGGTCGAGCACTTGCCTCTGCGCAGACGCCCGGGGGTCAGGCGCTCGATGAGCAGATCCAGTGCTCCGGCCTCTGAAAGCGTAAAGGTGAAGCCGAGATCCGAACGGAACTTCAGCGCCGTGATGGTCGTCACCGGGCATACGGTTTGCAGGGCCGCGGACGTTGTGCAGAGGTCCTGTGTTTCGTCGCCATATCCGTCGCCGTCCGCGTCGGGCTCGATGTCGGCGCTGAAGAGGGCCTCCTGGTTGGTCAGCGAGGCGACGGGTGCCGTGGGGACGCCGCTCGGAAGGGTTGGACTCCAATAGTCGAGCGTCCCTGTTCCGACGCCGGAGTTGATCATCGGCGCGCCGCTGGGAATCATCATCGCCGGCATGCTGTTTGTGGTTATGTCAAGCGCCAGGCTGTCTCCCGCCTCGATCGGCATGCGGTCGGTGAACTCTCGCGTGCCGGCGGTCAAAGGGAAGGCGATCGGCTGGATCGTTCCGCTTGCGACACCGGAATTCCCGCGCACCACGCGTGGTCGTAGGGAGAGTGCCGACAGGAACGTGCCTCCGGCGCCCAGCTTGACACGCCATCGAACGACGACGCCCCGCTCAGTCTGATTGAGCGTCCCGGAAGGCATGGCGGTCTGCCTGATCGTGCAGTTAGACGGGATCCCCATCATCGATGAACAAACTTCCATGTTTGGCGTGGCAGTGAGGGAGCTTCCAAGTGTCGTTGCGGCCGGCGCTTGGCCGGTCGTGGTCAGAAAGGCGGCAGCAGAAAAGGCGAGCGTCAATGCGACGCGAATCGTTCGGGACACTTCGAGACCTCCAGTCGACAAAAGCGGATGCGCCAAATGTACCCCGGACCGGCGCGGTGCGCCAGAAAACCGGACACGACAGTGCCGTTGTTCGGGTCAGCTGCCCGGGGCGAGCCAGCGCACCAGCATCTCCCACTGCTGCTCATAAGCCGCATCCAGATCAAAACTCCCGGGCGCGATCAGCCAGTCGAACGTGATGCCGCGAATCGCGCCGATGATTAGCGATGCGTTCGCGTCCTGGTCGATCGACGGGTCGATATCGCCGTCTTCGACAGCTTCGTCCCACCATCGCTTGCCTAGCTCGCGCCAGCGCTGGTGCAGGCCGGCGAACCTGTCTGCCAGACCCTTGCGCGGATCGAGCGCCTCGGCCATCAGGCGGTAGAGCAGGCGAGTGCCCTCTGGGTTCTTGTGGGCGATCCGCCGGTGTGCGTCGATGATCGCCCGTAGAGCCGCCAGGCCGCGCTTGCCGGCGATTGCCGGCACCACGACCTCGTGCTCCCAGCGCATCTCGTAGTCCTCGACGACGGCCCAGAGCAGGTTCTCTTTCGAGCCGAAATGGTGGTTCACCAGTCCGCGGCTCGCGCCGGCCTCTTCGCCGATCAAGGCGACGCTCGCCTCGCTGTAGCCGCGCTCCGCGAACAGCTTTCCGGCCGCGTCGATCAGCCGTTGGCGCGTGTCGTCGGCCTGCTGCTGACGGGCGGTCTTTGGCTGGGCGGGAGCGGTTTTCGCGGCGGTCGGTTCCATGGCTGAGAAGAGACGTTACTATTCGCGCTTGTTGAACGCTCGACAAGCGAAATCTTCAGACCATCGAGGAGCAAGCAGACTTATGGCCACCAAAGGCAACCGTACGTTCGTGATCGGCGTGGGCATGACCAAGTTCGAGAAGCCCGGCAGTAAGGAGTGGGACTACCCAGACATGGTGCTGGAGTCCGGCACCAAGGCGCTTGAAGACGCCGGCATCGACTACTCCGAAGTCGAGCAGGCCTTCGTCGGCTACTGCTACGGCGACAGCACGGCCGGCCAGCGGGCGATCTACGGCCTGGGCCTGTCGGGCATCCCGGTCGTCAACGTCAACAACAACTGCTCCACGGGCAGCAGCGCTCTGTTCATGGCGCGCCAGGCCGTCAAGGGCGGACTCGTCGATTGCGCGATCGCCGTCGGCTTCGAGAAGATGGAGAAGGGCTCGCTCGGCGTGAAGTTCACCGACCGAACGAATCCGATGGACAAGCACGTGATGACGATGATCGAAGGGCGGGGTGGATGGGAGGAATCGCCTCCCGCACCGCAGATGTTCGGCAACGCCGGCCGTGAGCATATGGAGAAGTACGGCTCGAAGCCCGAGCACTACGCCTGGATCGGCTGGAAGAACCACAAGCACTCGGTCAACAACCCTTACGCCCAGTTCCAGGACGAGTACACGCTCGACGAGATCAAGGAGGCCAAGGAGATCCACACGCCCCTGACCAAGCTGCAGTGCTCGCCGACCTCCGACGGCTCCGGCGCCGTGATCGTTGCCAGCGAGGACTTCGTCGAGAAGCACAACCTCTGGGACAAGGCCGTTGAGATCGCCGGTCAGGCGATGGTGACTGACATGCCTTCGACCTTCGACGAGAAGTCCTCGATCAAGATCGTCGGCTTTGACATGAGCAAGAAGGCCGCCCACGACGCGCTCGAGGAGGCCGGTCTGTCGATCGACGACGTCGACGTGATCGAGCTGCACGACTGCTTCAGCGCCAACGAGCTGATCACCTACGAGGCACTCGGCATGGCCGAGGAAGGTCACGGCCACGAACTCGTCGAGAACGAGGACACCACTTACGGCGGTCGCTGGGTCGTCAACCCCTCTGGCGGCCTGATCAGCAAGGGTCACCCGCTGGGCGCGACCGGCCTGGCCCAGGCCAGCGAGCTGACCTGGCAGATCCGCGGCGACGCCGACAAGCGCCAGGTCGAGGGTGCGAAGGTCGGCTTGCAGCACAACATCGGCCTCGGTGGTGCGGCGGTCGTGACCGTCTACAAGCCGGCCGAGAAGGCCGCGGCGTAGGGGCGGGGGAGAGCCAGCGATGCCAGTCAAGTTCACCCCTGAGCAAGAGGCCTTTCGCGAGGCGATCGCCGACTTCGCCAAGCGCGAAGTTGGCGACAAGGAGACGCGCCTGCGCCTCACCAATGGCGGCACCGAGCCGACCAGCATGGAGATAGTCAAGAAACTCGCCGACCTCGGCTGGCTTGGCGTCTCGATCCCCGAGCAGTACGGCGGAAGCGGCGGCGGCATGGTCGACCAGGCGATCCTGCTCGAGGGCGTTTCGCTCGGCATGATCCCGGCCGCCGGCTACGGCACCACCGCAATCGTGCAGGGTGCCTACGAGCGCTTCGGAACCGAAGAGCAGAAGCAGGCGATGCTTGGCGGCATCAACGAAGGCAATATCGAGGCGATTGTGATGAGCGAGCCCGGCTCGGGCAGCGATGTTGGATCGCTCACCTGCAAGGCCGAGAAGGTCGATGGCGGCTGGGTGCTCAACGGCCAGAAGACGTGGTGCTCGAACGCCCAGATCTCGGCGAACATCCTGACGATCGTGCGCACCGACACCGAGGGCAACAAGCACCAGGGCATCTCGATGATCGGCGTGCCGGCCGGCACCGACGGCATGGAGGTGCGGCCGATCCCCACGCTCGCCGGGCCGCACGAGGTGAACGACATCTTCTTCACCGACTGCTTCGTTCCCGACGACGCACTGCTCGGCGAGGCCGGCAATGGCTGGATGCAGCTGATGGCGGGGCTCAACAAGGAACGCCTGATCCTCGCCAGCATGTACCTGGGGATCGCGCAGCGCGCGTTCAACGACACGCTCGACTACGTGAAGGAACGCCAGCAGTTCGGCCGTCCGATCGGCTCGTTCCAGGCCTTGAAGCACACGATCGCCGAGAACGCGACCGAGCTGGAGTGCCTGCGCCTGCTGATCTACGACGTCGCCGCGCAGATCGACGAGGAGCCCGACCGCGTTTTCGCCAAGGAGGCCTCGATGTGCAAACTCAAGAGCACCGACCTCGCCAAGAAGATCGCGCTCGACGGCATGCAGATGATGGGCGGCTATGGCTACTCGCTGGAGTACGACATGGAGAAGCACGTGCGCGCCGGCCTGGTCGGTCCGATCTTCGGCGGCACAAACGAAATCCAGAAGGAGATCATCGGGGCGACGCTGGGGCTGTAGGCCCCGCTGCTGGCTGACCCGCCGCTTCCGGCGGCTGTGGAGCGTAGGCTGGCGGCATGCGCCTGCTCTCCATGGCCGTTGTGGTCTTTCTGCTTGCCTTGGCCGTCGTCGGATGTGGTGACGGTGACGACGAGAATTACGGTGCGACCGGCTCGCCAGGGGCGAGTGGCGCCACCGCAGCTGCCAACACCCGCGACTGCCCGCCCAGCAAGAAGAAGCCGAGCTTCGACCTGAGGCTCCTCGTCGGGCAGCCGGTCGACGTCGCCGAGTCCTACGCCAAGTCCAACGACTACACCATGCGCGCCGTGTGGGTAGATGGCGAGGCACTCGCCGCCACGATGGACTACAACCCCAAGCGGCTCAACGTCGCGGTGCGTGACGACAAGGTCACGCAGTTGTGCAGTATCGGCTAGGCCCGCCGGTTTGACACGAACATATGTTCGTCCGGAGCTCGCGGTTTACTTGATTCGCGGCTTCACCTTCGGTCACCGTGCCGGTCGCCTTCACGCGGCGATCGACGCTTCGGGCGATTCGGCCCGGAGACGACTGGAAGGAGAATCATGGAATCAATCGCCATTCTCATGGCGTTGGTAACCCTGGTGCTTGCCATTCAACGCAAGTAGCCGCAAAAAGAAGGAAAGGGCCGGGTTGCACCCCGGCCCTTTCCGTTCATCGAAGAATCACGACTATCTCGCGCCATTCGATGGCATTGGTGCGCACCAGGATACCGGAAACGATCGGCATCGATCGATGATGGGCTCAACTCACACTCCAGCTTTCACTCCAGATTTGCGAGCCCTCACACCGGTCGCAAGTGTTGAACGGGGCCGCTGGGCAGTTCGATCGCGATTGGGTCTCCCGCCCGTAGCTCCCCGCCCTCGACCACCACGCTCATCACCCCCGACTTGCGAATCAACTCTCCGTGCTCGTCGCGGTCGAGCACCGCCTTCATCAGTCCCGGGCGCAGCTTGTCGAGCTGGTTGCATGGATCGCGCAAGCCGGTCAACTCAACCACCGCGCTTTCGCCGAGGCGCAGGCGCGTGCCGAGCGGCAGGCTGATCAGATCGAGGCCGCGAGTGAGAATGTTCTCGCCGATCTGACCGGGCGCCACGTCGAAGCCTGCGGTATTCAGCTCATCGAGTAGCTCGGCGGGCAGCAGGTGAACTTGTCGCAGGTTCGGCGACTCCGGGTCGCGGCTCAGGCGCACTTGGTGCTTGACGGTCGCGCCGGCGTGTGCGTCGCCTTCGATGCCGTGGTCGGCGACGAGCCGTACGTGCTCACGTACCGGCTTGCTGAAGCGGTGGTCGTCGTCGTAACAGACTGCCACGACGATTCCTGTCAACGGGTCGGACACGCGGCAGAATCTACCGGCAGCGCTTCGTCGCCCGGCCGAGCCCTAGGCCGCGCCGCTCCGATCCCAAAGCGACCACCGCGATTCCAAAGCCGTTTTGAACTCCAAAGCCTGGCCTTGGAGTAGCTCCAAGGCCAGGCTTTGGAGTGGTTTTCCGCTTGCGAATCGGGGTTGCAGCCGAGCTTGTGGTGGGGTGTCGCCGCTCGGGTCGGCTGCTTCGCTTAGCCCTGCCGCCGCCTCCGTCAACTACGATCCCGCCCGATGAAAGTCACGCTTCCAGACGGCACTGAGCTTCAGCTGGCCGAGGGCGCGACCGGGGGAGATGCGGCACTCGCGATCGGCGAGGGTCTGGCCCGCGCGGCGCTTGCCATCGAGGTCAACGGAGAGCTGCGCGACCTCGCGCGGCCATTGCCCGATGGCGCCGAGATCAGCATCATCACCGGTAAGTCGCCTGAGGCGCTCGAACTCGTGCGCCACGACACGGCGCACGTGCTCGCCGCGGCCGTCATGGAGCTTTACCCAGGCGTCAAGATCAGCATCGGCCCGGCGATCGAGAACGGCTTCTACTACGACTTCGATTTTCCCGAGGGCGCCGAGGTCAGCGACGCCGACTTCGAGCGCATCGAGCAGAAGATGCGCGAGCACGTCAAGGCCAAGGAGCAGTTCACGCGCGAAGACATCTCGGTACAAGACGCGATCGAGAAGTTCAAGGCCGAAGGTCAGGACTACAAAGTCGAGCTGATCGAAGACCTGATTACCAACGAGGGCGCCGAGACCGTCAGCCTCTACACCAACGGCCCATTCACCGACCTCTGCCGCGGCCCTCACGCGACCGACACCGGCAAGATCAAGGCATTCAAGCTCACCAGCATCGCGGGCGCCTACTGGCGCGGCGACGCCAATCGCCAGATGCTCACGCGCATCTACGGCACCGCTTTCCTGAGCAAAGAAGACCTGCAACAACACCTGGAGCTGATCGAGGAGGCCAAGAAGCGCGACCATCGCCGCCTCGGCAAGCAGCTCGACCTCTTCCACTTCAACGAGGTGTCGCCGGGCTCGCCGTTCTGGCACCCCAACGGCATGAAGATCTGGAACGCCCTGCACGAGCTGTGGACCGAGCAGAACTCGTTGCGCGGCTATAACCGCGTGAAGACACCGATCCTGCTCGACGTCGACCTCTGGAAGATCAGCGGCCACTGGGACAAGTACCGCGACAACATGTACTTCACAGACGTCGAAGAGCGTCCGATGGGCATCAAGCCGATGAACTGTCCGGCGCACATCCAGATCTACAAGAACGACCGCCGCAGCTACCGCGACCTGCCGATCCGTTACAGCGAAGACGGCCTCGTGCACCGTCACGAGCCGTCGGGCACGCTGCACGGACTGATGCGCGTGCGACACATCACGCAGGACGACGCGCACATCTTCTGCACCGAGGAGCAGATCCAGGACGAGGTCATCCAGTGCCTGCGCTTCGGCTTCTACATCTACGAGATCTTCGGCTTTGAACCCAGTCTCGAGCTCTCCACGCGGCCCGAACAGCGCGTCGGCGACGACGCCACCTGGGATCGCGCCGAGGCCGCGCTCGAGAACGCGCTGAAGGCGGAGGGGCTGCCTTACGACCTCAATCCAGGCGACGGCGCCTTCTATGGCCCGAAGATCGACCTGCACATGAAGGACTCGCTCGGGCGCTCGTGGCAGCTGGGCACCGTGCAACTCGACTTCTCGATGCCGGAGCGCTTTGAGCTCAGCTACACCGGCGACGACAACGAAGAGCATCGTCCGGTGATGATCCACCGCGCGCTGTTTGGCAGCTTCGAGCGCTTCATCGGCATCCTGATCGAGCACTACGGCGGTGAGTTCCCGCTGTGGCTTGCGCCGGTCCAGGTGCGCGTCGTCCCGGTCAGCGACAAGCACAATGACTTCTCGAACCAGCTCGCCGACAGACTTCTCGAAGCCGGCCTGCGGCCGCATGTCGACGAGCGCAGCGAATCGGTCGGCCGCAAGATCCGCGACGCCGAACTGGCCAAGGCGCCGCTGATGTGGGTCGTCGGCGACGAGGAGCAGCAGACCGAGACCGTCGCGCCGCGCCGCCGTCACCATGAGGGTGAGCCCGAGCGCGTCCCGATCGCCGACGCGATCGAGCAGCTGCGCGCCGAAGTCGCCGCCCGCACCCGCGCGGAATGAGCGAAGCGCCGGCGCCGTTTTACCGCCGGCACGCCGCCGAGCTGCTGCTCGCGGTGCTCTTGCTCGTGGGTGGTGCTGTCCTTTTGCAGTGGCACCGGTCGATCGGCCTGTGGGGTGACGAGTGGGGGTGGCTGCTGGTTCGTGACGGCTTCGGCGCCAGACAGCTCTTGATGGGCCACAACGAGCACCTGATGGTGCTGCCAGTCATCGTCTACAAGCTGATCGGCGCCGTCTTCGAGCCGGGCGCCAACGAACCGCTCGCGGTTCTGTCCGTAGCGATGCAGTGTCTCGTCACCGTGCTCGTGTTCGTGTTCGTGCGCAGGCGCAGCGGCGCCTGGCCGGCGCTGGGCGCGGCGGCTCTCGTGCTGTTTCTCGGCACCGGCTGGGAGGCCGTGGTCTGGTCGTTCAACTACAGCTGGCTGGCGGCGATGGCGGCCGGCCTCGGCGCGCTGCTGGTGTTCGAGCGCGATGAATATCCGCGCGGCACGCTGGTGACCGGCCTGCTGCTGGCAACGGCGATGGCCTGCGCCGGCGTCGGTGCGGTCTTTCTGCTCGGTGTCCTGATGCACGCGATCTGGACGGAGCATCGCCGCCGCGCGCTGCTGGCCACGCTTCCCGTGATCGCGATCTACGCAATGTGGTTCGTCGCCTACAGCGAAGACGACGACAAGCACGGGTTCTATCCCGGCGCGATCCCGGACTTCTTTCTCGACCAGGCCGCCGCTGGCTTTGGCGGTCTGCTCGGCGACGGGCTCGACTGGGGCAGGCCGATCGCCGTCGTCGCGGCCGTCGCGGCGCTGACTGTGCTGGCCCGCCGCGAGCGAACCCAGCCGGCCGACGTTGTTTACGTCGCGCTGCCGATGGTCTTCTGGGCGCTGACGACCATCCAGCGCGCGGGGTGGGCCGACGCGATGGCGTCGCGATACGTCTACACGAGCGGCGTGTTGATTCTGATGGCCGTAGCGCAGCTCGCCGGCAGGCCACGTCTGAACGCGGTGGCCGTGGCGGGGCTGACCTCCGTGCTGCTCGTGGCGCTAGCCGGGAACTTTGTGGCGATGCGCGATGGCTCGGCGCTGATGCGCAGCCTCTCGGGCACGTCGCGTGCGCAGCTCACGGCCTTTGCACTCGCCGGGCCGGCGGTCAGGCCGCCGGCCGATTACGACCCACTCGACCCCGGGCTCGATCCCCGTCACGTACCGCGGATCTACGAGTGGATCGAGCAGGGTGAGCCGGACATCGTGTGGGATCGGGCGACCGTGCTGGCAAGCGACGAAACTATCCGGGCGCGCGTCGACGAGACGATGTCCGCGATCACGCCGCTCCAGGCCAAGCGCGTCGAAAGCAGCGATCCATCCGGCTGCAGCGTGCTTTCCGGCGACGGCGAGTTCACGGCTTCTGATTCGCCGTTGCTCATCGAAGGCACGGCGGAGATGCGTGTTCACCTGCGGCGCTTCGCGTCCGTATTCCCAGAGACGCCGCACGAGACTCTCGCGGCCGGAGCCTTTGAACTCACCGTTCCGCTCGACGCCGAATCGCGGGCTTGGTCGGCCAAGATCGAGTCCGACGGCGAGGTTCGCGTCTGTGGCTGAGCCTGACTGCACGACGGGATCCTGCTTGCGTTCGCCATTGTGCGCCCGAGAGCGGTTATCCTCTGGCTACTTGACTCTTGCAGCTCGCACAACCAAACCCGCGAACGTGACTTTGCTCGCGCCGGCAGGCATCAGCTAGTGGCGATCCCTCGCAGGTTCGACCGTCGTCCCCCGGAACGGGACACGACCCGCGTCAACGAGCGCATCCGTGTCAAGGAGGTCCGCCTGATCGGCGACGACGGCGCGCAGATCGGCGTGCTGCCGATCGATGAAGCCTTGAAGTACGCGCAGGAGCGCGATCTCGATCTCGTCGAAGTCGCCCCTGAAGCCAAGCCGCCCGTCTGCCGCGTGCTCGACTACAGCAAGTACAAGTACGAGCAGGCCCAGAAGGCCAAGGCCGCGCGCAAGCACCAGCAGCAGATCACGATTCGTGAGATCAAGCTGCGTCCAAAGATTGCCGGTCACGACTACGACACCAAGAAGGGTCACGTCGTCCGATTCTTGAAACACGCCGACAAGGTCAAGGTGACGATCATGTTCCGTGGGCGCGAGCGTGAACATCCCGAGCGTGGTCGCGACCTGCTGATGAAGCTCGCCGAAGAGGTTCAGGAGCTGGGCACGATCGAACAGACCCCGCTGTTGGAAGGGCGCAACATGACGATGGTGCTCGGCCCGACCAAGGAAGCGCAGAAGCTTCACGCCGACGAGCTACAGGCCAGCGAAGAGGCCGCGAAGGCGGCTAAGGCAAGGCGCAAAGCCGAAGAGGCAGCGGCCCACGAGGCCCGCGTCGCCGAGATGAAGGCCACCGAAGACGACGAAGCGGCCGAAAAGGCGGGCGAAGTTGCAGCCGTAGACGGCGACGCCTGACCTGCTTTAATCATCTCCTCGATGCCCAAGCAGAAGACACACAGCGGCGCCAAGAAGCGCTTCTCACTGACCGGGACCGGCAAGGTCAAGGGCCGTCACGGCATGAGCTCGCACAACCTCGAGCACAAGTCGGCCAAGCGCAAGCGCGACTTCGCGCGCCCGATCATGATGCACGACGACACCGCGCCGCGAATCAAGAAGCTGCTCGGCAAGTAAACTGCTGTATCTGATCACCTCGTTTTCCAGGTCTTTCTTCCGGAGTTCTCACCATGCGTTCAACTAACTCAGTCGCCTCTCGCCGCCGCCGCAAGGCCACGATCGCGCGTGCCAAGGGCTACCGCGGTGAGGCCAACTCCGGTTACAAGCGCGCAAAGGAAGCTCTGCTCAAGGCAGACAGCTACGCCTACCGCGACCGTCGCAACAAGAAGCGCGACTTCCGCCGCCTGTGGATCACGCGCATCAACGCCGCCGCCCGCCAAGAGGGCATGAGCTACTCGCAGCTGATGCACGGCCTGAAGGTCGCCGGCATCGAGGTCGACCGCAAGATGCTCGCCGACATCGCCGTGCGCGACAACGAGGCCTTCCGACGCTTTACCGATGCCGCCCGCGAGGCGGTCGCTTGAGCTGCCCTCCGGCACTCATCGACTGACTGAATCGCGGGCGCCCCAGAGGCGCCCTTTTTCTTGCCCGAAACAGACCAGGACAGCTAGAACCGAGAAATCGCACCGATGATCACTTCCAACCAGAACGAACGCGTCAAGCAGCTGCGCAAGCTGCAAGACAAGAAACACCGCGCCGCCACCGGTCTGTTTGCAGCCGAGGGCGAAGATCTCGTGCGCGCCGCGCTTGCCGCCGGCAGCGAGCCAGTCGAGTTGTTCTGTGTCGAGAGCGCGCCGGCGGATCTGTCCGGTCATCCGTGCGCTCTGGCAATCGAGGGCGCGGTGCTCGACTCGTCCAGTGCGCTTGGCTCCGGCTCGCGCGTGATCGGGGTCTTCGAGCAGGTGTGGGCCGAGTTGTCTGCCGACTTCGCCCTGGCTGTCTATCTCGACGCGATCGCCGACCCCGGCAACGTTGGGACGGTTCTGCGCAGTGCGCTGGCACTTGCCGACGGTCCGGTGATCCTCGGCGCGGGTTGCGCCGATCCGTACTCGCCCAAGGCCGTGCGGGCCAGCATGGGTGCGGTCTTCGCCCGCCCGCCGGCGCGGGCCAATGCCCAGGAGCTGGCGGATCTGCCGGTGCGCCGGGTCGCTCTCGACGGTGCGGCTGAACTGCCGCTCGCCGGCGTGGCCGGCGCCGGATTGGACGTCTTGCCCACGATCGTCTGCGTCGGCGCCGAGCGCGAAGGGCTGACGCCCGAAACGCTAGCGATCGCCGACGTCGCGGCCGCGATCCCGATGCTGCCCGGCGGGCCTGAGTCGCTGAACGCCGCGATCGCTGCCAGCATTGCGCTCTACGAAATCGGCCGGGCGCTCGGCGACCAGGTGCAAGGGGCCGTGCACGGCGCCGGCAAAACCGCATCCGCAAGCGGAAATCCACCGTCAACTGAGAATTAGGGGCAGAGCTCGAAATTGTCTGAGACAGTCGCAAAGATCCAATCCATCGAGGCCGAGGCGAAGGTCGCGATCGACTCAGCCGCAACGCTGGCCGAGCTCGAAGACGCACGCGTCAAGCACCTCGGCCGCAAGGCGCTGCTCAATGACATCCTCAAGTCGATCGCCACGTTGCCGCCCGAAGAGAAGGGGCCAGTCGGCAAGGCCGGCAACCAGACGCGTGGCCGGCTCGAGAGCCTGCTGCGCGAACGCCAGGAGTCGCTCGAGACCGCGGCGCTTACCGCGCTGCTCGAGCAGGACCGCATCGACGTCACGCTGCCCGGCGCTCCGCCGGTCGCCGGCGGATCGCTGCACCCGATCACACAGACGCGCCGCGAGATCGAGGACGTCTTCATCGGCATGGGCTACCGCGTCGCCGAAGGTCCTGAGGTCGAGCGCGTCCACTACAACTTTGACGCCCTCAATCACTCGCCCAACCACCCGGCGCGCGAGTGGACCGACACCTTCTACTTCAGCGACGACGTGCTGCTGCGCACGCACACCTCGCCGGTGCAGATCCGTGTGATGGAGCAGCATCCGCCTCCGGTGTACGTGATCGTGCCCGGCAAGGTCTACCGCCGCGACAACGACGCCACGCACACGCCGATGTTCCATCAGATCGAGGGTCTGGCAGTCGACGAAGACGTCACGCTCGGTGACCTGCGCGGCACGCTGCTCGAGTTCGCGCGCGCGATCTTCGGCGACGAGCGCGAAGTCAGGCTGCGCCCGCACTTCTTCCCGTTCACCGAGCCATCGGTCGAGATCGACGTCTCCTGCTTCAAGTGCAAGGGGCAGGGCTATCTCAAGGATGGCTCGCGCTGCAACCTCTGCAAGGGGATCGGCTGGATCGAGATTCTCGGCGCCGGAATGGTCGACCCGAACGTCTTTGGCTACGTGCGCGAGGCCGGCTACGACCCCGACAAGATTCAGGGCTTTGCATTCGGCATGGGCGTCGAGCGGATCGCCTTCCTCAAGCACGGCGTACCCGACCTGCGGCTGTTCTACGAGAACGACCTGCGCTTCCTCGGTCAGTTCGGAAGGGGTGTTGCCTGATGCGCGTTCCGATGACGTGGCTGGCCGAGTACTGCGATCCCGGCATGCCTGCCGAAGAGCTGGCCTCACGGCTGGCGATGACCGGTACCGAGGTCGAGCGCGTGGTGCGCCACGGCGCCCTCAGCGGCGACAACTTCGTGGTCGGCAAGGTGCTCACTCGGGAACAGCACCCCGACGCCGACCGGCTGAGCGTCTGCTCGGTCGACGTCGGCGAGGACGAGCCCGTCACGATCGTCTGCGGCGCTCCGAACGTCGACGCCGGCCAGACCGTGGCCGTGGCGCGGCCTGGAGCGGTCATGCCCGACGGCACCAAGCTGAAGAAGGCCAAGCTGCGCGGCGTCGAGAGCAACGGAATGATCCTCGCCGAGGATGAGCTGGAGATCGGCGGCGACCATACCGGCATCATGCAGCTTGAACTCGATCCTGTGCTGTCGGGGCGCGACTTCACGCCTGGCACGCCTCTCGAGCAGGCGCTAACGCCCGGCGAGGACGTGCTCGAACTCGAGATCACGCCGAACCGGCCCGACTGCCTCGGCGTCTACGGAGTGGCGCGCGAGGTGCACGCGATCACCGGCAACGAACTGGCGACGCTGGCAACCGGCCCAGCGCCTTCTGGCGACGAGTCGTTCCCGATCGAAGTGCAGAACCACGAGCTTTGCCCGCGCTTCACCGCCCGCATCTATCGCGGTGTGAAGGTCGGGCCGTCGCCGCTGTGGCTCAAGCAGCGGCTCTCGGCGGCCGGCCAGCGCCCGATCAACAACGTCGTCGACATCACGAACTACCTGATGCTGCTGACCGGTCAGCCGATGCACGCCTTTGACCTCGACAAGATCCGTGGCGGCAAGCTGATCGTGCGCAACGCCGCTGCCGGTGAGAAGGTGACCACTCTCGACGACGTCGAGCGCGAGTGCGACGAGCACACCGTGCTGGTCTGCGACGGCGAAGGCCCGTCGGCGATCGCCGGAATCATGGGCGGCGCTGTTAGCGAGGTCTCTCTCGAGACAACCAACGTGCTGCTCGAGATCGCCACCTGGAACGGTCCGAACATCCACCGCACCAGCCAGAAGCTTGGGCTGCGAAGCGAGGCGAGTGGCCGGTTCGAGAAGGGTCTGAGCCCCGAGTTGCAGCTCGAGGTCCAGCAGATCGCCGCCGGCCTGATGACCGAGCTAACGGGTGCGACCGGAGTGTCGCCGACGATCGATGTGGCCGGTGAGATCCTTCCCGCCACGCCGATCGAGCTGCGCGCCACTCGCCTCGCGGGGCTGCTCGGCACCGAGATTCCGGTTGCGCGCTGTGCCGAGATCCTGCGGCGTCTCGACTTCGAAGTCGCCGAGACGGCTGGCGGGCTCAGCGTCACGCCGCCGCACTACCGCGCCGCCGACGTCACGCGCGAAGCCGACGTGATCGAGGAGATTGCCCGCATCGAGGGTGTCGACAGCATCCCCGCCACACTGCCCGCCGCGCGCAGCGCGATCGGCCGCCTCTCGCCAGACCAGAAGCTCAAGCGCAGGATCGAGGACATGCTCGCCGCCAACGGCTATTCCGAGGCGATCACATGGAGCTTCACCAGCGAAGCGCTGCTGGCCAAGCTCTCGCCCGGCGGGGCGCCGGTCGAGCGCGACTTGCTGAAGATCGCCAATCCGCTCAGCGAGGACCATTCCGTAATGCGCCCGCTGGCGTTGCCCGGACTGTTGCAGTCGGCTCAGCACAACCTTGCCCGTGGCGCAGATGCAGTCAGGCTCTTCGAGATCGGCGCTGTCTACGCAGGTAGCGCTCAGGAGCCGCGTGAGCACACCGCGGTGGCGTTGCTGCTGGTCGGTCCACCCACGGCTGGTTCGTGGCGCGGCGAGTCTGACCCGGGCGACTTCTACGTGCTCAAAGGCATCGTGCAGGCCGTCGTCGACTACGCGGGAGCGCAGGCCGGTTACGAGCCGGTCGACGCGGCTGGCCATCCGTATTTGATTCCGGGCCGCTCGGCCAGGGTGACTGCCGGCGAGGCGGTGCTCGGCTGGGTAGGCGAACTGCACCCGCTGGTCGCCAAGCAGTTCGACCTGCCGCATGCCGTTGTGGCCGAGTTGAACCTGCAGGCGCTGGCAGCTCAGATACCCGATCCGGTCACCTACGAACCGATCTCGACCTTCCCGCCGGCCCGTGAGGACATCGCCGTTGTCGTCGACGCCGAGCGACCGGCCGAGGAAGTGCTGACCACGGTTCGCAAGGCCGGAGGGAAGTTGTTGACCGCCGCATCGGTGTTCGACGTCTACGAAGGCGAACAGGTCGCCGAAGGCAGCAAGTCGCTAGCGATACGTCTCACCTACAGCGCGCCCGATCGCACGCTGACCGACGACGAGGTCGCGGCCGCGCGCGTGAAGATCACCGAACAACTCCAGTCGATCGGTGGTGCCTTGCGTGGCCAGTAGTCAACACCGAGCAGCCGTGATCGGCGCGGCCGGCTTCGCCGGCGCGCTGGCGGCCGACATCCTCTGGCGACACCCGGAGATCGAGCTGACGGCCGTCACCGCGCGCAGCGACGCCGGAGCAAAACTGAGCAGCGTGCACCCACGCTACGACGTGCCGCTGACGCTCGATGAATTCGACGCAGAGGGCGTAGCGGCGAAGGCCGACTGCGCTCTGGTCGCATACCCGCATGGCGCCGCCGCACCGGTCGTCGCCGAGTTGATCCAGCACGGTCTGAAGGTCGTCGACCTGTCGGCCGACTTTCGGCTCAGCGCCGAGGCGTACGAGAGCTACTACCAGCCGCACGAGCACCTGGGGCTGCTGTCCGAGGCCGTCTACGGCCTGACCGAGCGCCATCGCGACCGCATCGCCGACGCGCGGCTGGTCGCGAACCCGGGCTGTTATCCAACCGCGTCGCTGCTCGGTCTCTACCCGGTCGCTGACCTCGCCGGCGACGTGATCGTCGACGCGAAAAGCGGCGTTTCCGGAGCCGGGCGTGCCGCGTCCGACAAGACGCATTTCGTAAGCGTCGTCGAGAACTTCTCACCGTACGGCGTCGAGCGTCACCGTCATCGTGCCGAGCTCGAGATGGAGCTGCCGATCGAGCGCATCACCTTCACGCCGCACCTGCTGCCGCTCGACCAGGGCCTGCTGGCCAGCATCTACCTGCAGCCAGCCGAGCCGCTGACCGCCGCCCAGTTGCGCGAGCGCTTCGAGGACGCATACGCCGACGAGCCGTTCGTGCGTTTCGTCGACGCGCCGCCGGGCGTGCGCGACGTACGTGACACCAACGCCTGCGCGATCCACGCCACGATCGAGCAGGAGACCGGCCGCGTGCTTGTCTTCAGCGCGATCGACAACCTCTGGAAGGGGGCCGCGGGCCAGGCCGTGCAGAACCTCAATCTGATGCTCGGCCTGCCAGAGACCGCGGGGCTCGCGAGCGGTCAGGGCGTGACGAGGCGGGTGAGCGCATGAGCGAGGCGCCCACCGGATCGATCGCGCCGATGACCGACGTGCCGCCGCTGTTTACGAGCCGCTGGACGGCACTGCCTGAGCATGCGACAGAACTGCCGCCGACCACGCTTCCGGGCGGTTTTCGCGCCGGCGGTATCGCCGCGGGCATCAAGCCGAGCGGCAAGCTCGACTTCGGCCTGGTCGTCAGCGATTCACAACAGACGACCTCGGCAGCGCGTTTCACGGTTTCCAGCGCTCCAGCGCCGCCGGTGCAGGTCTGCCGCACGCGCGTCGAGCTCAGCGCGATCCGAGCGGTGATCGTCAACAGCGGCAACGCAAATGCCGCGACGGGGCCGATGGGCCGTGACAACGCGTATTACATGCAGGGCATCGGCGCGATGGTCGCCGGCGCGTCGGAGTCGCAGGTGGCCGTCGCCTCGACGGGCGTGATCGGCGTGCAGCTCGACTCGCGCAAGCTCAGCAAGGGCGCCTCGCTGCTCTCGCGCGAACTCGACGCCGAAAGCTCGCTCACTTTTGCCAACGCGATCATGACCACCGACCTGTGGCCCAAGCTCGGCGCTTTGAAAGTGCGTCTCAGCGGCGGAGAGGTCGTACTGGCCGCTCAGGCCAAGGGTGCCGGAATGATCAGCCCGCTCCACGCGGCAGCCGTGCCGCACGCGACGCTGCTGTGCTTCATCGAGACCGACGCGGCACTCGAGGCCGAGACCGCCGATCGCCTGCTCGGAGGCTCGGTTGCTTCGAGTTTCGACCGCATAACGGTCGACGGACAGCTATCGACCAACGACTCCGTGTTTCTGCTGGCGTCCGGCGAGAGCGGCGTCGAGGTCGTTCCCGGCTCCGACGACGAGCGACTCCTGGCGGAGGCGCTTGACGCGCTGCTGCTGGGTCTTGCGCTGGCGATCGTGCGCGACGGCGAAGGCGCCGATCGCGTCGGCCGCGTCACCGTCAGGGGTTCGGACGGTCAGATCTGCGAGCGCGTCGCCCGCGCGGTGGCCGACTCGCCGCTCGTCAAGACCGCCCTCAACGGCGGCGATCCGAACTGGGGCCGCATCATGCAGTCGGTCGGAATGGCACTGGCTACGGGCAAGCCCGAGCCGATCGACATCTCGATCGAAGGGGTGGAGGTCGCGTCATTCGGGATCGCCAACCAGTTCGACGTGGACGCGCTCAACGAAGCGGTCAGCGGACCCGAGGTCGACTACGAGATCGTTCTCGCCGGCGAAGGCGCCGAGGCGACGGTCTACTTCAGCGATCTCGGCCACGACTACGTAACCCTCAACGCGGAGTACACGACATGAGCCGAGACATCTCGACACTGCTCGAAGCGCTGCCCTACATCCGGGAGTTCCACGGCAAGACGATCGTCATCAAATACGGCGGCGCGGCGATGATCGACGAGCAGCTGCGCGAGGACTTCGCGCGCGACGTCGTGCTGCTGAAGTACGTCGGCATGAACCCGATCATCGTGCACGGCGGCGGCAAGGAGATCACCGAGCACATGGACAAGCTCGGCCTCGAAGTCAACTTCGTCGAGGGGCTGCGCGTCACCGACGCCGAGACCGTCGACGTCGCGAAAATGGTCTTGATCGGCAAGGTCAACAAGGACATCGTCGGCCGCATCAACCGCTACGGCCAGCCGGCCGTCGGCATCAGCGGCGACGACGGCGCGCTGTTTCGCGTGTCAAAGACCACGCCCGGCGGCAACGACGTCGGTTTCGTCGGCAAGGTCGACCACGTCAACGTCGGACTGATCGACCACATCGCCGAGGACTACATCCCGGTGATCGCCTCGGTCGGCTCAGACCGCAACGGTCAGAGCTACAACATCAACGCCGACGAGGCCGCGGGCGCCGTGGCACACGCGCTGGGCGCTTACAAGACGATCTTCCTGACTGACGTCGAGGGTTGGCTGAAAGACCCGGCCGACCACGGATCACTGATCACCGGGGCCGACACGGCAGAGGTCGACGCAGCGCTCGACTCGGTCGACGGCGGAATGCGCCCGAAGCTCGCCGCGTGCGTGCGCGCGATTCGCGGCGGCGGCAACTCCGCGCACATCATCGACGGCCGTAAGCCGCACAGCTTGTTGCTCGAACTCTTCACAGACGCAGGCATCGGCACGAAGATCGTTCCCGAGGCTTAGCTGCGCGTGGCCGGCCTGCCAGACATCTACGGCGCCAGTTCCGCCCAGACACCGAACTACGCACGCTTCGGCGTGGAGTTCGTGCGCGGCGAGGGGTCGCGCCTCTACGACGGCGACGGCAACGAGTTTCTTGACCTGCTCTGTGGCATCGGCGTAAACAGCGTCGGCCACTGTCACACGGCGGTCGTCGAAGCCGTCCGCATGCAGACCGGCACGCTGATGCACGCCTCGAACCTGTTCTGGACCAGGCCGGCAGAGGATCTCGCGCGGCGCCTGACCGAGTTGTCGTTTGGCGACAGGGTCTTTTTCTGCAACTCCGGTGCCGAGGCCAACGAGGCGGCGATCAAGCTCGCGCGCGCCCATGCCACCGCGGCCGGCCGTCCTGGGCGCAATGTGGTGGTGCTCGAGCACGCCTTCCACGGGCGCACGATGGGTGCGCTCTCGGCTACGCCACAGGAAGCCAAACAGGCGCCGTTTGCGCCGCTGGTCCACGGCTTTCGCACCGCGCCGCGCGACGACGCGGCCGCGCTGGCCGCGATGATCGACGATCAGACCTGCGCGGTGCTGCTTGAACCGGTGCAAGGAGAGACGGGCGTACACGCAATCCCCGACGACGTGCTGCTCGCCGCGCGCGATGGGTGTGACGCCGTTGGCGCTCTGCTGATCTTCGACGAGGTGCAGTGCGGTCTCGGCCGCACCGGCAGCCTGTTTGCCTACGAGCAGACACCGGTCACGCCCGACGTGATGACGCTGGCCAAGGCGCTTGGAGGCGGCCTGCCGATCGGAGCGATGGTCGCCGCCGAACACTGCTCGGCCGCGTTGCAGCCCGGCTTCCATGGCTCGACCTTCGGCGGCAACCCAGTTGCCTGTGCCGCCGCCTGCGCGGCGCTCGGGATCATCACCGACGACGCGACGACCGCGAACGCGGCCCGCGTCTCGGCGCTGCTTCGCGAGCTGCTTGCGCCGCTGGGCCGGTGCGATGGCCGTGGGATGATGATCGGGCTGCGCCCGCCCGGCGAATTCGACGCGCCCGGGGCCGTTGAGCGCCTGCTGTTCGATCACCGTGTCATCGCCAACGCGACGGGACCGCACACCCTCCGGCTGCTCCCGCCACTGCTGCTCACAGAAGACGATGCCCGCGAGGCCGCCGCCGCGATCTCCGAAGTCGTCACAAGCTCGTAGCTCGCGACAGATAGCCGCGGACGTGTCTGCACGGGTACGCCGATTGCGGTAGAACTCAAGAATGCAGAACATCCAGAATCTCCCCCATAGGCGCGCGCTTTCGCCACTTCAGAGGCGCGCGGCACGGTCGACCTCGGCGTCCCGCAGTACGCCGTCGGTGACCGGATTTCGCAGCTACCGTTCGGCCCGGCAGCTACGCGAGGCCGTTAGTGCGGTGGTGCAGGCCAACCGATCGGTGAAGCACGACTCTCCGTAGGCTTCCCGGTTTCATAGTCGGCTAGGCTGCCCGCTCAACGATGAGCGACCCCAACACGCAGCCAGACGGCTCTCCGGACCAGTCCCCGGCAGAGTTCATCACCACCTCATACGAAGCGCACCCCGACCAGGTCGGGCGTGTGCTCCTGCTCTACAGCGGCGGTCTCGACACCAGCGTCATGCTGCACTGGATCCAGGCCAAGTACAACGCTGAAGTCGTAGCGCTAACGGTCAACCTCGGCCAGCCCAAGGAAGACTTCGACGTCGTCAAGGGCAAGGCGATCGACCTCGGCGCGCTGGCCTGCGAGGTCGTCGACGCGCGCGAGGAGTTCGCCGAGCACTACGTGCTGCCCGCGATCAAGGCGAACGCCCAGTACGGCGGTGGATACCCGCTGTTCACGGCCCTCGGCCGCCCGCTGATCGCCAAGCTGGCCGTCGAGTACGCCCGTAAGCACGGCTGCGACACGATCGCCCACGGCTGCACCGGAAAGGGCAACGATCAGGTGCGTATCGAGGCCACCGTCGCCACACTGGCACCCGAGCTCAAGGTGATCGCTCCTGTGCGCAACTGGCGCATGGGTCGTCAGGAAGAGATCGAATACTGCCGCGAGCACGGCATCCCCGTCGCCGGCGGCACAGAAGCCCCGCCTTACTCGATCGACGACAACATGTGGGGCCGATCTTCCGAAGGTAAATCGATCGAAGACCTGAACTCTGCGCCCGAAGACGACGTCTTCCAGCTCGTCACGCCGCCCGAACGTGCCCCAGACCAGGCCGAAGAGATCGAACTCGACTTCGAGCAGGGCCGCCCTGTTGCGCTCAATGGCGAGCACCTCGGTCTTGTCGAGCTACTGGAACGCCTGACCGATCTCGGCTGTAAGCACGGCGTCGGAATCGTCGACCACATCGAAGACCGCATCGTCGGCCTCAAGGTGCGAGACATCTACGAGGTTCCGGCCGCAACGATCGTGCTGGCGGCGCACAAAGAGCTCGAGAAGCTCGTCTGCACCAGTCATCAGAACCTCTTCAAGCCGCAGCTCGACGGGCAGTGGGCCTTCCTGGCCTATGCCGGACTGTGGTGGGAGCCGCTGCGCGAAGACCTCGACGCCTACATGGAAAACGTCAACAAGCAGGTCACCGGCAAGATCGCGATCAAGCTCTACAAGGGCAACGCCACCGTGATCCGCCGCAGCTCGCCCAACGCCGTCTACGACCAGGATCTCGCCGGATTCAGCGAATCGGGCGGCCTCTTCAGCCAGCAGGCGAGCCCCGGCTTCATCGAGCTCTGGAGCCTGCAAAGCCGCATGGCCTACCGAGTACGCAACAGGTAATCGCCCAAAAGCGACGAAATTTATTGGAAACCGGCCTTTCTGGCTGAATCCGTCAAACGAGTTGTGTAGTATTCCCGACTTCTGAACGACACAAGCAAGCCGAACCCCACCTCATCCTGAGGCAAGGGGACCGGGGAACCAAGTTCCTTGGGGCTAATTCACCAAGTCGCATTCGTTCGACACGGTGGAGGCGCGAGCTCCTTTAGCGCCAGCCCGTCAGCTAACCCGGTAGGCACGCGAAGGAGGCTCTAATGCCGTTTCACAGCCAATCGCTCACATCCAAACGCCATACCGCAATAGCCCTGGGCTTCGGCGTTTGTCTCGCGATCCTCTCGATTCTTTATCTGACGGCTGGTAGCGCCCGCGCCGCCACGGCCACGGGTGCCAACACAGGTGGCGCCGAGTTCGCGCCGACTCCGGCCACCACTCCCGGCCTGCGTGCCACGATCGCCGAAGACGGTCGCACCGCCATCGCCCCGGTCGATGCGCCGCTCGAGGTGCAGAAGGCGATCTGGGCTGCCAACGAGATCACCCACAAGCCCTACATCTACGGCGGTGGCCACAAGAGCTTCAAGTCACGCGGTTACGACTGCTCGGGCACGATCAGCTACGCGCTTCATGGCGGCGACCTGCTTGATGCCCCATTGAACTCATCGGGCTTCATGACGTGGGGTGTGCGCGGCAAGGGCAACTGGATCACCGTTTACACCAACCCCGGCCACGCCTACACGATCATCGCCGGCCTGCGCCTCGACACCTCCGGCAAGGGCGAGAAGGGTCCGCGCTGGCGCAGCGAGTCGCGCAGCGCCCGCGGCTTCCGCGCCCGCCACCCCGAGGGTCTCTAGTTCCAACGATTTTTCTCGGTGAGCCGGCCTGCCGCCGGCTCGTTCGGATTCCGGTGAAGGGCCCGCAACGCGCGGGCCCTTCGTCGTTTGATCCAGCGGTTCGTTCGGTGCCGGAGATGGCCGCTTGCGGGCCCGCCGCATCGCCGACGGTGTTTCGGTAGGGTCGAACTCGATCCTCAAACGAAACGAGGGGAGGCCCCATGAGCAGAACCGCCAACAGCATGTTGTACGAAGCGCTCGGTCGTGCAACCTGGGCGATCGGAAAGCGCCGTGTCAAGCAGCGTGTCAGCCACGGACCGTCGGCCCGGATGGTCGCGGCAGGCGTGCTGGCCTTGGGTGTGATCGGCATCGGCGCAGTTGCCGCGCGCGCCGGCGCTACCGACTGATTTCGCCGTCCGCAAATTGCGGATTTGAGCCAGAACAGCGACGAACGGGCCACGGAAGGCCCGCCGCCTCGCAGCTTAAGATCGACGTGTGAGCCAGTCAGCCGTCCACCTGCACGTCCACTCCGAGTACTCGCTGCTAGACGGCGCTTGCCACATCGGCGACATCGCCAAGCGCGCCGCCGAATTCGGGCAGCCGGCGGTCGGGCTTACCGATCACGGTGTCATGAACGGCGCCGTCGACCTGTACGAGGCATGCAAGAAAGAGGGCGTCAAGCCGATCCCCGGCTGCGAGGTCTACTTCGTCGACGACCACCGCCGTCGCGACAAAGAACGTCGCGAGCGCAACCACCTCACGTTGCTCGCGCGCGACGACGACGGCTTCCGCAACCTCGTCAAGCTGTGCAGCTCCGGCTTCCTCGAGGGCTACCACCGAGGTAAGGCCAACGTCGACCTCGAGCTGCTCGACCGCTACGGCAAGGGCATCATCGCGCTGACCGGCTGTCTGCAATCGCGCTTCGTGCGTCGCATCCTCGAAGAGAACATGGCCGAGGCCAAGGCCCACGTCGACAGCCTGATGCAGATCTTCGGCGAAGAGAACGTCTACTTCGAGATCCAGGAAAACAAGATCCCCGACCAGGACAAGGCGAACATCGGCATCGCCGCGGCCGCAAAGCAGTTCGGCCGGCCGCTGGTTGGCACCAGCGACGTTCACTACCTCAAGCGCGACGACTACAACGCCCACGCCGCGCTGCTCTGCGTGAACACGAAGAGCACCCTGGCTCAGCCGAAGATGACCTTCGACACCAACGAGTTCTACCTAAAGGACTCCGGCGAGATGGCCGCCGACTTCGCCAACTGGCACGGCGCCGTCGAGTCGACGCTTGAGATCGCCGAACGGGTCAACGTCGAGATCGAACTCGGCAAGCGCTTGATCCCGCGCTATCCAACTCCCAACGGAGAAGACGACGGTCCCTTCCTGCGCGAGATCGCCGAAGCGGGCCTGCGCCGCCGCTACGGCGACCCCGTTCCGGCCGAGGCTCGCGAGCGGCTCGACATGGAGCTCGGCGTGATCGACGGCATGGGCTTCAACAGCTACTTCCTGATCGTCTGGGACTTCGTCAAGTACGCGAAAGACAACGGCATCGCCGTGGGCCCGGGCCGTGGCAGCGCCGCCGGGTCGATCGTCTCCTACGTGCTCAACATCACCGACGTCGATCCGCTGGCCTACAACCTGCTGTTCGAGCGCTTCCTCAACGCCGAACGCGTCAGCATGCCCGACATCGACATCGACTTCAGCGTGCACGGTCGCGAACAGGTGATCCGCTACGTCAGCGACAAGTACGGAAAAGAATCCGTCGCCCGCATCATCACCTTCGGCCGCATGTTCCCGCGCGCCGCGGTGCGCGACGCCGCCCGTGTGCTCGGCCACGACTATGCCACCGGCGATCGCCTCAGCAAGATGATCCCCGACCCCGAGCAGGGCCGCTCCCCGAGTTTCGACGACTGCCTCAAGAAGGGCCAGCCGCTGATGGAGGTCTACGAGAACGACCTCGGCCTGCGCAACCTCGACGTGATCGAGAGCGCGCTCGACATCATCGAGCGCTCGGCCGGCGAGCGACCCGACATGGCATCGCTCCCCTTAGACGACGAGAAGACCTTCAAGATGCTCGCCCGCGGCGACTCGATCGGCGTCTTCCAGTTCGAGTCCGACGGTATGCGCGACTCCCTGCGAAAGGTCAAGCCAACGGAGTTCGAAGACTTGATCGCCCTGGTCGCGCTGTACCGCCCCGGCGCGATGCGCTACATCGACACCTACGCGCGCGGAAAGCGCAACCCCGAGGGCGTCGCGTTCATCGACGAGCGCCTGCGTCCGATCACCGAGGGTTCTTACGGTGTGGTGCTCTACCAAGAGCAGAACATGCAGGTCGCCAAAGACATCGCCGGGTTCAGCGGTCCCGAGGCAGACGACCTGCGCAAGGCGATCGGCAAGAAGGACCGCGAGGGCATGGCGTCGCTGAAGCAGAAGTTCGTCGACGGCTGCACCGCCAGCGGCACCAGTCCGAAGGTGATCGAGGCCCTCTGGAAGATGAACGAAGACGCCGCCGACTACTCGTTCAACAAGTCGCACGCCGCTTGCTACGGCCTGATCGCCTACCGCACCGCCTGGCTGAAGGCCAACTACCCGGCCGAGTACATGGCGGCGCTGGTCAGTTCGGTGATGAACACCAAGGACAAAGTCCCGTTCTTCGTGGCGCAGTGCGAGAACATGGGCATCAAGGTGTTGCCACCCGACGTCAACGAATCCGAGCACGAGTTCGTCGTGGTCGACGGCAACATCCGCTTCGGCCTCGAGGCCGTCAAGGGGGTAGGCGGGGCCGCGGTCGACGCGATCCTCGCGGCACGTGCCAAGGACGGCCCGTTCGGCTCGATCTGGGAGTTTTGCGAACGCGTCGATGGCCGCGCAGTAAACAAGAAGGCGATCGAGTCGTTGATCAAGTGCGGCGCCTTCAACACCACCGGCGCGACTCGCAAGGGCATGCTCGAAGTGCTCGAGGCCGCTCAGTCGGCCGGCCAGAAGCTCCAGCAAGACGAGCGCATGGGGCAGGGCTCGATCTTCGACATGGCCGACCCGGCTGTGGTCGCCGCCGAAAAGCCACCGCGCCCGCCGATTCCGGTCGCCGAGTTCGAGCGTCCCGAGCTGCTCGCCATGGAGAAGGAGACACTTGGCCTGTTCCTCTCCGACCACCCGCTGAAGCCACTGGCCGGAGCACTGCGCGAGCGCGTCGATTGCACGATCGCCGATCTCGCCCATAAGCAAGACGGCGCGTGGGTCACCGTCGGCGGCCTGATCGTCGAAAGCAAGAAGATCCGCACCAAGAGCGGCAGTCACATGATGTTCGCCACGCTCGACGACCTCACGGCCCAGGTCGAGATCCTGATTTTCGCCAGCGCACTCGAAGCAGTGCAAGAGCACATCGCCCGCGACGCGGTGCTCATCGTTCGCGGTCGCGTCGACCACAAAGAGGCCAACGAGACGAAGCTCGTCGTGCAGGAGGCCACGCCGTTCGAGCCGACCGAAGAAGAAATCGCGGCGGCCGGCGACAGCGGCGGTGGGTTCGGCGCCGGCGCGCCGGTGCGCGTCGTGATCGACGCCGACACTGCCGAACACCCATCGGTTGCGGCGCTCGTGCGTGAGCTACAGGGCGTTGTCACGCTGCACAAGGGCACCAGCCCTCTCGAGATCGTCGTCAAGGCAGGCGACGGCGAGGTCGCTCTCGAATGCGGCGAGAAACACCGCGTGGCCCGCACGGCCGGTCTGATGGCCGAGCTCGAGGGGCTCGGCGGTGTGGCGGTGGCGGCCGGCGCCGCTGCCAACGGCAGCAGTCCGAGCTGGTGATTCAAGCCCCCGCGCCGACGTCGCCGAGGTCAGCCTCCGCGGCGTAACCAGTCGATCACGGCGGGCGTCTCGTCGCCCGGTGGGAAGACCGGATACCAGACGCGCTCGACGCGGCCGTCCCGAGCCACGAAGGTGACACGGCGTAGGTATTCGCTGCCGCCGGCACTCAACGTCGGCAGGCGCAGTGCGCCTCGAAGTACGCCACGCTCGTCGCTGAGCAATGACTGGTTCAGTTTCAGCCGTGACGCGGCTTCGGTCAGTTCGTCCACCGGCTGACAGCTGACACCGACGACGACGGCACCGAGTTCGGCGAGTGTCGCGAAGTCGTGCGAGTAGACCAGCGACTGAACCGTGCAGCCACGCGCGCCGGGCGTGGCGTCCCATTCGTCGGGTAGCGGCTCGCCAGGGTTTCCGATACGCGGAAAGACATAGACCACTACGGGGGAGCGCTGCGTCGAAAGGTTGACGCTCCCACCGTTGGACGATGGCAGCTCGATGTCCGGTAGATCTATGCCCCGAAGGTGCTCACAGGCGCCATCGTTGACTGGGGCCGGCAGGTCTTCGGGCAGCCGGGTGAGGTCGTTGCCGGCCACCTGCCGATCAATCCGTCGCCGAGGTTCTCGTGACGGTCGCGGTGTGAGGCGTACTCGTCGCGCGAGTCGTTTAGGTGAATGCACCCGAGGCGGTCGAGCCCGACGGTGCGGTCGAGTTCGTCGACGGTTTCGGTGACGGCTTCGACCGAGCGCACGTCGTAGCCGGCTGCGTGCGAGTGGCACGAGTCGATGCAGACGCCGACGCGGTCGTCGCCGCCGAGCAGTTCGAGTAGGTCGGCAAGCTGTTCGAACTTGCAGCCGACGGCGTTCTTGCCGGCGGCGTTCTCGAGCAGCAGCTTGCACTTCTCGGTGCCGGCCAGCGCCTTCTTGCAGAGCTTGGCGATGTTTTCGGTGGTCGGGCCGTACTCCTGGCCCTTCATCACCGGGCCGGGATGCAGCACAACGCCTGAGGCGCCGATCGCGTCGCCCACGGTAAGCGCGTGCGTCAGGGCCGTCAGCGACTTCTGTTCGAGCTCCTTGTCGAAGGTGCCGGGGTTGATCAGATAGATCGCATGGATCACCACGGCGTCGATCGGGGAGTCGGCCATCTTCTCGCGGAAGGTGGCGAAATCCTCTTCGTCAAAGGCCGTCGGGCGCCACATACGTGGGCTCTGGTTGAAGATCTGGATCGCGGTCGACCCGGTGTCGATGCCGCGTTCGACGGCCTTGTAGAGCCCGCCCGAGGTAGAAACGTGTGCGCCGATCAGCATGTGAAAGCCGATTCTAGATGCGCCCGGCGGCGGACGGCGAAAGCCTCAGGCTTCGCCGGTTGCGTAGCATTGCCCGCGATGACCGGCCGCCAACCCATGACCGTGCGCTTTGCTCCGTCGCCAACGGGCCTGCTGCACATCGGCGGCGCGCGCACCGCGCTCTACAACTGGCTGCTCGCGCGCGGCAGTGGCGGCCGCATGATCCTGCGCATCGAAGACACCGACAAGGTGCGCTCCACGAAGGAAAACGTCGATCACATTCTCGAAGCGCTCGATTGGCTGGGCATCGACTACGACCACGGACCGCTGTCGCAGGCCGGCCACCAGCCGCGACATCTCGAGGTGATCGAGCAACTCAGGCAGAGCGGCCACGCTTACGAGTTCGAGGGCTCCACCCGGCTGAAGGTGCCAGACGAGGGCGAGACCGTCGTGCGCGACCTGATCCGCGGCGACGTCACCTTCAAGCACGAGGCGATCGACGACTTCACGATCGCGCGCAGCGACGGCAGCCCGCTCTACAACCTCGCCGTGGCCGTCGACGACCTAGACAGCGAGGTCACACACGTCGTGCGCGGCGAAGACCATCTCTCGAACACGCCGCGCCAGGCGATGATCCTCGAAGCGCTCGGGCACGCGCCGCCGGTCTATGCCCACCTGCCGCTGCTGCACGGCCCCGACGGCAAGAAACTCTCGAAGCGCCACGGCGCGGCCTCGGTGCAGGAGCTGCGCGACGCCGGCTACGTACGCGAGGCTGTCGTCAACTACCTGGCGCTCCTGGGCTGGGGCTACGACGACAAGCAGACCTTCTTCAGCATCGACGAACTAACCGACCTGTTCACGCTCGATCGCGTCAGCAAGAGCGCAGCGGTGTTCGACGAGCAGAAGCTGCGTTGGATGAACGGCGCCTATCTGCGCCAGCTGCCCGCCGAACAGCTGACCGCGCGCATAGAGGCGTTCACAGGCCGTGAGGGGCTGGCAGGCGCGGTTGAGCTGTGTCGTGAGAAGATCCAGACCCTTGCCGACTTTTGGCCGCTTGCGGCGTTCTTTTTCGACGGCCCCACCGACGATCCGAAGGCGCGCGAGAAATTCCTTGACGGCGAGGGCAGGCTGCGCCTGCAGGACGCGCGCGCCGCACTGGCCGGTGTCGAGCCATTCACCACCGAAACGATCGAGGACTCGCTACGCGAGGTCGTGGAGCGTCTCGGCGCAAAACCGAAGCAGGTTTTCCAGCCCGTGCGCGTCGCGATCAGCGGCACCACGATCTCACCGGGCATCTTCGAATCGCTCGAATTGCTCGGCCGCGACGAGTCGCTGGCGCGAATCGACGCCGCGATCGATGCCGCCTGACCGGCGGCTAACCCGCATCAGAACCCGGATTCCCGCCAAAACAGCTGCAAATCGGCGGGATGGGGTCCTGGCCCTAGTCGTAATTAGGGACTAAACAAATCGCCGATGCGGTCGATAACTACCCCGGTTCGACGAATGACCTACGGACCAATGCTTAAGGCACGGAACGTCGCGAGCTTGGGAGATAAAGAGTTAATGGCTAGGAACGCAAAGCAGGAACCCGCGCGTGAAGCAGCGGTTTCAAACGAGTCGCCTCCGCGTATCGGCGCTCAAGGGCAGCGCCAGCAAGGGCATGGCCACAGGCTGACCGCGGCATTTGAGGCGCTTGAGCGCTTCCCCGCATTGGCCGAGTCACGTGACCGCGTCTTGCACCTTGTGACCAACGGCAACGACAAGGCCTCAACGGAACTCGTCCAGGCGATCGAGCGCGACGTGGCGCTGGTGATCACGGTCGTTCGCTACGCGAACAAGGCCACCGGTGGCCGCCGCAAGGTGACCACCGTCAGCGAGGCCGTCGAAGTCCTGACGCCCGGCGGCGTCGAGGCGATCGTCACTCGCACCAAGACCTTCGACTTCTTCGAGCGCACGGCGCAGTGGGACAGCACTCCTGACCGCTTCCGCCTGCACGCGATCGCGACCCAGCAGGCCGCCGACCGCATCGCTCGCGAGATCAACTGGGACGGCGACGTCGACTCGCTGCTCGTGACTGCATTGCTGCACGACATCGGCAAGCTCGTCCTGACCTACGCCTACGACGGATACCCGCAGCAGGTGCACGGTTCCGCCCGCACGCCGCAGGAGCGCCTGATGCGCGAACGCCGCGAGCTGGGCGTCGACCACGCGCTCGTCGGCGGTGTTCTTGCTCGTCGCTGGGGGCTGCCCAACAGCCTCGCCGCGGCGATCGAGCGCCACCACGCCGACGAGGAGGCCGGCGAGGCGGCAATCATCCGCCTGGCCGACATGCTCGCGCACTACGCCGAAGGCGGCGACGTCAGCCCCGACGAACTGCTCAAGGCCTCTCGCAATGTGCGCCTGACCGTTCGCCAGCTGCGTTCGATCCTTTACGAACTGCCGCTCAACGGCAACGGTGAGCGTCGCCGGCCGACGAGCCCCAGTCCGCTGAGCCCGCGCGAGAGCGACGTGCTGCGCCAGCTGGCCGAAGGCCACGTCTACGAGGCGATCGCAAAGAACCTTCACCTCAGCACGAGCACGGTGCGCACGCACCTGCACAACATCTACGGCAAGCTTGGCGTGAAGGATCGCGCCCAGGCGGTGCTCAACGCCGCCGAGAACGGCTGGCTCTAGAACACCGCGGCCTTAGAGGCCGCGAATCCCAAGCTCACGAAGCCGTCGCGGATCACCCATCGCGGCGGCTTCGCTAGTTTCGAGGCAGGATCGACGGAATTCCTGAAGTCGGATCGGATTTAGCCGCCAGAACGTTTAACCTGTGATCGGAGTCCGAAATTGATCTCGATCACGTCCAAATCCGTCTATGCGCTGGCGGCTCTCGTCGAGCTGGCTCATCACGAGGGCGGCGATCCGATCCCGGTCTCCGAACTCGCGCGCCGGCGCGACCTTCCGGCGCAGTTCCTCGAGCAGCTCTTTGGCACGCTGCGGCGCGCCAACATCGTCGCCAGCCGGCGTGGGGTCAAGGGCGGCTATGTGCTGGCACGGCCCGCGTCCGAGATAACGGCGTTAGAGGTTGTGCAAACGCTCGACGGTGAGATCGCCGAGGAGCAGCTGAGCATCCCGCCGTGGGGCGAGGTCGTCGGCGCGCTGCGCACGCAGCTCTCCGAGCGCACGCTGGCAGTGCTGGCCGAAGCAGAGCGATCTCGCGCCGGGGACGCGATGTACTACATCTGATCCCGGTGGCGTCGATTACGAGCAACATCACCGATCTGATGGGCGGCACGCCGCTGGTCGAACTTGCGCGCCTGTCGGGCGAGCTGCCCGGCACGGTGGTCGCGAAACTCGAGGCGTACAACCCCGCCGGCAGCGTCAAGGACCGCATCGGCGTGGCGATGATCGAGGCCGCCGAACGCGACGGCCTGATCGAACCGGGCAAGACCACGATCGTCGAGGCGACCAGCGGCAATACCGGCATCGCACTGGCGTTTGTGGCCGCCGCCAAGGGCTACGACCTTGTGCTCACGCTGCCCGAGGGCATGAGCCGCGAGCGCCAGGGCCTGTTGAAACTCTACGGAGCCGAAGTGCGGCTGATCGAATCGATGGGTGGCATGGGCGAGGCCGTCGATGCCGCCCGCAAGCTCGCCCGCAAGGCCGACCACTTCCTGCCCGATCAGTTCAGCAATCCCGCGAATCCAGACGTACACCGGCGCACCACGGCCGAGGAGATCTGGGCCGACACCGGCGGCAAAGTCGACATTTTCGTGGCCGGGGTGGGCACCGGTGGCACGATCACCGGTGTCGGCGAGCGCCTCAAAGAGCGCAAGGCCGGCGTGAAGGTGATCGCCGTCGAGCCGGCGGCGTCACCGGTGTTAAGCGGCGGCAAGATCGGACCGCATCGCATACAGGGCATCGGCGCCGGCTTCGAGCCGCCGATCCTCAATCGCGCCGTGATCGACGAGATCGTTCCCGTCGAAGACGACGACGCCGTCGAAACGGCGCGGCGCATGACGCGCGAAGAAGGCGTCTCCTGTGGCATCTCCGGCGGCGCCGCCGTGTTCGCCGCGCTCGAGATCGCCGCGCGACCCGAATCGAAGGGCAAGCGAATCGTCACCGTCGTTCCCGATAGCGCCGAGCGCTACGTGTCGGCGCCGTTCTTTGCGCCGTGAGCGCCGCGGGCGCGCACGACGAGTTTGGCGGCGAAGGATCGCAGGATGGGGCAGACCGGCCGGCGCTCGACGCTGGCCTCGCAGAGCGTTACGCCGATCAGTTGCAGCTGCCGGGCTGGGGCGAGCAGGCGCAGGTCGAGATCGCGCGGCTGACGGCCTTCGTAGTCGGAGCGGGCGCGCTCGGCAGCGCCGCGGCGGCGTACCTGGTCGGGGCGGGGATCGGCCGGCTCGCGGTGGTCGACGGCGGCCAGATCGCGATCGCGGAGATGCCGCGCCAGCTGCTGCATTTCACACCCGAGGTCGGCATGGGCAAGGCCGACAGCGCGGCCGCGAAACTCTCGCTGCTCAATCCCGAGGTACACGTCGATCCGTTTCCGGCCGACGTGACCGCCGACAACGCCGACGTGATCCTGATGGATGCCGACGTGGTGCTCGATTGCAGCTCGCGTGCGGCGGTCCGGCTGCTGGTCAATGACGCGTGCGTGGGCTCTGGCACGCCATTCGCCAGTGCCGCGACCGGCGGCTATGACGGCGCCTACATGGTCGTTCGCCCACGCGACACGGCTTGCTGCCGGTGTCTGGGCGACGGTGTCGATGGTCCAGGCTTCGGTCTGCCGTCGCGCTCCGCAGCCGGCGTGTATGGCCCGACGACCGGCGTGATTGGCTCGCTGATGGCGCACGCCGCGATCGCGATCCTGCTCGGCGCGACCGATCCCGGCGCCGGCCTGCTGCGCCGCTTCGACGGCGCCACCGGCGAATGGAGCGCCGCGCGACCGTCGCGCAGGCCCGATTGCATTTGCGCAAACGGCTCAGTCGCGGGTAACGTGTAGTCGAAGGGCATAGCGTGGGGGCACGCCGCCCCGGCGTGAGGCCGATCCTTCGAGCCCGTCCACCAAGCACCGTGACCCGTTTCACCCAGGAGATCCGCCAGGACATCGCCGCCGCGCAGGCTCGCGACCCCGCCTCGCGCGGACTCGGCCGGCTAGAAGTGCTGGCCACCTACAACGGCGT
>JACRKX010000025.1 GCA_016219715.1 Actinomycetota bacterium | reverse complement strand
GTCTTCTTCCTTTCAGTGTGAGCGCTGCGTTAGCGTGGATGTTCATCCGGTGCCTCCCTTTTGGCGAGTTGTGTAGGAACTCTCAGCCTCAAGGAAGGCCCGGATGATCTAGTTAAGGAACAACGTGGTCAGGAATCACACCTAGCCCACGCGCTTCACGCTCAGTCGCGCATCGCCGGGAACAGCACGACCTCGCGGATCGCGTGCGCGCCGGAGAGCAGCATCACCAGGCGGTCGATGCCGATGCCGATGCCGCCGGTCGGCGGCATGCCGTATTCGAGCGCCTGCAGAAAGTCTTCGTCGTGGGGCTGGGTCTCTTCGTCCCCTTCGGCCGCCAGGCGGGTCTGAGCGGCGAAGCGCTCACGCTGAACGTCCGGGTCGTTTAGCTCGGTGAAGGCGTTGCTGAACTCCATGCCCGCCGCGAAGCACTCGAAGCGCTCGACGATGCCCTCCTTCGCGCGATGCGCCTTGGCGAATGGCGAGAGCTCGACCGGGTAGTCGATGATGAAGGTCGGGTTCTTCAACTTGGGTTCGACGTGCTTAGAGAGCAGATCGTCGACGAGCTGCGGCCAGCTATCGCCGGCGTCGACCTCCATGAAACCCTTGTCGCGCATCTGCGCGAAGAGATCGTCTCGGTCGCGGTGCGCGAGCACGTCGATGCCGGTCTGCTGCTCGATCACCTCGGCCAGCGGTATGCGCGGCCACGGCGCGCTGAAGTCGAGCTCGCCGTCGTAGCCGACCTCATCGGCCAGCCAGCTGACCAGCGTCTCGAGGTCGTCCATCACCTTTTCGTAGTCGGCGTAGGCCTCGTACCACTCGATCATCGTGAACTCTGGGTTGTGCTTGTGGCTGACGCCCTCGTTGCGGAAGTCCTTGCCCAGCTCGTAGACCTTCTCGAGGCCGCCGACGATCAGGCGCTTGAGGTACAGCTCGGTGGCGATGCGCAGGAAGAAGTCGCGGTCGAGCTGGTTGTGGTGAGTGACGAACGGCCGCGCCAGGGCGCCGCCGTAGATCGGCTGCAACACAGGGGTCTCGACTTCGATGAAGCCCCTGTCGTCGAGCCAGCGTCGGACCAGCGCGATCACGCGGCTGCGCAGCATGAACAGCTCACGCGCTTCCGCGTTGGCGATCAGGTCGAGTTCGCGGTGGCGGTAGCGGGTCTCGATGTCGGCGAGGCCGTGATGCTTGTCGGGCGGCGGTCGCAGGCTCTTGGCCAGCAGCGTCCAGCCGGTGGCCGCCAGCGAGAGTTCGCCGCGCTTGGTGACGAATGCCGTGCCGTCGATGCCGACCAGGTCGCCGAGGTCGAGCGAGGTCAGCAACTCGAACTGCTCCTCGCCCAGCAGATCCTCGCGCGCGTGAACCTGCATCTTGCCGCTGCGGTCGACGATGTCGAGGAACGCTGCCTTGCCGTGGCCGCGACGGCCGGCGAGACGGCATCGCGGAATCGCTGCAGCTTGGCGCGCCGCTCGGCGATCAGCTCGTGCTCGGCGGGGCCCTCTACTGGCGCGTCGGTCGGATTGTCGTCGGCGTTCATACGCGACGGCAGATTACATCGCCGGAGGCGATGCCTACGCTTCGATCTTCGTGATCTTCAGCTGGCGCGCCGGACCGCGAGGCACCGGGATCTTGACGACGTCGTTGCGCTTGTGGCCGATCAGCGCCTTGCCGATCGGCGACTCGTTCGAGAGCTTTCCGGCGGCCGGGTCGGCTTCGGAGCTGCCGACGATCTTGAACTTCGAGGACTTGTCTGTCTTCTGGTCCTTCAGGTGCACGGTCGTGCCGACACCGACGATGTCCTTCTCGATGTTCTTTTCGTCGACGATCGACGCGGAGCGCAGCTTCTCTTCGAGGTGCGCGATACGGGCCTCGAGCATCGCCTGTTCGTTCTTGGCGGCGTCGTACTCGGCGTTCTCTGAGATGTCGCCAAAGTCGCGCTGACGATGGTTTCGCGTGCCATTCGGGGCGCGGAATATACCAGGGAGACTGGCGGCTCCCAGCCGATCGGGGCCGGCAGCGGCGCTCAGGTCAGGCGCCAACCGGCACGGCGACCGAAGCAAGCACCGTTCGGGCCTGGTCGAGAGTGTCGGTCTGCTGTAGCGCCTGGTTGATTTCGTTGAGGCACGCACGGGTGAACTGCTCGCCGTCGTACTGCTTGAGCCGCTCGAGATACCACGGGTAGAACTTGCGCAGGTAGCGAGCCGCGCGGTTGTCTTCGTAGTGCTCCGCGGCACGGTCGATCACCCAGTTGAGTTCGTCGGCGACCTCGGCCGGCGTGGGCAGGTCTTCGAAGCCGCGCGTGCCGAGCACACGCTCGAACATCCACGGGTTGCCCAGCGAGCCGCGCGCCAGCATGATCGCCGCGGCGCCAGTCTCTTCAAAGACCCGGCGAACCTTCTTTGGGCCGATCATGCCTCCGCTCAGGATCACCGGCACCGGCAGTGATTCAACAACCTCGCGGGCCAGCTCGTAGTCGGGAAGACCCTTGTGCTGCTGGCTGGCATGGCGCGGGTGAAAGGCGATGCCCGACACACCGGCCTCGGTCACCAGGCGATGGGCCAGCTCGACACCCTCACGCTCGCCGGGCTTGTTGCCCGGACGCAGTTTCACGGTGACCGGCAGACCGCCACCCTCGCGAGCGGCCGCCGCGACCGCGACCGCCGTGTCGGGATCGCGCAACATCGCCGAGCCCGCACCGGTGCGGCAGACCTTCTTGACGGGACAGCCCATGTTCAGATCGATGATCGAGGCGCCGCTCTCGGCGACGATCGCCGCCGCCTCGCGCATGATCGCCGGATCGGCGCCGAACAACTGAATGCTGGTCGGCCCCTCGTCGGGGTGCAGTCGCAGGAACTCGGTGCGCGTGCGCTTGTCGCCGTACGCGAGTCCGTGGCTGGAGACCATCTCCGAGACAGTCAGACCGGCCCCGTAACGCTTGGCCTGAAGGCGCACGAACCAGTTGCCGATACCGGCCAAAGGCGCCAATAGCAGGCGGTTCGCGGCGGTCACACCGCCGATTTCGAAGCTCTCGTGCAGTCGTTCCATCGGGCACTCAGGGTAGTTGTAGGACTCGGTTTTGGCATCCACTGTGGTGGGCATACCCCATTTGAGCGACACCTACGACATTTGTCCACGTCAGTTCAAGGGGAACGACAGCCCGCCCGAAAGGAATGAATAGGCCCACTGCGGCTCACTTCGCTCATGTTCAAGACTCGGAAAAGCTCACCCATGGCCAATTCCGGCCGCCGCGCCGCCGCTCTGACCGTCTGTTTGACGGCGGTGGCGCTCATCGCACCTTCCTCTTCCAGCGCCGCCGGATGTGCCAACGCCGACCTCTCGCCCCAGAACGCCGACGAAGTCGCGCAGGCCGAGACCGCCACGCGCTGCCTCGTCAACCGCGAGCGTCGTAAGCGGCACATGCGCGGTCTGCGCTTCAACCGCAACCTTCACAAGAGCTCGCAGTGGCAGGCCAACGACATGGTCGAGCACGCCTACTTCGACCACCAGCGCAGCGGCGGACCAAGCTTCGCCGGCCGCATCACACGCTTTGGCTACAGCAGGAAGGCGAACGGCTACACACTTGGCGAGAACCTCGCCTACTCCAGCAATCCCGGCGCCACTCCACGCGAGATGGTCGCTATGTGGATGGACTCGCCGGGCCACCGCGCCAATATCCTGCGTCGCGGCTTCCGCGAGCAGGCCGTCGCGGCCGTGCTCGTCGACGGCGATGCGATCGGCGGCGACTACGACGGCGCCGGACCGGTCGCGATCTACGTCAATCAGTTCGGCACGCGCTACTAGCGGCGCTCCGGCAATGCGGCAGCCGGCTAGCGCGAGTTGCGCTGGTAGATGAGCCGCAGGCCGACGAGCGTGAGCATGTCGTCGATCAACTCGACGGTCTCGCAGAACGGAACGATGTGCGACGACAGGCCGCCGGTGGCGATCACCTGGGTCTCGTCGCCGAGCTCTTCGCGCAGCCGCTCGACGATCCCGTCGATCTGTGCAGCGAAGCCATAGATCACGCCCGACTGGATGGCCTCGAGCGTGGTCTTGCCGATCAACCGCTCGGGCTCGGTCAACTCGACCTGCGGCAGCTTGGCGGCGCGCTCGGTGAGGGCGTTGAGCGAGATCTCCACGCCCGGCGCGATGATGCCGCCGAGATACTCGCCGTCGGCGCTGACGGCATCGAAGGTGATTGCCGTGCCGAAGTCGACGACGACGCAGGGGCCGCCGAGGCGGTCGTAGGCCGCAACTGCGTTGACTAGCCGGTCGGCGCCAAGCTCGCGCGGGTTTTCGGTGCGGATCGGCATGCCGGTCTTCAGGCCGGGGCCGACCACCAGGCACTCTTCGCCTAGGTAACGCTCGGACATCTCGACGTACTCCGGCAGCACCTTGGGCACGGTCGAGCTGACGATCACGTCGTCGAGGTCGGTGAAGGTGAGGCCGCGCAGCGCGAGCAGGTTGGTGTAACTGCTGGCGAGCTCGTCGGCGGTGGCGTCGCGATCGGTGGCGTGGCGCCAGTGCTCGAGCAGCTGCCCATCGGAGAAAGCGCCGAGGTGCGTCTGGGTATTGCCGATGTCGACCGCTAACAGCACGCCTGAAGTGCTCCCCCTGTCGTCGCGGCCGTATCTTCCGGTCCGCGCGTTGCCAAGACTTTATAGCCGCGAGGCGACGGCAATGGAACTACTTCGGATGACTGCCTGGACGAACGGCTCAGTCCGGTCTCTTGCCCGGCCTGCGATCATGGTCGCATGTCGATCAGGGTTTACTACATACCCGGCTCTCACCCCTGCAACGCAGTCTTCAAGGCGCTCGATCTCAAAGGCCTCGACTACAAGAAAGTCGTCGTCATCCCGCCGGCGCACCGGCTGCAGATGAAGTTGATGTTCGGCTCGCGCACGGTGCCGGCGATCAAGTACACCGACGCTTCGGGCACGGTCGAGAAGGTCCAGACCACTCGGGCGATCTTCCGCATGCTCGACTCGCTTGTGCCCGAGCCGCGGCTGTTCCCGGCGGCCCAGGCCGAACGCGACCGCGTGATCGCGGCAGAGACATGGGCCGACGGCAACTTCCAGGACGTCGGCAGGCGATTGACCTGGGCACACCTGAGACGCTCGCCGCAGGCGATGCTCAGCTACTCGACCGGCGACCGGGTGCCGCTGCCGGCCTTCGTGCAGAGCGCGGCGGCAAAGCCCGTGGCCGCGATCCAGGCCGCGCTCAACAAGGCCGACGACGAGCGCGTCCGCCGAGACCTAGCCGAGCTACCGGAAATGCTCGACAAGATCGATGGTTACATCGCCGACGGGGTGATCGGTGGCGAGTCGCCGAACGCCGCCGACCTACAGATCGCGGCCACGCTAAACCTGTGGATGAGCATGGACGACCTGCGCGACGCGATCGAGCAGCGCCCCTGCGGCCAGCTCACACGCCGCATCTTCCCGGCCGGCGAGACACACGGCCACGTTCAGGGCGGCATACTGCCGGCCGATTGGCTGGCGCCGGTCCGCCAGGCAACTCCCAGCGCCGTCTAGAGCCGTCGGCTAGAAGTCGCCCAGGCGCGTGACAGGCTGATCGCGCACCGCGCTGGCCAGTCGGGCTGCGTGCGTGCCGCCGGGCAGCGTGAGGTCGGGGTCCAGCTCGAGCAACGGCTCGAGCACGAAGCGGCGCGAAGCGATCTCGGGGTGAGGCAGCGTGAGCCGCTCATGCGCCAGGGTTCGGTCGCCGACGAGCAGCACATCGATGTCGATCGGGCGAGGGCCGTGCCGCCTGCCGGACGGATCGCGTCCGAGTTCGCGCTCGATGCGCTTGCAGAGATCGAGCAGCTCCAGCGGCGCAAGCCCAGTGCGTATGCGCAGCGCCGAGTTCAGAAAGTCCGGCTGGTCGAGCACCTCGCCCTGAGGCGCGGTTTCGTACAGCGAAGCGCGCGCAACGACCTCGACTCCGTTGGCCTCGAGCGCTTCGGCCGCGGCCCGCAGGTTCGCTGCCCGGTCGCCGACGTTGCTGCCGAGGCCGAGATAGGCGGTGCTCACCGCTCCTTCCACACCTCTACCGAGACGCTGCCGACCGGCAGCGGGATCGGCGGCTCGGGCTTGGTGCAGCGCACCATCACCTCGTCTACGCCGAAGTGGTCCATCAGCCGGTCGCAGATCGCCGATCCGAGGCGTTCAAGTGTCTTGTAACTGCGATCCTGCGCGGCCAGCCAGACCTGTTCGCATACGGCGCCGTAGTCGACGGTGTCGTCGATCGCGTCGGTGACCGTGGCGTCGCAGCCGTCTAACTCGAAACTCACGTCGATCAACAGACGCTGGCCGATCTCGCGCTCGGCGGCGGTGACGCCGTGGTGCGTGTAGACCGACAGACCGGTGATGTCGATGCTGACGGCCGTGTCGAGCCCCTCCTCTTCGTCTTCTTCGAAAGAGTCGTCGTCGAGTTCGCCCTCGTCGTCGGGGGTCTCGTCGTTATCGGGCACTGCGTCTTCTGGCGGCTTCGGCTCATCGGTCATGGCAGAGCTCAGACTAGTTGCCAGCGGCCGGGGCGGCGGCCGTCAGCGCGGCTGCCACCGCCAGGGCCTGCCCGGTCTCGGCGACGTCGTGCACACGGAAGACCGACGCGCCGTGCTGCAACGCAACTACGTTGGCGGCCAGTGTTCCCGGCAGGCGCTCGGCGACTTCGCTGCCGCTGACGCCGGCCTCTGCGGCAATTCTGCCGATGAACGACTTGCGGCTGGCGCCGATCACGACGGGGCGCCCCAGCGCCACGATCTTGTCTAGCTCGTTCAACAGGCGAAGGTTGTGCGCGAGCGTCTTGCCGAAGCCGATCCCGGGATCGAGCTGAATCCGCTCCTCGGGCACGCCCTCGCCGATCGCGAAGCTCATCCGCTGCTCGAGGAACGCGCGCACGTCGTCGACTACGTCGTCGTAGCGCGGATCGTCCTGCATGGTGCGCGGCTCGCCGAGCATGTGCATCAGGCAGCACTCGGCGCCGGAGTCGGCGACGATGCCGGCAAGCGACGGCGCGTGAGTGAAGGCTGAGACGTCGTTCACGTAGGTCGCGCCGGCGGCCAGGGCTGCCTGGGCCACGGCCGGCTTCATCGTGTCGATCGAGATCTGCACGCCCGGGTGGGCACGGTGGACCATCTCGATCACAGGCTGCGTGCGGTGGATCTCGGTCTCGGCGTCGACCGGCTCGGCGCCGGGGCGCGTGCTCTCGCCACCGACATCGACGATCGATGCGCCGGCTGCCACCAGCGCCGCGGCGTGGGCTGCGGCGGCAGGCGCGTCGGGGTAGGAGTCGCCGTCGAAGAACGAATCGGGGGTCACGTTGAGCACGCCCATCAACTTGAAGTCGGGTTGCGTCACGCGCATGATCCTAGGGGGATGCAAGACTACGGCGATGAGCCGATTCGTCCGCGTCTCGACGGAGCTGCCGGTCCCGGCCGATCGCGGTTTCGCGATGGCGCACGAGCTGGCCGTCTTCGAGTACGTCGTGTGGCCCGTGATCAGAATCGTCCTCGGCAAAGAGCACCGCAAGGCCGCAGACGAAGCGCCGGCCAGCTTCAAGGCCGGCGACCGGCTCGAAGGACGCCTGTGGTTTCTGCAGCTGATTCCGGCCTGGCGCCATCAACTGGAAATCGTCGGCGACGGGCCGGCCCCAGACGGCGGGTTCGAGCTCTACACGCACGAACGCAGCGGACCGATCCGCACCTGGAATCACCGCCTGACATTCGAGCCCACCGGCGAGAACAGCTGCCGCTACACCGACGAAATCGAGCTCGACGCTCCGGCAATGCTGCTGCCCGGCAGCGTGCTGTTCGTGAAGCTGTTCTTCCCCTACCGTCAGCGACGCTGGCGGCGGATGCTCGCGCGCGGGCGCTAGTCGCAGTCGCGGCCGAGCGCGATGACGATGGGCTTCGACTCGCTGTTGCGCTCCGAGAAGAGACGGCCGCGCAGGCAGAGTTCGGGCTGCTTGGTGAGGACCGCGCCGCCCCAGACCGTCATCTTGCCCATCTTCTCGTCGCTGCCGATGAAGTCGGTCTCCTGGCAGGCCGAGAAGCGCACGGTGCTGGCGACGTCGTCGAACGAGACATCTCTGTCGAGTTCGTCGTAGAGCAGGCGCGCCTCGTCGATCTGGTCGCGGTCGAGTTCGAGAATCGCGTTGCGTTCGCTCGTCAGGGCGGAACCGCCCTTCCACGAGTAGAGGCCCTTGTGGGCACCACTACGAATCTTCGCCGGCTCGTCGGAGTACCCGGTCGAGTACGTCAGCTCATCGAGAGTCACTGACACGCTTCCGGGCGCGGCGGAGTCTGCGTCGAGGATCCGCCGGTCGCATGTCGCGTTCCCGTCGATCGCGCTCGACACGCCCATCGGCGCGGTCGAAGATTGGCCGGGCTTGTCGTCTCCGCCGCAGCCGACGACCACCAACGCGGAGACGCACAGGACCACGAGGGCAAGACGGCCGGGCACACTCATCGGCGTGGTTACTCGGCACCGCCACCGGCCAGGCCGGGGCGGGGCAGCGGCGTGGGCCGCGCGCCGCGGCCGGGAACCGGGCGCTCGGGCAACGGACGCCCTTCGGGCTCGGGAGCGGCGGGCTCCTCGGGCTCCTTGAAGACTTCCTCTTCGCTCTTGCCTTCGAGCAGGGCCAGGAACTGGTCGGACTCGATCGTCTCCTGGCGGACGAGGATCTTAGAAATGCGGTCGAGTTGCTCGCGGTGCTCCTCGAGGATGCGGTGGGCCGTCTGGTGTGCCTGCTCGACGAGACGGCGCAGCTCGGAGTCGATCTCGGAGGCGATCTCGTCGCTGTAGTCGGGCTCGGCGCTGAACTCGCGACCGAGGAACGGCTGGCCGTGATCGTGACCGAAGACACGCGGACCGAGCTTCTCGCTCATGCCGAACCGCATCACCATCTGCTTGGCGGTGGCGGTGACCTTCTCGAGGTCGTTGGACGCGCCGGTGGTGATCTCTTTGAAGATGATCTCTTCCGCGGCGCGGCCGCCAAGCGTCATGGCCATCGTGTCGGTCAGCTCGCTGCGCGAGGTGAGGAACTTGTCTTCGGTGGGCATGCTGATCGTGTAGCCGAGCGCCTGGCCGCGGTTGATGATCGAAATCTTGTGGACGGGGTCGCAGTTGGGCAGGTAGTGACCGACCAGCGCGTGGCCCATCTCGTGGTAGGCGGTAATCAGGCGCTCCTTGTCGCTCATCAGACGCGACTTCTTCTCGGGGCCGGCGATCACGCGCATGATGCCCTCTTCGAGCTCTTGCTCGCCGATCGCCTTGCGGCCGTTGCGTGCGGCCAGCAGCGCGGCCTCGTTGATCAGGTTGGCGAGGTCCGCTCCCGTAAAGCCGGGTGTCTGGCCGGCGAGCTTCTCGAGGTCGATGACCGGCTCCATCGGCTTGCCGCGGGTGTGCACCTTGAGGATCTGCACGCGGCCCTTGCGGTCGGGGCGGTCGACGGTGACCTGGCGGTCGAAGCGGCCCGGGCGCAGCAGCGCCGGGTCGAGCACGTCGGGGCGGTTGGTGGCGGCGATCAGGATGACGTTGTCTTTGGTCTCGAAGCCGTCCATCTCGACGAGCAGCTGGTTGAGCGTCTGTTCGCGCTCGTCGTGGCCGCCGCCCATGCCGGCGCCACGGTGGCGGCCGACGGCGTCGATCTCGTCCATGAAGATGATGCACGGGCTGTTCTGCTTGGCCTGCTCGAAGAGGTCGCGCACGCGGCTGGCGCCGACGCCGACGAACATCTCGACGAAGTCGGATCCCGAGATAGAGAAGAACGGCACGCCGGCCTCACCGGCGATCGCGCGGGCCAGCAGCGTCTTGCCGGTGCCCGGAGGGCCGAACAGCAACACGCCCTTGGGGATGCGCGCGCCGAGCGCCTGGAACCTGCGCGGGTCTTGCAGGAACTCCTTGACCTCTTGCAGCTCTTCGACGGCCTCTTCGACGCCGGCGACGTCTTTGAAGGTGATCTTCGGCGTGTCGGCGCTCATGCGACGGGCGCGGCTCTTGCCGAAGCTCATCACGCGGCTGCCGCCGCCGCCCTGCATGCGGCCGAGGATGAAGATCCAGAAGGCCAGCATGAGGATCAGGATGATGATCGTGGGCAGCAGCTGGTTGAGCAGGCTGCTGGAGTTGCGCTTGACCTCGACCTTGGCGTTCTTCTCTTCGAGCTTGGCGATAAGCGCGTTGGCCTGCTCTTCGCCGGTGTACCCGGTGGTGTAATTGCGCTCGTTCTTGGAAGGTGCGGCCGACTCTTTCAGAGTGACCTGAACGCTCTGGTCGCGCGGCGCGAAGACGGCGCGATCGACCTTGCCGGCCTCGATCTGGGCGGTGAGATCGCTGTAGACCTGCTTCTTGGTCTGCTTCTCGGGCGTTCCCATCATGCGCTGGGCGAAGAACGCCAGCAACAGCACCATGATGATCGGGATCCAAGCTCGCTTTGCCATCTGATTCATCGCCAGTCAGGCTACCAACGAACGCGTATGCGAACGCCGCATGCAGTCCGCCCTGCGGAGGGCGTTTAGGGGTGGCGCCGGGAGAGCGCCACGGTCACCAGAGTTGCTTCGGCCGTGCCGGGCTATTGCTTTAACGCGGCAACGTACGGAAGGTTGCGCAGGCGCTGGTTGAGATCGAGCCCGTATCCGACCACGAAACGGTCGTCGATCTCGAAGCCGACGTATTTCAGGTCGGGCTTCACCTTGAACCGGCCCGGCTTGGTGAGCAGCGAGCAGACCGCAAGGCTCGCCGGCTCGCGCGCGCCAAGGTTCTTCATCAGGTAGCTGAGTGTCAGGCCGCTGTCGACTATGCCTTCGACGATCAGAACGTGCCGGCCCTCGATTGAGGTCTCGAGATCTTTGAGGATGCGCACCACACCGCTGCTCTCAGTGCTCGACCCATAAGACGAAACGGCCATGAAATCGACTTCGCAGTCGATGTCGATCGCGCGCATCAGGTCGGCGAGGAAGAACAGCGCGCCCTTCAGAACGCCGACCAGCAAGATCGACTCGCCTGTGTAATCGGCGCTGATCTGACGCCCGAGCTCGCGAACGCGATGGTTGAGGTCGTCCGACTGGACGAGGATCTCACCGATCTCTGGAGGCCCTGGCATGACGCCGAGTGTAATTGCGATCGCGACGCCGGCGGTCGCGGGTGTCAGACGGGCTTGGCCGTAAGCAGCACTGCCAGCTCGGACGACGTGGCGGCGTGCCTGGGCAGCGGCGCCAGCTCACCCTTGGCCAGACCCGGCACCCAGACGATCTCGTCACCGGCGCAGACTACGGGCAGCGAGTCGCGCTGCGCGCGCGGGATCTTGCGGTCGACCGGCAGCGAGTCGCGCTGCGCGCGCGGGATCTTGCGGTCGACCATCAGGTCCTGCAGCGACTTGCTGCCGCCCAGTCCGCGCGGTCGCATGCGATCGCCGGGACGGCGCGGGCGCACCAGTAGAGGCGCTGTGGCCCGCTCACCGGTCAACAGCATGTGGTGTGCCCCGGGCTCGGTGGTGGCGTCGACAGTGGCCGCCGCGATTCGCCACTCACCGAAGACGACCTCTCCAGGCAGGCTCAACGAGGCCGGCTCCGGTGGCGGAGCCGGTGGCTCGTCTCGATCGGATGCGGCCACCGAAATCACGCCGTACTCGACGAGCAGCTTCGCGCCCTCGATCTCGATCGTGCGGCTGCCGCCGGACTGCGCGGCCCCAAGCACGCGTTCCAGCGCGCCACGGGCCGCAGGGGCTGGCGCTCCGGTCGCCTGCTCGACGAACTCGCGCAGTACCAGGGCAGCCAGCGGCGGCGCCATCCCGTCAAGCGCCGTGGCTGGCAGCCGGTCGCCGCCTTCGGCCAGCGCGCCGGCCAGCAGTCCGTCGACGATCTCGCCAAGCGCCTCGTTCTCGACGGCCAGTTCATCGGCCGTGCGCAAAATGTTGTCGATCGCGACCGGGTGCAGCTCGCGCAGCTCGGCCAGCGCGGCGCGCGCGTGGGTACGGGCAAAGCGCGGGTCGGCGTTGGTCGCGTCCTCGCGCCAGGCGAGTCCTTGACCGGCGCACCACTCACGCAGCTCCTCGCGCGTGAAGTCGAGCAACGGCCGCACGACGTTGCCGCGGCTGCGCGGCATGCCCAGCAGTGCACGGCGGCCCGGAGAGGCGGCGAGGCGGTAGAGAATCGTCTCGGCGCGGTCGTCGGCGTTGTGCGCAACGGCGATCGTCTCGCAGTTGTGGCGGCGCGCGGCGACCTCAGCCAGCCGGTAGCGCTCGTCGCGCGCGAGTTCCTGCAGGTTTCCGGACTCCGGCAACGTGGCCCGCTCGACTTGAAGCGTCACGCCGAGTTCTTCGCAGAGCTGCTCGCAGTGACGCTGGTCGGCCGCCGAATCCTCGCCGCGCAGCCCGTAGTTGACGTGCAGCGCGACCACCGAGTCGGGGCCGCACACCGATTTCGCGAGCGCCAGCAGCGCGACCGAGTCGCCGCCGCCGCTGAGCATTACGAGCGTTCGCCTGCCATGGGACAGCAGAGCCTGCTCACGGATCGAATTCTCTAAATCGGGTAAATCCATCAAAAACACCGGTCGACGCCCTAGTACACGCGTCCAAATTGCGGCCATTTCGTCGAAGCTGCAGGCAGGACACCCGACACAAATTACGTGCCAGGTGCCCGCACAACCCAGTGGTCGTACCGTACCGCCCTCGTCCGAATCAGTGTGACGTTGGCGGTTTCAGTCGTTCTACTTACCGCCCTCGTGGCGGCCGCCACGGCACAGGCGGCCTCTAACGCGGTTCCCGGTGAGCTGATCGTGCGATTCGACGAGGACACTTCGAAGACGGAGAGTCGCGCAATTGTGAACGAGACCTTGGGTTCGATCGACCAGCGTCTGCCTGATGGCAGCGCGGTGGTTTCGGTCGATGCGGGTGCAAGCACAACCGAAGTGGCCCAGCTGCTCGAAGAGCAGCCCGGTGTCACTTACGCCGAGCCGAACTACATCGTTCGACGTCAGGCCTGGGCAGACGATTCATTCCTTACGGACGGCACCCTGTGGGGAGTTATCAAAGTCAAGGCTCCGACGGCTTGGAACGTTAGTCGCGGATCCGGCATAACGGTTGCGGTGCTCGACAGCGGCGTCGCCCTGGACCACCCTGATCTTGTCTCGAACTTTTGGCAGAACGGGGACGAAGTGGTCGATGGCGTCGACAATGACGGCAACGGCTTCACCGACGATGTCTATGGAGCCGACTGGGTGCGAAGCGACGGCACGCCCGACGACGAAGAGGGCCACGGCACTCACGTCGCCGGGACGGTCGCCGCGGTCGCCGACGACGGGAATCCCGCCGTCGGCGTCGCCCCAGGCGCACAGGTCATGTCGCTGAAGTTCCTCGACTCCGAGGGCGTAGGCAACGTCGGCGACGCGATCGCCGCGATCGACTACGCAATCAGCGAGGGCGCATCCGTAATCAACGCAAGCTGGGGCGGACCTGAGTACAGCGCCGCCCTGGAGGACGCAATCCGCCGTGCCGGCGACGCCGGAGTGGTGTTCGCCACAGCGGCCGGCAACGATGGATCAGACAACGACGACATGCCGAGCTACCCGGCATCGATGGACCTTCCGAATCTGATCTCGATCGCCGCCGCCAACAGCGAGAACCAGCTGGCTGGTTTCTCGAACTATGGACCGCAGACCGTCGACGTTGCCGCACCGGGCGTCGACGTCACCAGCACAGTAGGTGGCAGCTACGAAGCATGGAGCGGCACCTCGATGGCGACCCCGCACGTGGCCGCCGTGGCCGCGCTGCTGAAGTCGACCGAGCCGGGCCTGCCCGCTTCGCAGATCGTCGACGCAATCAAGTACGGCTCACGCCAGGTCGACACACTCGCCGGCCGCGTGCAGTCGGGTGGAATCGCCGACGCCGTCGGCGCACTCGCCGCGATCGGCCACCCGGTCGATTCGGTCGACGCCGCGCCAAGCCCGTTCAGGCTCAAGCGTCCCGGCAAGCGCGTTCGCGTACACCGTGGCGGCAAGGTGAAGTTCACCTGGAGCCGCACACAGGACACCGACCTAGTCGGTTACGAGATCTACGTCGACGGCCGCCTGAAGGCCACCGTCGACGACCCCGACGGCTCACAGGGACCGCGCATCGCGAGGACCTCGGTGAAGATCAAGGTCAGCTCTGGCAAGCACCGCTGGAGCGTGATCGCCGTCGACGAGGCCGGCAATGAGCGCAAGGCCGGCCGCGGACGCAGCAAAGGCCGCGTGGCGGTTATTTCGAAGCGCTAACCGCGTGGCTCGATGCGATAGAGCTCGACGGGATCGTCGAAGCCCTTCAGCCGAACCTTGCCGATCGACTGGAAACGTAGGCCGGCGGCGGCGCGGTTCTTGATCTGGTTCTTCAGCGACTCGGTTGCCAGCGCCTCTTCGGCGTCGGCGCGGTTGAGCACGCGGGCGGCCATGTTGACGGCGCCGCCGAAGTAGTCGCCGTCGCGGTAGAGCGCCTCGCCGAAGTCCATGCCGATGCGCAGCCGGAAGATCTTGTCGGGGCGGTTGGCGAAGTCGGCGGCCCAGCGCGCCAGCTCGGCCGCCTCGCTGCCGACGATCATCGCGCCGTCGCCGGTGAGTTTGATCATGCGGGCGCTGTCGGGCAGCGTGGTCTGGATGTCCTGCCTGAGCTGGTCAGCCTGCTCGAAGGCCTTCTCCACGCCGGCCTCTTCCGTGTAGCGCGTGAAGCCGGAGATGTCGACGAAGCAGATTGCCACGTCGAGGTGACCGCGCGTGCTGCTGACGGCGCCGGTCTGAACGTTCTCGATCTGGATCTGCTCGGCGAACTGCTGAAGGAAGCGCGAGTGCATGTACTCGAACATCGGAGTCATGTGCGGCAGCGATGTCTCGACGAGCTTGCCCATCACCTCGGAGATCTCGGCGCCCCCGGCGCCGGCCTGCAGCAGCGGCTCGTGTACGAAGAGACGGATCAGCCGCGCCTCGGCGTCGGCGAGGTCGCTGAACGACTTCGAGGCCACGCGGATCACCTGCAGCAGCGCACCCCTTCGTTCTGGAAGAGCGAGTCGGCGGAGCCCAGCGCGAGGCGGCCGTCTTTGGCGGCGGCGACGATGTCTTCGAGCGGCTGGCCGTTACGGCGTAGCTGCGAGACGATGCGCGCGTGCGCGGCCGACGCCGCTGTCCATTCGCCGTTGAAGTTGGGGATCGCGCCGGCCTTGACCCAGCGCTTGATCGTGCCCACGGACACGCCCGCTCGCGCGGCCACCTGCTCGGCGGTCATAACTCCGTTCGCGGCCGGACCGGGCCGTTGATTTGCTTTTGCGTCAGCCATCGCCTACGCCTCTGTGTGTATCAGTCGCTCCGGTCCACGCCCCCGTCGATCCTTCGTCGCAAGGCGCCCGCGGTACCGGGCGGGTAGAGCAAGTGAGGGTGATTCTCGCAGGCAATTGTGAACGGCTCATTAGGAATTACCCGAAAACTGGACGGGACACAAAAACGCCGCGGCCGGTAAGACCGGCCACGGCGCTCTGTGTGCGATTGCTGCGGTGGTTACTTCTTGGCCGCGGGCTTCTTGGCGGCCGTTGAGGCTTTGCTGGCGGCCGGCTTCTTGGCCGCTGTAGCGCGGGCGGCGGGCTTCTTGGCGGCCGCGGTGGTCTTGCTAGCCGCGGGCTTCTTGGCGGTTGCCGTGGTCTTGCGGGCGGCGGGCTTTGCCGCGGTTGCCTTCTTGGCCGCGGGCTTCTTGGCGGCTGTGCGGGCGGCGGGCTTGGCAGCCGTACGAGCGGCCGGGCGCGAAGCGGTCTTAGCGGCCGGCTTGCGCTTGGACGCCGGGCGGCCGGCCGACCGAAGCTTCTTGTCGAGGTCGTTGATCTGCTTTTCGAGCTTGTCGAGCCGCTTGCGCGTGGCTTTGATCTCATCGGTCGCGGCGGTGCGAAGGTCATCGCCGGCGCTCTTGATCTCGTCGAACGCGTTCTTGCGGAAGCGCTCCGCGGCGCTTACCGCGTCGTCAAGTAGGTCCTGCGCCTTGTCTCGGTTGAAACCGCCGTCGCCGAAGGTGGCGTCGAAGGTCCGCTCGATTGCACTGCGCAGCTGGTCGGTAATGCCTTGTGGAGTTTTCTTTTTGGGAGCCATAGGCTGCATACGATACTCCCACGATGCCGTCGATGTCAGCCGGGGAAAACCCTGAATCCGAGCGTGCAAGGCTGGTCGAAGACACGCTGCGATCGCCCTCTGAAGATCAGCCCGGAACCCACACGCTGCACCTCAATCCGGCGGCGGAGTTTCACCCGAGAGTGCTGCTGCCCGGCGACCCGGCGCGGGCGATGGCGATCGCGACAGGGCAGCTGACCGCGCCACGCATGTTCAACCACCGGCGGGGGCTGTGGGGGTACAGCGGGGTTACCGCGGGCGGCACCGGCGTGGTCGTGCAGTCAACCGGCATGGGCGGACCGAGTGCGGCGATCGTCTGCGAGGAGCTTGTGCAACTAGGTGCGGAGCTGTTTCTGCGCGTCGGCACATGCGCCGCGATCGCCCCGGGGCCGAAGCTCGGCGACCTGATCGTCGTAACCGAGTGCATCCGCGACGACGGCACGAGCCAGACGCTCGGCAACGCTCTGGGTGAGGGCGAGCGGGTGCTGCCAGACGCGGAGCTGACGCAGGTGGTGCTCGAAAAGGCAACGGGAACCGGCCACACCACCCACTCAGGAGTCGCGGCGACCGTCGACCTGTTCTACGACCCGCGCGGCAAGGCATGGAACGAGAAGCTGGCCGCCGACGGTGCGTTGTGCCTGGACATGGAGTGCGCGACGGTGCTGAGCGTGGCGCGGCAACACGGAATCCCGGCCGCCTGCCTGCTGGTCGTCAGCGACGAGCTCTACGCCGGCGATCGACGGCGCCTGACAACACCGCAGCTCGGAGAGGCCGGAGACCTTCTGGGGCTGGTGGGCGTACGAGCCGTCGAGGCAACCGCGGGCAGGCGACCAGCCGACTCCTAAGCCAGATCTCGCGCAAGGTTGCGATCTCTGCGCAGGCGCCTGCGCAACGGCAATCTGAAGCGATCGCGAAAGATTATTTCGCTCACTACCCCATTCAAGGGAGTAAGAGCGACCCCGCTCATTCGTTAACCGAGTGTGAACACCGCAGACCACAACTGCGGATATTCACCCTTGCCACATACCGAATTCTGAGCTATACAGAACCGAGCGCGCGTCTCCAAGTCCCTGGGGAACACCGCGCGCCAGGGTTGGGCTCGTCCCCCGTCGGGGGGAAGTTCGGCACGGGGGGCGGCCCAAGCCTCTCGGCTGCCCCGCCCGCGCGTTGCTAGCGAACTCGGCACCTCGCCCGACAACGACTGGAAATCGAAATGAGTAAGACAGCAGCGCCGCCTGCGCTCGGCAGCGACGGCGCGAACCCGCACATATCGACAAGCGAATTGAACGAAGTGGCCACCGAGCTGGTGCTCACACACGGCGCGATGATCCTGCGCGACGCGCTGAAGTACAGCGCCACCGCAGACGATGCCGACGACGCCTACCAGCGCGCCCTCGAGATCTTGCTCACCAAGGCACCGAGCGCCGATCCAGCCGAGTTGATCCCGTGGCTCCGCACCGTCGTGCGCAACGAGGCGCTCGACATCGCGCGCTCTCGCAAGCGCACCGCCAGCGATCCGATCGAGTCGCTTGAAGACGAAGTCGAGTCAGACAGCGCGACTCCCGACGAACTGCTCGTGCGCGGCGAGCGCACGAGCACCGGCGCCGAAGCCCTTGAGCACCTCACCCACGATCAGGTTCACTGCCTGCTCGCCTACGCCCAGGGCCATTCCTACGGCGAGATTTCCGAGCTGACCGGATTCACCGCACGCAAGGTGACGCGCTGCGTGACCGACGGCCGGAGGGCCTTCACGTCTCATTTCTCGGCGATCGAATCTGGATCTGAATGCGAACGGCTCGAGCCGGTGTTGCAGCGAATGGCCGACGGCGATTCGTACGCCCACATGGAAGCCCGAGCCCACCTCCGCAACTGCGCGGGCTGCCGAGCGACGCTTCGCGCCTACCGCGAAGCTCCGACGCGCATTGCCGTGCTCTTCCCGCTTCCACTGGTGGCGTCGGCCGCCTCCCCCGTCGGCGAATCGCTCCCGAACGTGTTCGATCAGTTCGGCGCCGTCTGGACGTCTGCAAACGATCGCGTCGGCGCCCAGGTCGCGGCGATCCAGCACTGGATAGAAGTGGGCACCGCAAAGAAGCTGGGAGCGATTGCCGCGACCGCCGCCGTGCTGACGGCCGGCGGCGTGGCGGCCGAGCACAGTGGCGTGCTCGAACGCACGCCCGAGAAGTCGGCAGTCGAGTCGGCATCCGCGCCGGTCTCTCCCACACCGCCGAGCCTGTTCGATCGCATCGATTCACGGCCGACCGCGACCGATCGCGCCGCCCGCAAGCAAGAGCACCGGCGGGCCACGACAACTCCGGCCGCCAGCGCGCCGTCCTCCCCGCCGTCGAACACTCAGCCCGCCACGTCCTCCCCGAAGCACGTTGACAACGGCTCGAGCGAATTCCTGCCAGAAGGGCGCTAAGCGCTCCCACAATCATCGACCAAGGACCACCAAGACAATGACCATTCGATTCGGCCTCAGGGCACAGCTCCTCTCTGCGCTGGCATGCCTTGTGCTGCTCGCGGCGATGGCCGCCCCGGCCAGCGCAGGCTCCTACAACGTCTACCAGTGCCACCCGTCCTACGGAGACGCAAGCGCTCCCGGTTGGGCGGCGGGGGCAAACGGATTCACTGGCGGGGTCGCCTCCTGTTTCAACAGCATGTTCGGGCTGACAGCGACCGGCGTCGCCGGCGGCGGCCAGTACATGTGGTGGTCGACCCCCTCTCTGCCGAGCGGTCTGAAGTTCTCGAACCTCAACCTCAAGGTCAACGGATCCGTCGGCGGCGGCTCGACCACGAACGCCATTCGTACCTGTATCGACGGGCTGCCGGTATGGAACGGAATCTGCACGACGAGCACCACCCTCCCAGCGTTCGACACCGCCGGGCAGACGATTGAGACGAACGTCGCTTGCCTGTATACGTCCTACACGTGCAATCGCTACATGTTCAACGTCGTGACCGCCAGCGGCAACTACCAAGGCACCGGCGTTCTCGGCCATCTCGGATTCGGCTCGATGATCTTCACCGTCGAAGACCTGGTCGCCCCCGGAGCTCTTCCGCCCTACAGCGGCACACTCAAGACTTCCTACAACCAGCCGGTCGGTCGCGCCTGGAATAGCGGCACTAGGACTACGTATGTCGGCGGCGCCGACGCACAGGGCGGCATCAAGCAGGTCGAGTCCTACGCCGACGGCGACACCACACTCGAGCCGATCGTCACGACGCTCAATTCCGGGTGCAACTACGTCAACTGGCAACCCTGCCCGAGCACGAAGTACGACAACTTCGGTTCGGTCAACACGAATGTGATCTCCGCGAACTCCGGCGACGGCCCGCACGCCTACACGGTGCGCGCCACTGACGCCGCCGGCAATCAACACACGAACACGGTCTCGTTCTACGTCGACAACACTGGTCCGAGCACGCCGAGCAACATAGCCATCGCTGGCACGCAGCAAGGCTGGAGCGCGACCAACGACTTCGACGTGACGTGGGCGAACGACACCGAGGAGCTCGAAGACGAGACGCACTCGGGCATCGATCAGGTGAAGGTCGACGTCGAGCCAGTTGACGCCGGGAGTCAGTCGAATCCCGCCGCCGTCACGATCCCCGTAGGGGGCACGGTCTCAGGCATCGCCGCTACCCGCTCATCGATCAGCGGCCTTACCGTTCCCGCGGCCGGACAGTGGAGGCTTCGCCTTTCGGTTATCGACAAAGCCGGGAATGAGAGTGCTATCGGAGATGGGTCTGGCGGTGGCGCGGATTCAGACCACGAGATTGGTTACGACCCGACTCCGCCTGCGGCGCCGCAGGGGCAGGCGAATGGGTGGATTAGCCGGTTGGACCTCGCGAACGGCTACGACCAGGAGTGGGACTTCACCGCACTGCCTGGCTCTTTCGCTCCGATATGTGGTTTCGCCGGATCGATCAGCCTTAGCCAGATCGACAACCCAGGAACGACAATCAACATCCCCGGCAATGTGCGCAAGTGGCGACTTCCGGCGAACCTGTCCGAGGACAACCACTGGATTCACCTGAGGGCGGTGACTTGCGCGGGGTTGGCTTCGTCGGCGACCGAAAACGTTGAGGCGAAGGTTGACCTGACTGATCCCACCGGAACTATCTCGGGCATCGAGAACGGTCGTTGGTATAAGGACGGTCAGCTGGTCGGCCTTCACGGCACCGACGCTCTCTCTGGGATGGCCCCTAGCGCCACAAACGAATTCGCGGACGGTGCATACCTCGATTATTCGATCGACGGCGTCGGCCCAGACGCGACCAACGTGCCCCGGGGCTCCGACACAATGATCAGTATTTCCGGCGAAGGTTCCAAAGAACTACGCCTCTCACCGGTCGACCTCGCCGGCAACAAGGCGGCCGCGAAGGTCGTCAACTTCGGAATTGACGCATCCGATCCCACCGGCCATTTCACCGCGCGCTCGTCAAGCAATCCGCGACTGCTTCGTGCGCCGATCGGCGACAGCGTCTCGGGCATCGCACTGAGCACGATCGAAGTCAGCAAGCAGGGCGAAGGCGACTGGCAGCTCCTTCCAACCTCGCTCGCGGATCTCTCAGGCAACCCCGTCGGCGGTTACCCAACCTCAGCGGTCGCGTCTGCGGTCTTCCCGGACACGTCGCTACCGCAGGGCACCTACGTCGCCCGTGTCCGCGCCTACGACCAGGCCGGAAACGAACTCGTCACATCCAAAGACGAGAACGGCAACACCTTCACCTTCGAGAATCCGATGCGCGACGGCGTCGCCCTCTCGGCCGGACTCTCAAAGGCCAAGAGAACCTGCAAGAAGAAGCGCGGCCCCAAATGCGTCAAACGGTCCCGCGGCAAGGTCGTCTTCACCGGCACCTACCCGACTCTTTCGGTCGGCTATAAGCGCGGCGCGGTCGCGCAGGGCTTCCTGACCACCAACACGCTGACCCGCCTCGCCCGTCAGCCAATCGAGATCTACGCGCGTGTCAAGGGCGGAAGCGAACAACTTCTGGGCACGACCTCAACGCGCACCGACGGCTCCTACGTGTTCAAGATCAGGCCCGGCGTCAGCAGACAGATCCGCGTCTACTACCCCGGCACCAACACCAACCAGGACACCTCGGCGACCGTGCAGCTCGGAACCGGGGCAAAGCTCAAGCTGCGCGTGTCGACACGCCATGCCAGAACTGGGCAAACCGTGACCTTCCGCGGATCGGTGCGGTCGTTCGACGGTGTAATCCCCGCCGCTGGCAAGATCGTCGCCCTGCAGTTCTACGCCGGCAAGAAGTGGCGGCCCGCCGTGGCAATCGCTCACACTGACTCGAACGGCAACTTCGCTGTCAAGTACAGGTTCGACCGGATCTCGAAGGGCGTGAAGGCGCGCATCGTCTTCCGTGTCTACGCGCCGACCGAGGACGGATGGAACCACGCCGCCAGCTCGTCGAGGAGGGTCACTTTGCGGCTGAACTGAGTCACCACCGAAATGCGTTCGCCCGCCGACAGCGACAGACGAGCCCCTCCGCAAGCGCTCACGCGCTACGAGCTGATTGGGTTCAGTCGGCATTAGCGGCCGGAGACTCCTCTGGCCGCTTTTTCCGTGTCCGGATGGGATGGCAGAGCAGACGTCGTTTGTCCTCGCTCTAGTCGTGCTGCTGCTGGTCGCTCAACGAGACCCATAGCCCATGAAAAAAGGAAACGGCCGGGGTATCACGCCCCGGCCGTTTCTTGAGTCCGAAGGTGAGTGCCAAAGCAAACCCCGTTCGTCCTCGCTCTAGAAGCACTGTATCGACACCTGGGGCGCCGAACCGCAACGGACGATCTTCGCAAACGTTCATACAAATGTCGAGAGTGTCCGATCCCATTCTGTAGCTTGAAAAGATGCCCGCGCGAACTTCAACATCGCTGATCTGCCGCGTTGGTGCCAGGGGCGTCGCCTGCGCTCTCCTCGCGACCTTTCTCGCGCTCTGCGCAAGTGGCGTCGCCGGCGGCTCCAAGACGCGCTCGCAAAGCGCCCAAACGGCCCACGTCATCCCCGCTTCACAGATCGAGAGCCTGGCGGAACTGGCTGGAACTCGCGTTCGCGTCACGTTCTTTCTCTCCGACAACAGCCTGACGGCGAAGCTCGATTCGCGTCGGCCCGAACTCACCGGCCGTTTGCCGGGCGCACGTGCGGCGCGCGCGGCCGCCCTTCGGAGTCCGAAGCGCCGGACTGCTCAAGAGGCCCGTGTCGCGGCGATGATGGACGACCAGCGAAACGCAGCCTTGCCGGCAATCCGAAGCGCTGCACGCTCGGGAACGCTGCAGAGCGAGCGAGTTGCCCGCGCGATCAAGCGCGTCGGCGGTCGCGTCGAGTCGGCGACGCCGATCCCAAACACGATCACCGCTGTGCTGCCGGCAAATGCACTCGCCACAATCACGGGTTCAAGCGACGTGAACGCAGTTGTCCACGCCGAGAAGCCCGTCTTGGCGAGTTCGCCAGTTGACGGCTCGGAGACCTGGCATTCCAGCGGCTTCACCGGGGGCGGGACATCGGCTGACGGCAATGGTGGACCGGACTATGTCGCCTTCGACACTGGACTGCGGACATCTCATGCCGCGTTTCGTACGCGGGTGCCCGGTGACTGTGCGACCTGTGTCGGCTCCGGGCCGTCGCGCGTCATATCGCCGGCTGGGCGAACTGACTTCAGCGGAAGCAAGCACGGCAACACCGTCGGGGCAGCCGTCGCGGCCACAGACCTCGGGGTTTACGGGACTGGCGGCGCACCCTGGCCGCCAACCTGGCAAAACCGCAAAGGTCAGGCCTACGGTCTCGACAACCTCTACGACACCTATGAAGCGAAAAACGCCTACCGATGGTGGCTCGGTGTCACCTACAACGGTGAGCCAGGCGTTGCCGATCTCCCCGAGGTTGTCAACTACAGCGCCGGCATTTACGAGGACAGCGCTGACAGCAACTTCGCGTGGTCGCCGGTCGATGCGTCCGTTTCGCAGTACGGCATCGCGTACACGGTCTCCGCTGGCAACTGCGGAATTGCGGACCCCGGATATACCGGATGCGGCGACGGGCCGCATCGCGTCAGCACGCCAGGGAACAATTTCAACGTCATCACAGCGGGCGGCCTCGACATCCAAGGCCAGCCGTACAACCAGACCTCCTGGACAGTCTGGCCGAACTCCTCGCCTGGCCCCACCTACGGCGGTCGCAAGAAGCCAGACTTGATCGCGCAACCGTATCCCGCCGCCGGTACGCCGTCGCAGAACGACGACACCTCTTACACCTCCGGTGGCTCCGGCACCTCCTACGCCGCCCCCCAAGCCGCCTCCGGAGTAGCCCTACTCGCCTCGACCGGCGTCTATTCCCCAACCGCCCAGAAAGCAATCCTCATCAACTCCGCCACGCCGATCCAGGGCCAGACCTACTGGATGCCTCGAAGTGGCTGGGGAGCGCTCAACCTTGACGGGGCGTTCATCCAGCGCGCGAACTATGCGAACGGCGCGGTCACGCCGGCTGGAGCCAACGGCGCGCGCTTCTACCGGGTGACCGGCGTTGCGGTCGGCGATCGCACGACGCTCGTCTGGAATCGGCGCCTCGGCAACTACACGGGCAACAACGCCCCGCCATATTCGACCCTCACCAACCTCGATCTCTTCCAGTTCGCAGAAGGCGACGCCTGCTCGCCCGGCTGCACCCCAACCGCAACCGGCGGCGTCGACGCCAACGACACGGTCGACACCGACCAGACCGTCACCGTCGACAACCCGATGCCCGGAAACGGAAGCGACGGACCCGACAACGTCGAGCAGGTTCGCTCCACCGGCACAGGCACGCAGATCATCAAGGTGAAGGCGATCAGCACTATCGACGGGACGACCGCCGAGCCGTTCTCGCTCGCCGCCGATCACACGCTTGACGCACTCGAGACTCCAATCCCAGCGGCCACACTGAATGCGTCGCCCGCGGCCGTGGCGCCGAACGACACCGTCACGGTGAACGCGACGATCGCGAATCCCTCTGCCGACCTCGCGCTTACTGGTGCGCAGATAACCCTCTCGCTACCCGCAGGCGTGACTCTTGAAAGCGGGGCTCTAACCCAGTCGCTCGGCACAATCGCAGCCTCGGGAAGCGCCAACGCCAGCTGGCAGGTCTCAGGCGCGGCGACGGCGACTCACAACCTGACCGCCACCGTCACCGGATCGACATACGGCGAAACGTTCTCCGGCGAAGGCTCGGACAGCTTCAGCGTCGACTCCGACGCTCCGATCGTGACGGCTGCCGGCCCCGGTGAATGGTCGATCGACCCGAACGCGGCGTTCACCTGGAGCGCAACGGACGGCACAGGCGTCTCAACCTACGACATCGAGCTCTCGCGCGACGGCGGACCGTTTTCGGTGCTGGCGGCCGGGACGACGTCGACCTCGGCCTCCATCGGCGGGACCGAAGGCGAGACCCTCGCCATACGCGTTCGCGCCACGGACACCCTCGGCAACGTCTCCGGCTGGACGACGGCTTCGACCACGATCGATGCGATCGGCCCAGAGGCGACGATCGGCTCGGAGTCGTTCCCGGCCCGCAACGTTCTGAACGCTCCCGTCTCCGTAGCCAACGTCGGAGGAGCTCCCGTCACCGGGTCTTTCTCGTTTTCGGGGGCCGGCTCGGAGTCGCCGTTCATCGACAGCGCAATCGCCAGCTTCACCAACACCCGGGTGAAGGACTTCGCGACCACGCTTACCGTGCGGGCGACCGACACGCTCGGGCGCGTTGCGACGGCAACTCGGAACTTCTCGGTCCCCTCGCTCTACGTCAACCCCGGACTGCGGATAACCGGTGCCAAAGCGCGATCCGGCAGGCTCCGGCTGCGAGGCGCCGTTTCGAAGGAGTACCGCGGCAAGTTAACGGTGACTGTCGCCCGGATCGGTAAACGCGGCACCAAACGGGTGCGCAAACGCGTTCAGGTAACCCGCGGGCGCTTCGTCCTTTCCATTTCGCTCAAACCCGGGCGTTATCGCCTAAACGCGATCTCAGGCGCTCGCGGCACCATGCTTGCCGGACGAGCCACCAAGATCGTTCGCGTCTCCTGACTCGCGACCACGTTCGCGCTTCGGAAATAGCGTTGCGATAGCGACGCAGCAGGGCTCGGTGATCCGGCCGAACTCATGCCGCCAGCCCCCTTGCCATCTCCCTAAAACCCACTACGTTTATGTCAATGACCAATGCGCGCCGCAATCGCGGTTCGCTCGGTTCTCGGCATATTCCGGTCCTCCTCGTATGCGTATTCGCATGGGCCGGGTTGATGTATGCAATCTCGGGAACGGGTGATCGCCGGGAAGGATCCCGCGACACGACCGCCGCCACGGCGGCCGTGCCATCTTCCCATGCCCACAGGGGCACCACGCGACACCGTGTGGCCGTGGTGCTCGACTCGCAGCCGGCGATCGGCGAGAGTCTCGATGCCGAGAGCGCGAAGCGGCTCGCCGGCGGCCTGACGACCCGCGATCCCGATGCCATTGATCGCTGGGAGCGCGAGCGCGAGCTGGCGATCGCTTCGATCTCGAATGACTCGGCCGACGCGGTGGCCCAGAGCCAGCGGCCGGTGATCGGCAAGCTGCGCAAGCTCGGCGCGAAGATCGAGAGTCATTCGGCGGCGCCGAATTCGATCATCGTCACGCTTCCATTCAGCGCACTCAAGAAGGCGCTCCAGATCGACGGCGTGGCTTCGATCGAAGCTGCGCCGCGACACAAGCCGATGGCTGCGAGTGACGTCGACGGCTCGCCAACCTGGCACGCGGCCGGCTGCACCGGCGCCGGCGCGGCCGACGCATCCTGCTCGGGCGCGGTCGACAGCGCCGACGGCCAGGGCGGCCCCGACGTGGCGATCGTCGACCAGGGCGTCAACCTGTTTCACAGCGCTTGGAGCTCGCGCGCGCCCGGCATCGTCAGCACTCCAAAGCGCGCTGTGGCCGGTGGCGGCGCAAACCTCTGCTCACCCACACCGGCCGTCAGCGACATGTGGTGCGGATACGGCTCGCTGCACGGCAACGCGGTGGCGGCGATCGTGGGGTCGCGCGACGCAGCGCACCTCGGCATCGCGCACCGCGTCGACAAGCTGATCGATCCGCTTGGCGCCGGCAACACCGACGATTGGCTGCTGGGCTTCAGCAACGGAGGCGAGGCGCCGGCCGGCGACCTGCCCGAGGTCGTCAACGACTCGTCGGGCGTGGCCAGCGGCAATAGCGACCCCTACAGCGAAAAGGTTGCCGACCTCTACGTGGCCAACTTCGGCGTGACCCGCACATCGGCGGCCGGCAACAGCGCCGCCCAGCGCGTGGCGTCGCCGTGCATCTCGCACAACACGCTCTGCGCCGGCGCGATGTCGCCAAACGGCTCCGGACGCGCCGACGACGCGATCTCGGCCGCCAGCTCTCCCGGCCCGTCCGCCAGCGGCCGCAAGAAGCCCGACCTGCTTGCCGAAGGCTCTTCCGACTGCCCGAGCGACGAAGACGCCGCCTCGTGGATCGCCGACTGTGGCACCGGCACCTCCTACGCCTCCGCCCGGCTTGCCGGCGCAAGCGCGCTACTGGCGGGCGTCGGTGTGACCAGCCCGCTTGCTCAGCGCGCGTTGCTGATCAACAGCTCCTTCATGCTGCCCTCGCAATACGACTCGCCCGGCGGCACGAGCGCGGCGCGCTACTGGACGCCCGACGGCGGCTGGGGCGAGCTGGCGCTGGAGACCGCCCACGCCGATCGTGGCAACGTGGCGATCGGCAGCGTGACGGCCGCGCCCGGCGCCAACGGCCAGCCCGGTCCCAACTCGGCTCGCTTCTACCGCGTCGACGGGCTGGCGGCCGGCGAGCGTGTGACGCTTGCCTGGAACCGGCGCATCAACGCCCCGGTCTGGCCGACGATCACGGGCTTCTCCGCCCGTACGCTGACCGACCTCGACCTCTTCCTCTACCGAACGAGCGGCGACACCTCCACCGGCGTCGACAACGACGACGACACCGCCTGCGCGAGCGGCTCGCCCGTCGCCCACTGCGGTGTCGACGGCGAGGAGCACGCCGAAGCGCTCGGTCCGCACGCCGTGGCGGCCGACGCGCGCGACAACGTCGAGCAGACGCGCGCGGCAAACGCAGGTTCGGCGATCGTGAAGGTGAAGGCCGCAAGCGGCATCGACGGCGCAGCGAGCGAACCATTCGCGCTGGCTGCCGAACAACCGGTCACCCCGCTGGCCACGCCGAACCTGGCGATCACCAACATCACCTTGAGCAAGCCTTCGCTGCACACCGGCGACACGGTCGTGATCGGCGCCGACATCGTCAACCAGTCGAGCGGCACCGATTTGACCACGGGGCTCGCGCTGCAGTCGATCGACACCTATCTAGAGACCCCCGCCGGGCTGACTCTGCTCGACATCTCGACGCCGGCAAACGCGACCCTCCAGCCAGGCGGTACGTGGCCCGTCGAGTTCACCGTTCAGGCCGACACGCCCGGCAGTTACGGGCTGCGCGTGATCGCTCAAGGGTCGCGCTTCTCTGAGGTCTTCAGCGGACAGTCCAGCTCTATCGCGCTGAACGTCGACAACGTCGCGCCGTCGGTCGCGATCGACTCGCCGGTGTCGTGGTACGGCGCGCGCACGGCGATGGTCACCTGGAGCGCAAACGACCAGCTCTCGGGTGTGGCTTCCGTCGAATTGCAGACTTCGGTCGACGGCGGGCCGTTCAGCACGGTCCACGATGGCAGCGACGCCAGCGGCGCCTTCGCGGTGACCGCCGCCGAAGGTCAGAACGTACGCGCGAGGATCCGCGCAACCGACGTGGCCGGTAACCGCTCCGAGTTCTCAGAGCTGCGCAGCTGGACCGTAGACGCCGATGAGCCGGCAATCGAGCTACAGGCGCCGCCCCGCGTCTCCTACGGTGCCCGGGCCCAGGTCGTCGTGCGCGCCTTCAACGTCGGCGCGCCAGTCACCGCTTACGCCCGCTACCACCCGTCGCAGCCGTTTGTGCCCGTCGACGGCGGCCTGTACGTGATTCCGGCGGTGGCACGCCAGGGCCGCCCCGTAACCGTCGAGGCCCAAGCGCTCGACGCACTGAATCGCATGGTGCGCGCTTCGGCGACCATCGAGACCAGCGCGCAGAAGGTCGGTCTCGCCTTGAAGGTCGTACGCAAGGGCAGGCGCAAGCTGCTGCAGGTGACCGTGTCGAGGGCTTCTACGGGAACGCTGATCGTCGGCGCTCGCTGTGGACGCAAGCGCATCGGCAACCAGGCCGATCTCGAACGCGCCAGAAGCGCGCTGATCGGCTTGCGCGGGGCAAAGGGAACGTGTTCGGTGACGGCACGGTTCAGCCCGGCCGCCAGCTACCAGATTGCCGCAGCGAAAATCGCGAAACGGATGCGTTTTTAAAGGAACGAACGTCCATATGGACGAGTGTCGGAACTCGCTTAACTGCGGGCTGTGAGCGGCCGTATAGATGGTTGGACGGTTTTCACGGGGGGTTCCGTGAAGCCTCGCGGTAAGGAGCGCCGGCCAAGGCGCTCAGGTCCGGCCTCCTGCCGCGGCCGTCCATTTCTCCCCCCTGGCCGCCCGCCACAAGCCGCCTGCAGCGGTGAGGCGGACGGCTGTCCTCGTCCAATAGACTGCGCGTACGGAAGTCCGACTGCGCCGGACGCAATCAGCCACCGTTCGCGCGCCGGTCGCGAACGAGGACAACACGGACGCCAGCGCGGCACGCGCAGGCGAGAACGGGGATACTTGGCATATGGATTCCACTGTTCTTCAGACAGCAACCGTCGAGCAGGCGATGCACGAGTTCGACAGCGTCTCACCTGACACGCCCCTCACCGAGGCGGCCGCGATCATGCGCGATCACCACGGCCGCGCCCTGATCGTCGCGACCGAAGACGGCTCGCCTGCGATCTTCACCGAGCACGACATCGTCAAGGTCGTCAGCCGCGGCGAGTCGCTCGACGGCAAGACCGTTGGCGACCACCACACGCGCATCGTGATCGCCGCGGCGCCCGATTGGTCGCTCGGCCACGCCGTCGACACGATGAACACCGGCAAGTTCCGCCACCTGGTCGTGGTCGACGAAGGCCGCACCGTCGGCGTGATTGGCATGCGCGAGATCCTGCTGGCGATGCTCGAGCCGGCCGACCACCCCGAGCCCTCGCAAGACACCGTCGAGTTCAGCTCCCAGGTGCGCGAAGACGCCACCCGCCTGCTGCACAACCTGCGCCGCAGCGCCAAGCAACACATGGCCGCACAGAAGTGCCCATGCGAGCTGGACTGGATCGAAGTGCTGATCGGACAGGTCGAGGACCGTCCCGACCTCACCGCCGACGAACTGCAGCAGTTGTGGGAACGCCGCCAGCCGTGTCCGATCCTCAACTCGATGGGCGGCGGCGGAGACTGACCCGCGCGCGCCGAGCGAACGCGCCGGCCGCTAATTAGACGTCGTGTCAGTTAGACTCTCGCCCTCGTATGGGGGTTGAAGTCTTCAACGGCAAGTCCGCGATCGTCACCGGCGCGGCCAGCGGCATCGGGCGCGAGAGCGCGCTGCAGCTGGCGGCGGCCGGGGCGCACGTGTGGGTGACAGACGTCGTCGAAGGGATCGACGGCGTCGTCGCCGAGATCGCGGGCGCCGGGGGCAAAGCCACGGCAATGCGAGTTGACGTGGCGAGGCGTGAAGACCTGCGGGCGGCAATCGACGCGGTCGTGGCCGAGCACGGCCGGCTCGACCTGATGTTCAACAACGCCGGCGTCGCGATCTTCGGCGAGTTCGAGCTGGTCACACTCGACGACTGGGACAAGATCATCGACGTCAACCTGCGCGGCGTGGCCTACGGCACGAAGCTCGCCTACGACCAGATGGTCACGCAGGGCGGCGGCCAGATCGTCACCACGGCCTCGGTGGCTGGACTGGTGCCGGTACCGCTTCAGGCGCACTACTGCGCGACCAAGCACGCATTGGTCGGCCTGCACAACACGCTCGAACTCGAAGCGGCCGAGCACGGCGTACATCTCACACTCTTCTGCCCCGCCTTCGTGCAGTCGGGGATGTTCACCAACAACACCCTGCGCGGGTCGCTGGAGGGCACCGACGCCCGCAAGCTGGTGCCGATCAAGCCGCTGGCCACCGACAAGGCCGTGCGGCGGCTGCTCAACGGAGTCGCGGCCCGCAAGCGGCTGGTCGTAACGCCGTTCTACGGGCGGGTCGGCTGGTGGCTGGAGCGTCTCTCGCCGTCGCTGTCGTACCGGCTCCACCGCCAGACGCTGCGCGAGACGCGCCGCCGCGCCGCCGGCTCGCGCGGCGCGAAATCCTGACACGGGTCAGTCCGCGACGGGGTCTCAAAAACGGGATTTAACAAATATGTTGTTTAGTGCATCAGCGGCTCGTCCGCGTGGGTGTGTCGAGTCGGTCGAGGGCGATGTTCTAAATAACATATTTGTTAATTGGCGTTTTTGAAAGGCGCAGGCCATTCTGCTTGCGGGCCGGACGAGACCGCCGGTAGGTGCCGCCGGGATGTCGGGAGGCGCAAGCCAAGTTGTGCTGTGCCGCGCCGCGACCGCCTGGGCTACCACTTGCTGGCCGCGGTGGCCAGCAGTTCGGGGCTGATCTCGCCCCAGCTCAGGCGGGGACTCTCGTATGCCGCTGCGAGCGTGTTGTGGCCGAGCTGCTTGACGGCGGCGACGGTGATCATGCCGCAGGCGACGGCGTCGCTGAGCGCATTGTGGTGCTGAAGGTCGATGCTGAGGAACTCAGAGAGCGTGTTGAGCTTGTGGTTGTCTGGACAGTCGCGTGCGGCGGCGGCGATCGCGGCCTGCTCGGCGTCGCGATCGGCGGCGGCGGTTTCGCCGACCGCGGTTTTGGCGCGCGGCGCGTTCTTGCGGCGCTTGGGCCAGGCGTTTCGGGCTAGGGCCATCGAGCAGCCGTAGCGGATCGTGGGCGTGTCGAGCCCCGCGCGCTCTAGCTCGCTGCGCAGCACGCCCATGTCGAAGTTGGCGTTGTGCGCGACCAGCGGATAACAAGCCGCGTAATGGATCAGCTCGGGCCAGATCTCGGTGAAGGTGGGCGCCTCGCGGACGTCGTCGGGTTTGATGCCGTGAATGCGGATCGCGCCCATCTCCCAGCGGCGCGGCGAGATACCGGGGTTGATCAGTGAGTAGCGCTCGTCGATCGCGATGCCGTTCTCGAAGTGGACGATGCCAACGGCACAGGCCACCCCCCAGGTGGCCGTCTCGAAGTCGATCGCGACGAACGAATCCATCATCGTCCAAGCTAGCGGCGCGGCGGACGGAGCGCCATCGACAAAAGAAAGGCCCGGCATGCGCCGGGCCTTTCGAGACTTCTCGCGGGCTCGCTGGCCGCTAGTAGCGGTAGTGCTCCGGCTTGTACGGACCCTCGACCGGCACGCCGATGTAGGCGGCCTGCTCGGGGCGCAGCGTGGTCAGGTTCACGCCGATCGCGTCGAGGTGCAGGCGGGCGACCTTCTCGTCGAGGTGCTTGGGCAGCACGTAGACCTGCTTCTCGTACTCGTCGTTCTTGGTGAACAGTTCGATCTGGGCGATCGTCTGGTTGGTGAACGAGTTGCTCATCACGAAGCTCGGGTGGCCGGTGGCGTTGCCGAGGTTGAGCAGACGTCCCTCAGAGAGCACGATGACGCTCTTGCCGTCGGGGAACTTCCATTCGTGGACCTGCGGCTTGACCTCGATCTTCTCGATGCCGTCGATCGCGGCCAGGCCGGTCATGTCGATCTCGTTGTCGAAGTGACCGATGTTGCCGACGATCGCCTTGTCCTTCATGCGGGCGATGTCTGCGGCCATGATGATGTCCTTGTTGCCGGTGGTCGTGACGAACACGTCGGCCTTGTCGATCTGGTTCTCGAGCGTGTCGACCTGGTAGCCCTGCATCGCGGCCTGGAGCGCGCAGATCGGGTCGATCTCGGTGACGATCACGCGGGCACCGGCGGCGCGCAGGCTCTCGGCGGAGCCCTTGCCGACATCGCCGAAACCGCAGACCACAGCGGTCTTGCCGCCGAGCATCACGTCGGTGGCGCGGTAGATGCCGTCGACCAGTGAGTGACGACAACCGTAGAGGTTGTCGAACTTGCTCTTGGTGACCGAGTCGTTGACGTTGATCGCCGGGAACAGCAGGTCGCCGGTCTCGGCGAGCTCGTAGAGGCGGTGCACGCCGGTGGTCGTCTCTTCGGTGACGCCCTTGATGCCCTCGGCAAGCTTGGTGTAGCGCTGGCCGTCTTCTTCGAGCGACTTCTGAAGCAGCGTGAGGAAGACCTGGAACTCCTCGCTCTCGGCGTCGGCCGGGTTGGGCACGGCGCCGGCGAGTTCGAACTCACGGCCCTTGTGTACGAGCATCGTGGCGTCGCCGCCGTCGTCGAGGATCATGTTCGGGCCCTCGCCGTCGGGCCAGTTGACGACCTGCTCCGTGCACCACCAGTACTCCTCGAGGGTCTCGCCCTTCCAGGCGTAGACCGGCACGCCCTGCGGGTTGTCGACGGTGCCCTCAGGACCGACGGCAACGGCCGCGGCGGCCTCGTCCTGGGTGCTGAAGATGTTGCAGGAACACCAGCGAACTTCGGCGCCGAGCGCGGTCAGTGTCTCGATCAGCACGGCCGTTTGGACGGTCATGTGCAGCGAACCGGTAATGCGTGCGCCCTTCAGCGGCTGGGCGTCTGCGTACTCGCGGCGCGTGCTCATCAGGCCGGGCATCTCGTGCTCGGCGAGCTCGATCTGCTTGCGGCCGGCGGCGGCCAGCGAAAGGTCGGCGACCTTGAAGTCGAGTTCAACGGCGGTTGTCGTCATTCGAAAGGAGTCTCCTTGGGGGATCGGTGAGTCGGTCGGTGCCACGGATGCTGCGGCGAATTGCTGGATATTCGGTCTGCGGCCGGGTTAGAAGTCGGTCGACTCGAGCAGGCGCTTGTGCTTTTCCTGCTCCCAGTCGAGCCAGTCTGACCGGTCGACTTCCGCGGGTGGCTCGGGTGTCTGATCGAGCCAGATGTCGACTGCTGCTCCAAGCAGCGGCTCTTCGCGCAAGCGTCGCAGCATGCGTGGCGACCAGCCGCTGACTTCGGCGGCTTCGTTGATCGTCAGCGCGTCCGCATCATGGGCGGCGCGTACCGGTGAGAGTGTGGCGGACATCGGGGGGAACCTTACCAAGGGTCTGTCAAGGATCTGTGAAGATCTCTTGTACGAAATTTTAGGGGGATCGCGCAACGAGCGGCGACGTCTGGGGACGATCGTTCGAATTGCCTCGTCAGTCGGCGTCGGTCGCCGGCGGCAGCCGCACCTCGGTCTCGTATTCGTGCACGACGGCCGCGACATGCATCGTCGAATGGGCGACCAGCGAGCCGGCGGGGTTGACGGTCGCCAGCATCGGGATCGAGATGATCGTGTTGCCGATCTCCGGCGCCTTGACGCCGTCGTCGCGGTACTGCTCGTATCCGAGGTGGTAAACGGCCGTCAAAACCAGGATCAAAACGAGCGACAAGGCTACGAACGCTGACTTGCGGCGCGCCCCGGTGAGATCCTCGCGGAGCAGCGCGAACACGACCATGCACGGGAAAACAGTCAGGAGCAATGCGTCGACCGCGCCGTAGAACGCACCGCGCCAGATCAACTCGAAGGCGAAGTAGACGCCGTCCGGGCGAGACGTCGATTCCTCGGACAATACGTTCACGACGAGAAACGCGCTGACCAAGACCCCCAGCGCGATCGAAAGCGCCAGGCGCCGCCTAAAAGTCTCGCGAAGATCCACCTCCGTGGAGCGCGCGTACCACCAGATCGCGATGACGATGACCGGCATGTAGAGCGCGAGGTAGACGTCGTGATCGAGGTCGAGCACGCTGGTTCCCACGAACGGCAGCGCGAACGCGAGCGCGGCGACACCCAGGTACCAGATCAGCTGTCGCGCCGTTTTGGACCTCACCGTCCGATCGTACCGGCCGGCAGATCGGCGGGCGGCTCAGCCGGTGATCGAGATCATCCGCTCGATCGGGATGCGGGCGCGCTCGGCGATCTCCGGGGCGACCTCGACGTGGTACTTGTCGTCGCGCAGCGCGTCGCGCAGGCCGCGCAGCGTGATCGTCTTCATGAAGCCGCAGA
>JACRKX010000024.1 GCA_016219715.1 Actinomycetota bacterium | reverse complement strand
CGAGGAGGTCACCGTCGCACTGCGCTCGGTGGCCAAGGCCTTTCGCGCCTGGGGCTCCAGCGCCAAGGTAGACACCGTGCTGCGCGAGGGCGACGTGATCGAGTTTCGCGACCGCAAGCTCGAGGTGCTCTACCGGCCCGGGCACAGCATCTCCGACACGTGCTTCTGGAACGCGGACACGGCAACGCTGATCGCAGCCGACCACCTGATCAAGCACATCTCGTCGAACCCGCTACTCGAACGGCCGCAGGCCGAAGGCGAACCGCGCCCCCAGGAACTCGTCGTCTACATCGACTCGCTGACCAAGACGCGCGAGATGCCGGCATCGCTGGTGCTCAGCGGCCACGGCGAGCCGATCGCCGACCACGCGTCGCTGATCGACGACCGCTTCGCGATGACCGAGAAGCGCGTCGAGAAGCTGCACCAGATGCTCGTCGACGGCGGCCCCCAGACCGCGCACGACCTTGCGCGCGGCACGTGGGGCAACATCGCCGTAACCCAGGCTTTTCTGACCCTGAGCGAAGTGCTCGGCAATCTCGACATCCTCGAGAACGCCGGGCGCGTCGAGCAGCACGAAACCGACGGCATCATCAAGTACCAGGCGACCGCGTAACCACGTGCCCAGACTCGGTGTTCAATCGCCTATGAACCTGTACCCCTGCGCCGCGAGAGGTGACCAGTGAGCATCTTCAACCGACGGCGCGGGCGCGGCCTGACCGAGCTGACCGTGGAGAAACCGGGACCCAAGCGGCGGATGCTGCTGGTAGTGAACCCGTACGCGTCGACGGTGTCAGATCGTCTGAAGAACGTCGTCATCTACGCCCTGCAGAGCCGCTACGAAGTCGAGGCGATCGAGACTCGCGAGCGCAATCACGCCACCGAGATCGTCAGATCCGCACTGGAACGAGACTTCGAAGTGATCTGCGCCTTCGGCGGCGACGGCACGGCGAACGAGGTCGTCAACGGAATGGTCGCCAGCGAGCACAGCCGAGACGTGCCCTTCACCTTCCTGCCGGGCGGCATGACCAACGTGATTGGCCGCAACCTAGGGCTGCCCGAGGACATCATCGACGCGACCGAGCACCTACTCAGCCTCGCCGATCACTTCGAGCCGCGGCGCGTAGATCTCGGCACAGCGAACGGACGGGCGTTCCTGTTCGGGGCTGGCGCCGGGCTCGACGCAGACATCGTGAAGCGCTGCGAGGCGCGCCCGCAGCTGAAGAAGATGTTCGGGCAGAACTGGTATCTCGGTGCCGCAGTCGGCACCTTTACCGGCAACTACATGCTCAGGCGAGCACGACTCGAGGTCGAGGTCATCGACAGTGCCGGAGAGATGCAGGTGTCGAAGGCCGTCGTCGCGGTCGCGCAGAACTCACGCCCGTTCACCTACTTCCGCAACCGTCAGATCGACCTCGCACCGAGCGCCGGGCTGGATACCGGCGCCCTGTCTTTGACCACCCTGGACCGCGGCAACCCGATCGACTTCCCGCCGATCGCGACGCGGCTGCTGTCACAGAAGCTGGCCGTCAGCGACAACCGCCACGTGCGCGTGTTCGACGACTGTGCCAGGGCCACGATCCGTCGCCGCAAGAGCGACGGCCCGCAGATCCCGTTGCAGGTCGACGGCGACTACATCGGTGACTTCGACGAGATTGAGTTCAAGGCGCTGCCGGGGGCGCTGTCGATTCTGGCCTGAACGCGTCTGTGCGGCTCAGCCGCCCGGCGTAACGCGGTAGGCGTCGAACACGCTCTCTACCTGGCGTACGCGGCTGATGCACGTTTTCAGCGTGCCGGCGTCGCCGACTTCGACGACGAAGCGGTTGCGGGCCATCGGTGGGTCCGTGACTACTCGTGCCTCGATGATGTTGACGCCTGCTTCAGAGAAGGCACGAGAGAGATCCTCAAGCAGGCGGGGCCGGTCCCAGGCCGATACCTCGAGTTCCGCGCGGAAGGAAGAGACGTTGGAGCCTTCCCAGTCGACCCGCACGAAACGTTCGGGGTTCTTGGCCAGCTGGACCGCGTTCGGACAGTCCTTGCGATGGACGGTGATGCCCCTGCCCAGCGATACATATCCGACAATGGGATCGCCGGCGACCGGCAGGCAGCATTTCGCCATGCGCACCATCACGTCGGTGGCTCCGTCGACGGTGATGCCGAACGAGCCCGACGAGGCGACCGAGCGGCGGCGCATGTGGTCGCGCTTCTCGGGCAGCGTCTCTTCGACGACGGCCGACTCGCCGGCGGCGAGGCGGTTCATCACCTTGTCGACGACCATCTCGGCCTTGATCTTGCCCTGGCCGATCGCGATGTAGAACTCCTCGGTCTTGCGGAAGCCGACCTCGCGCATCACCTCGGCGAGCATCTCGGAGCCGGTGATCTTCTGTGACGGCAGGCCCTTCTTGCGCAGACCCTCCTGCAGCAGGTCGCGACCACGGTGCTCGCTGCCCTCGCGTTGCTCGCGCTTGATGAACGCGCGGATCTTGTTGCGGGCACGGGTCGTCTTGACCAGACCGAGCCAGTCGCGCGACGGGCCGCGCTCGTGCTTGGAGGTGAGAATCTCGACGATGTCACCGCTCTTGAGCTTGTAGTGCAGCGGCACGATCTTGCCGTTGATCTCTTCGCTGCCGCCGTCTTCGGCCGTCGGGTCGCCGACGAGGCGCTGCACCCAGTCCATGTTGCCGGCGATCACGCCGCGCGGCGCGCCCTGCTCTTCGTAACCGCGCTGCTTGTATGCCCAGTGAGCGGCAACGCCGTATTCGGCGATGTCGTGCATCTCGCGCGTGCGAATCTGAATTTCGAGCGGACGGCCCTCGGGCCCGATCACGGTGGTGTGCAGGGCCTGGTACATGTTGGTCTTGGGCATTGCGATGAAGTCCTTGAAGCGCCCGGGCAGCGGCTTCCAGATGCTGTGGACGATGCCGACCGCGCCGTAGCAGTCCTTCACGCTCTCGACAATCACGCGCATCGCGGTGAGGTCGAAGATCTCGTTGAACTCGCGGCCCTTCTTGGTCATCTTCACGTAGATCGAGTAGAAGTGCTTGGCGCGACCGGTGATCATCGAGGTGATCCCGCTCTCGGCGAGCTGAGCGGCGAGATACTCGCCGGCTTCGTTGACGTAGTGCTCGCGGTCGTCGCGCTGCTGGCTGACGAGCGCCTTGATCTCGGCGTACTTGCGCGGGTGCAGCGTGGCGAAGGCAAGGTCTTCAAGCTCCCACTTGATCGCGTGGATACCGAGGCGGTGGGCCAGCGGGGCGAAGATGTCGAGCGTTTCGCGTGACTTCTCGATCTGCTTCTGCTTGGGCATCGCGCCGATCGTGCGCATGTTGTGCAGACGGTCGGCAAGCTTGATCAGGATGACCCGGATGTCCTGGGCCATCGCGACGATCATCTTGCGGTAGTTCTCGGCCTGAGCCTCGTCGCGGCTCTGAAAGGTGATGCCAGTCAGCTTGGTCACGCCATCGACCAGTACGGCCGTCTCTTCGCCGAAGTGGTCGCGGATCTCGTCGAGCGTGGTCGATGTGTCTTCGACTGTGTCGTGCAGCAGGGCGGCGCACAGCGTCTCGGTGTCGAGGCGCATGCCGACGCAGATCTTCGCCACCTCAACGGGGTGCACGACGAAGTCTTCGCCCGTGCGGCGGACCTGCTTGCCGTGACGGCCGGCCGCAAACTCGAAGGCCTCGCGGACGCGGTCGATCTCGATCGGCGCGATCGTCTCGCCGGCGTGCTCCTCGATGACCGCGAGCAGCTCGTCGAAGCGCGCGCGTGTGTCTGGCGCTACGTCAGCGCGAGGGGCGCTGTGCCCGCCGGCGCCGCGGGCGTTGCCGGCGCGGGTGCTGCCGGAGCGGGTGTTGCCGGTGTGGGTGTCGATTGGGCGAGCCATAGCTGCGATTGGTCCTTGATCTCACTATAGGAGCGGAATGTCGCCGAACGCTCAAGCTCGGTTCGTTCGGCGTCGGCCACTTTCAATGATTCGACAGATTCGTTGTTTCGCTCGACCCCAACGAGCCCGAGCTCGTGCAATACGCGCACCGCGAGACCGGCCTGGACGCCATTGGGAAGCGCCTCGGCGAGACGAATACCCAGTTCTGAGAGCGGGCCATCGCCGGCGTCGCCGATCGTACGGTAGGCCGCGACGACGTGTGAACGCTCGATTGCGCGCTCGCGCACGGCGTGCAGTGCGAATGTGCCGCCTTCGGCGATGTGCGGCGGCTCGCTGGCGAAGGCGGCCTGAAAGGCGTCGTGCCAGCCGTCTAAGGCGGTCTGACCGGTTGCCGTAGGCAGCTCGGCGTGTGCGATCAACTGTGACTGGCCCTCTACCACCCCGCGAAACTCGTTGGGGCGCAACTTCACGACGATGTTCGAGACCGGCGCATCGTCGCCGTGAGCGATCGCCTGCTGCCAGCTGAAGGCGACCACCCCGGCGCGACCACCCCGACCGGCGACACTGAGTTTGAAGTGGCGACCGCTTGCCCCCATCTTGCGCAGGTGAACGACCGTTACGCCCGGCACCATCAGCGCCGGCTCGGGGTTCGAATTGCCGAACGGGCCGAGCTGAAGCAACGCCTCCGCGGCCGGCAGCGTGAGCTGTGAAGGCGTTGCCAAGGCGTCGGCGCGCACACGCGGCCGTAGATCGTCAGGCGTGAGTACCGACTCTGCGTGCGCCTGGAAGTCACGCGTGAAAGCAGACAGGGCCGACTCGTCGAGTTCGAGCCCGGCGGCGGCCTTGTGGCCGCCGAAGCGGATTAGATGGTCCTTGCAGGCTGTCAGACCGGCCAGCAGGTCGTAGACACCGCCGCCCCGCCCAGAGCCGGCGGCCACACCACCATCGACCGAAAGAGCTACGCAGGGCCTGCGGTATTGCTCGGCGATGCGGCCGGCGACTATGCCAAGGACCCCGGGGTGCCAGTCTTCGCCGCTGACGACGATCGCGAAGTGGTCGCGCTGGCGACGGGCCTGCGTCTCGGCCTGGAAGAGCACCGTCTGCTCGACGTCTTTGCGCCGCGCGTTTGCGCCGTTCAGGTCGTTGGCCAGCTCGACCGCGCGACGCTCGTCGGATGTGAGCAGCAGTTCTACGGCCGGCTCGGCTGAGAACATGCGGCCCGCCGCGTTGATGCGCGGGCCGAGCCGGAATCCGAATGATGACGCGTCGAGTCGCAGCGGATCGACGTCTGCCACCCGCATCAGCTCGCGCAGGCCGGGGCGTTGCGTCGTGCGCATCGCCGTCAGGCCGGCTCGCACGATCGCGCGATTCTCGTCGACAAGGGGCACGACGTCGCAGACGGTGGCTAGGGCCGCGAGTTCAAGCTCGCTGTCGACGAACGTGGCCGGCTGGCCGAGCTCGACTGCCAGCAGCTCGGCAAGCTTGTAGACCACGGCCGCCGCGCACAGCGCCGGACAGGGGTAGTCGGCAAGCCCTGGGTGCACGATTGGTGCGTCGGGCAGTGCCTCGCCGGGGGCGTGGTGGTCGCAGATGACGACGTCTACCCCGCTCGCGCGTGCGTGCGCGACCTCCTCGACGGCGGTGATTCCGCAGTCGACGGCGACGATCAACGAAGCGTCATCGTCGGCAAGCTTGTCGACCGCCGCGCGCGAGAGTCCGTAGCCATCGCCGAAACGGCTAGGAACGTGCCAGGTGACCTCGGCGCCAAGCCGCGCCAGCGTGCGGACAAGGATCGCGGTCGAGCACACACCGTCCACGTCGTAGTCGCCGTGCACGGCAATGCGCGACCCGGCGCGTACGTGCGCGGCGATCGCGAATGCCGCCTCGCGTGCGCCGGGCAACTGGGCAGCTTCGCGAATCTCGCCGCCAGAGAGAAACCGTTCGGCCGCTTCGAGTGAGTCGAAGCCGCGACGCACGAGCGTTTGGGCGACTAACGGGTCGAGATCGAGCCGGGAGCCCAGTAGTTCGACGGCATCGGCATCGCAGGGCGCCAGTTCGACCAGGGCGTCTGCCGGGGCGATATCGGCCGGAAGATCGCGCTCTTCAACCGCCAGTTCGCCGCTGTTAGCTAGCCCGGCAGACAGGTCAGGCACGTCTTCGGTCTGAAGTATTCCCATCAAGCCAGACTACGCCCGGCAGCGGATGCTAAGCGACCGCGAAAACCGGCACGAAATCGACCGGGAAACCCGTTTGTCAGGCTTCTGGATTGCCCTCGGCGCGAACGCCAAGCCAGTAGAAAAGGCCGAGACCGGCCACTGCGCCCGGGATCGCCAGGAACGCCTGGATCAAGTCTGTGTCGTCTTTGCCGGGCGCGTCGAAGCCGTTGAGTACGAATGCGACCGCAACGGCGCCAAGCCAGGCCGCGAAGAACGCGCCGACGATGCCGCCGAGAAAGCGGTCGGGCACGAACACGGCGAAGTGCCAGATTGCGATTCCCATCATTGACCAAGCAAGAATGCTCATAATTCGAATCCCCGTTCGTGGACGCCTACTGGCGGCCGTGCTTGCGACGCGCCCGCGCGGCACGGCGCTCGGCCTTTGTTGTGGGGCGCGCGACGCCCCCTGACTGAACAGTGCCGGCCGGCTCTTCGGACGGCTCGACCCCGTTGGAAGCAGGCTCGCTGACGACTTCGCCGGCAGCGGGAGCGCCCGGCTCATCGTGTACGGATACACCGCCGATCGTCTCGACCGCAAAGGCCGGAACCACGCCATTGTTCTCGGACATGATGCGCTCACGGCGCTGCTGGAAGATCGGCTCGCGCTCCTTCCAATGCGTAAGCACAGGAGCGGAGATGAAGATCGACGAGTACGCGCCGGAGATCGTTCCGACGAGCAGCGCGAAGGCGAAGTCCTGAAGCGTTTCGCCGCCGAACAGCAGAAGCGCCGTGACCGGAAGCGCGGTGACGAACGACGTCGCCAGCGAACGCGTCAGCACCTCGCTCATCGAGCGGTTGACGATCTGTGAGAACGCGGCACGCGGCATACGCGGCATGTTCTCTCGTATTCGGTCGAACACGATGATCGCGTCGTACAGCGAGAAACCGAGGATCGTTAGCAACGCCGCAACGGTGGCGCTGGTTACCTCGCGATCGAGCAGCGCGTACACGCCGACGGTAATCAGGATGTCGTGCGCGAGACCGATCAGCACCGGGACCGAGAACTTCGGGCTGAATCGGAGCGACACGTAAGCGCCGATCACGAGCAGCGAGAAGATGATCGCGATCACGGCGCTGCGGGCAACGACAGCGCCGAATGTCGGCCCGACGCTCTGTACCTCGAAGCGCTGGTCGTCGCGCGTGTCGCCACGGATACCGAAACGATCGTCGAACTGTCCGCGCACGATCGGCACGTCTTCGGGACCGATCTTGTCGCTGCTGATCTGGAAGGCGGTTTTACCGAGTTCGACGTTGCCGGAGATCCGCTGGATCTTCGCGTCGCCGGCGTCGACCTGATTGCGAAAGCTCCTACCAAGAGGATCACTCCTGAACCTGAGAAGAACTTCCTTGAATTGCCGAAGAAGTCGAACTGCCAGCGGCGTTTGGTCGTCTGTGAGGCGCCGAGCGCCGACGGACGATCGAGCAGCTTCGAGCCGGACAGTAAGCCGAGGATCGCCGAGGTGGCCATGACCGCGGTGAACAGCGAGACGATCGTTCCCAGACCGAGCGCAGCGGCGAATCCGCGCACGCCGGCGGTAGCGAGCACGAACAGGATGAAGGCCACGAGGATCGTGACGACGTTGGCGTCGAGGATCGCGCTGAAGCCCTTCTGGTAGCCAGTCGCGATTGCCGCCTTCATCGAGCGTCCGGCACGGATCTCTTCCTTTATTCGTTCGAAGATGACGATGTTGGCGTCGGCCGCCACCGAAAGTGTCAGCACGAGACCGGCGATGCCCGGCAGGGTGAAGGTGAAACCAACGAGCTTGGTGAGCGCGAAGAACAGGATGCCGTAGGCGATCAGCGCGATGCCGGCGATCACACCGAGCACGCGGTAGAAAGCAAGCAAGAAGAAGAACACGAGGCCGAAGCCGATCAGCGCGGCGAGCAGTGCTTCGTCGAGCGCCTGCTTACCAAGCGAGGCCGAAACCTGCGTCTGGGAGATCAACTTCAGGTCGACGGGCAGCGCACCGAGGTCGATCTTCTTGGCGACCTCACGGGCCTCGGACACCGAAAGATTGGTGATCTGCGCACGGCCGCCGGAGATGCCGTCGCGCAGCGATGGATCGGTGGCGCTGATCGAGGCCAGCGACACGACTTTGCCGTCGAGGATGATCGCGAAACGGTGCGAGGCCGCCTCTTTGTTGCCGAGCACGGGCTCGTTCTCGCCGTCTTCGCGCAACTCGCGCGTGATGCGATGGAAGATGTCTCCGCCCTTGCCGGTGAAGTTCAGGTCGACGGCGGCGCCACCGGTCTGATCGGTGCCTTGCGCGGCGCTCTTGACGTCGTCGCCCGAGAGCGACGGCAGGTCGCGGATCACGAAGTACTGAGGCTTGCTCTCTTCGTTGGCAACCGGGTCATACGAGACGATCTGAATGCCCTGAGGCACCGTGTAGATGGTGCTTCCCTCGGGCTTCTCGCCCTTGAGCGGGTCGTTCTTGTCGGTGCGAAGGTTGTCGCTTCTGAGCAGCTCTTCCTCGGTAGGCGCCGGGCCGGCGATCAATTTGTCCTTGTCGTCGAAGAGGTAGTACGACGCGCGGGGAACGCCGTTCTTCGCCTTCTCGGCCCTGGTCGTGCTGCCCTTCTGCTTCGCGGCGAGCGTGACGGCCTCGTGAAGGTTGGTGTAGCCACGGTTGGAGGCGGCGTCTTCGGAGGTGATCTCATCGCTGCGCTCGGGGCCCTTGACGACGTTGTCCTCCCACTTGTAGAAGAGGAGCTTGGCGGTGGAGCCGACCAGGCTCTTGGCCTCGTCGGGATCGTCCACATCGGGCAGCGAGACGTCGATCAGGTCGTTTCCGGCTGCCTGCACTTCGGCCTCGGTGACACCCAGGGAGTTCACGCGGTCGTTGATGACCTTGATCGCGTTCTGCATCTCCCGGTCGGTGGGCTCGCGCGTGGGATCGTTCGGAGTTGCCTGGTAAACCAGCGAGATACCGCCGGCAAGGTCGAGACCGAGCCTCGTGGGCTTGATCAGGATCACGGCAACCGAGGCGCCCAGCAGCGCCACTACGAGTGAGAGAACGATCAGGTTTCTGCGCTTGTTGGCCAAAGTTCGAGGTTTCCGTTTGTGGGTTGAGTTGAAGTGTCTGTGGTGAAGTGGTTCTTGTCAAGGGCGGACGGCCAGAGGACCCGTTGTCGTTAGACGCGGTGGTTCGGCGCGCGGCGCGGCTATTGCCGCCACTGGATCAAACCTGTGGCGTGAGTACGAGCAACAGCCCCCCGTCCTCGTCGTAAGCAGGGAATATATCGGCAACTGCTTGGGCCTCCAAATCGCCCTCGGCTCTAACGGTCACATCGTGGCCGGTCGAGCGCACTCCCCATTCGAGCGTCTTGTCGATCGGATCGTTCTCGTCGGCAAACTCGAGGCCGAGAACGTCACGCACCGGGCGGCCGAAGACGTCCATGTCGGTCAGGCCCGTCAGCTCGTACGAACCGCGCCCGCAACCGATGATGCGAGCTTCCTGGTCGCAGACGAAGAACGCGGCGCCGCTGGCGGGGTAATAGTCGTCGAGCAGCTCGAAGACGAAGCCGTAGCCGCACTTGTTGCAGCCGCGCGGACGGTTGCTGAAGCCGGCGGTGCGATCACCGTGATTGGTCCTGGTGCCGCATTGCGGGCAGATGAAAATCGGCATGGCGAATCGAGGGTCAGATTAGACAACGGCGAGCGAGTACCTGCCCGTTCGGCGAGCGTCAGAACAGGCCGGCCTCGACGGGGGCCTCAACGCCGAGGTGCTCGAAGGCGGCCAGCGTGGCGACCCGGCCGCGCGGAGTGCGCTGCAGGAACCCCTGACCGAGTAGATACGGCTCGATCACGTCTTCGATTGTGTCCTCGGCTTCGCCGACTGCCGCGGCGAGCGTGGAGAGTCCGACGGGGCCGCCGCCGAACTTCGCGCAGATCGCCTGAAGCAGCGTGCGGTCGAGCCGGTCGAGCCCTTCGGCGTCGACTTCGAAGAGGTTCAGGGCCTCGGCGGCAACCTGCTCTGTGATCTGGCCATCGGCCTTGACCTCGGCGTAGTCGCGCACGCGGTGCAGCAGACGGTTGGCGACGCGCGGCGTGCCGCGCGAACGGCGCGCGATTTCGATCGCGCCGCCGGGCTGTAGGTCGCAGCCGATGATGCCGGCACTGCGCTGGGCGATAGTGGCGAGATCTTCGATGTCGTAGTGCTCGAGCCGGTGGAAGACGCCGAAGCGGTCGCGCATCGGTGTGGTGAGCAGCCCGGTACGGGTGGTGGCGCCGATCAGCGTGAACGGAGGCAGATCGAGCGTGACGACGCGCGCGCCGGCGCCCTGGCCCACGGTTATCGGCAGCTTGCGGTCTTCCATGGCTGGGTAGAACGTCTCTTCGAGCGCGCGCGGCAGACGGTGGATCTCGTCGACGAAGAAGACCGAGTGCGGCTCTAGTGCCGTGAGAAACGCCGCTACGTCACCCTTGCGCTCGAGCGCGGGCCCGGCGGTCATGATGAACGGCACTTCCAGTTCTTCGGCGACGATCTGCGCGAGCGAGGTCTTGCCGAGACCCGGTGGTCCGGCGAAGAGCACGTGGTCTAGCGGCTGGCCCCGGCGGCGGGCAGCCTCGATGAAGATCGAGAGCTGGTCTTTGACCTTCTGCTGACCGACGAACTCGTCGATCCGGCGAGGGCGCAGCGAGCGATCGATCGCGTCTTCACCCTCGGCGATCGTGGCCGACTGGATGCGCATCAGGCTGCGGCCCCGCCGATCGCCGATGTGCGCAGCGCCGAAGATATGAGTGCTTCGGCGGTCTCGCCGGTAGCTGACGCGAGCATGGCGTCGGCTTCGGCCGGGTTGTAGCCGAGACCCAGCAGGCCCTCGCGGGCAAGGGCAAGCGGCTCGTCGGGCGCGACGGCGCGGATCACGACGGGCTCGCCGCTGGGAACGACCTTGTCTTTCAGTTCGACGATCAGACGCTCGGCGGTGCGCTTGCCGATGCCGGGCACCTTCTGGAAGCGGGGGGCGTCGCCGGCGGCCAGCGAGGTCTCGACTTCTGTCACCGACATCGAGCTGAGTACGGCCAGGGCGACCTTGGGGCCGACGCCGTTGACGCTGGTGAGAAGCGTGAAGACCTGACGTTCGTCGGCAGTGGCGAAGCCGTAGAGCTGCATCGCATCTTCGCGTACGACTAGTTCGGCCATCAAGGTGATGTGACCGCCCGACTGCGGCACCGCGTCGAGCGTGTGACCGCTGACACTGAGCCGGTACCCCACGCCCGCCGCCTCGACGACGACGTGGTCTATTGCCTTGTGCAGCACCTTGCCGCTGACTGACGCGATCATGCGCGATTCCCGACGACGGCGGCATTTGCGACGGCCGCCGCAAGCGGCGTGCCGTTGATGTGACAGACACCGACGGCGAGCGCGTCGGCAGCGTGGTCGGGCGGAAGCGGGTCGGGCGGGAGATTCAGAAGCGCGCCGACCATGCGCTGCACCTGGTCCTTTTCTGCGCCGCCGCTGCCGCAGACCGCGAGCTTGATCTGCTGCGGTGTGTACGAGGCGACGGGAATGCGGCGGCGGCCGGCCTCGGCGAGAACCACGCCGCGCGCCTGGCCGACCAGGAAAGCCGTCTCGGCGTTCTTGCCGAAGTAGATGCTTTCGATCGCCATCTCGGCGGGGTCGTGCTCGTCGATCAGCTCCGCGACACGCCGGGCGATGCTTGCCAGGCGCAACTCGAGGGGCGTGTCTGGCGACGTGACGATCACCCCGCCGTCGAGCGCGAGCAGCTGCGCGCCACGACGCTCGACCACGCCGTAGCCGGTGTTTGAGATGCCCGGGTCGATGCCGATGACGATCACGCTTCGGTTTTCCAGATACGAACGCATGTTCCTACCTGAGGATCATGCGTCATTCGTCGGATGGCTGTTTGTGGCCGGCGCATTCGAGCACCGGCGCACGCGGGTATTTGACGTACCGATCGTCGGATTTGTGCAGATTGCACATCAGGAATACGGATCCGCGGGTGTTACGGATCAACTTGGCGTTGACGCAGGTGTCACAGAGCCCGAAACGGCCGGCCGGACGCGCGGAGTCGTTCATCGTTCGTACACTAGTCCCGCTATGTCTGGCCACTCCAAATGGGCGTCGATCAAGCACAAGAAGGGCGCCGCCGACGCGAAGCGCGGTGCTCTGTTCACGAAGCTGGCGCGCGCGATCACGATCGCGGCCCGCGACGGCGCCGACCCTGACGGCAATGCATCGCTCGCCCACGCCATCCAGAAGGCCAAGGACTTCTCGATGCCGAAGGACAACATCGAGCGCGCGATCGCCAAGGGCGCCGGGCTCGACAAGGATGCCGCGGCCGTCGAGGAGATCGTTTACGAGGGCTACGGCCCCGGTGGCGTTGCGATGCTGATCCACTGCTTCACCGACAATCGCAACCGCACCGGCAGCGACGTCAAGCATCTGCTTGGCAAGGGCGGCGGAAGTCTCGGCGAGCCGGGCTCGGTTGCCTGGAACTTCGACAAGAAGGGCGTAATCATCGTCGATGCGGCCGCCTACAGCGAGGACGATCTGTTCATCGCCATCGACGCCGGCGCCGAAGACATCAATCCCGAAGACGACGTCTTCGAGATCGTCACCGAGCCCAGCGACTTCGGCCCCGTGCGCGCTGCCCTTGAAGAGGCCGGCGTCAAGTTCGAAAGCGCCGACATCGTGCAGCGCCCGAAGAACCGCGTAGAGCTAGACGACAAGGACGCCGCCAGGCTGTTCAAGCTGATCGACTCGCTCGAAGAGCACGACGACGTGAACGACGTCGCCGCGAACTTCGACGTCTCCGAAGAGGCGCTCGCGGCGCTAGCCGCGGAGTAAGCCCGCTCAGAGCCGCTCGTCGCGACGCCACTGCGCGCGGCACTCAATTCTGGGAGGATGCTGGCAATGCCCGGTCACGCCCTGCGCTGACCGATCACTCGGGCAGGCCACCCGGAATCACTCGGCAGCGATCCCGGTGGCTCAGTCGAATCCGATGAATCGTCCCGACCGTCGTCGTGCGCAAAAACGTCGAAGGTCGGGCGACTAATCACTCCCAGAAAGGTTCCACCAATGATCTTCGCATTCGCAGCGCCGCCCTTGAGCAGCCGGGGCGCCGCTAGACCGTCGATCGGCGCCGCCCTATGTTCGGTGCTCATAACGTTGGCATTCGCGCTGTTTGCCACGCCGGCACAAGCCGCCCCCGGCGAGGTTGTAATCCTCGACACGACCGTCTCGGGCGGCGTATCGAGCACACTCGCCCAGAAGTTCGTGGCGGCCGGAAAGACTCCGATCCTGAAGACACCGGGCGAGTGGTCGGCAATGAGTTCGGCCGAGTTCGACGCCTTCGATGGCATCGTGCTCGGCGATCCGACCTGCGCCTCACTCGGCCCCGCCGCGGCGGCACAGGCCAACGCGGCGCTGTGGTCCTCCGTCGTCGACGGAAACGTAATCATCATCGGCACCGACGAGACCTACCACCAAGGCCAAGGTGGTACCGATCTAATGGAGAAGGCCGCCGCGTTCAGCGTCGCCGAGGCCGGCAAGACGGGCGCATACATCTCGCTCAGCTGTTACTACCACGACACCGCGCCAATGACACCCGTGCCTTTGTTGAGCGGTTTTGGCACCTTCACGGCGACAGGAGTCGGTTGTTACAACGACGCTCACATCGTGGCGACGCATCCGGCGCTGGTCGGCCTGACCGACACGACTCTGTCGAACTGGAGCTGCTCGGTACACGAGGCATTCGACAGCTTCCCGATCTCGTTCGAGGTGCTGGCGATCGCCGAAGACATCGGCAACACCTATACGGCGCCAGACGGAAGCGTCGGGACGCCGTACATCCTCGCGCGCGGCGTGGAGGTGATCTCCGACATCCGCCTCTCACCTGAGGAGGCGACCAACCCAATCGGGACGCCACACACCGTCACGGCAACGGTCACCAACGACGAGCCGACGATCGCCGCCGTCGAACCGGTTGCCGGCAAGCTGGTCACCTTCAAAGTGATCGACGGCCCGCACGCCGGACTGACGGGAACCGGGACCACCGACGCCAGCGGCAACGCAACGTTCACCTACACCGGTACCGCGATCGGAACCGACACGATCGAAGCGACGTTCGTCGACGACCGCGAACGGACGCAGCGATCGAACCGCGTGACCAAGACGTGGGTCGACGCACCGGTGATCCCGACCGTCGCCGCCGCGTCGCCGACGGTCAGCTTCTCAACGAGCAATAAGTGCCTGCGCGGCAGCCGGCTGAGGATCTCACCCAGCTACGCCAGTGGCACGCCGTCGACCGTCTCGCTGTACGTCGATGGAAAGCTCAAGAAGAAGGTGTCCTGGTCGAAGCCGACGTTCGTCATCAACCTGCGCGGTTACAAACCGGGAACGCACCGCGTGCGCGTGGTCACAACCTACGCCGACGGCCGCAGCGCGTCGGCAACGCGACGGATCTCGAAGTGCCGGGTCCGCGCGGCCGCGAGACGCGTCACACCGCAGTTCACCGGCTGAGAGCAACGAAGCCCAGCCAAATGAGAGCCGGCCTGGCGAGCTTCGCCGGGCCGGCTTTCGCCTATCTAGCGGCCTTCTTGATCGCCTTCATCTGGCGACGGGCCAGAAAGCCACTGAGCTTGATGCCCGCGACGGGCGTGGCGCGATAGCCGTACCAGAACAGGTAGCCATACAGCGGCAGCGTGACGACGCGCTTTTCCTTGACGACGCCTTTGAGCAGCTTGTCGACGCCCTCCTCGAGCGGCACGATCAGAGGAATCTGCTTACGCCCGATCTCGGCGTTGAGTCCGCCGCTGTAACGCGCGGAGTCGTAAATGCCGGACTCGATGAATCCCGGACACAGCGCCGTGACCTTCACGCCCGTCCCCTGCGCCTCGACGCGCAGCGAGTCAGACAAGCCGACCACGCCGAACTTCGTCGCGCTGTAGGGCGACAGGAGCGGAGACGGGACCAGGCCAGCGAGGCTGGCAGTGTTGACGATGTGACCGCTCTTCTGCTTGTACATGTGCTTGTACGCGGCCGACGTGCCATGCACGACACCCTTTAGGTTGATGTCGATGATCTCGTCCCAGTGCTCGATCGGGATCTCCTGCATCGGCCCCTGCACCGCGATTCCGGCGTTGTTGAACATGTAGTCGATTCGCCCGTGCTCGGCTACGGCGTCATCGACGAGCTTCGCGACGGCGGCGGCATCGCGAACGTCGACCTGCTTCGCCGTGGCCTTGCCACCGGCGGCAGTGATGCGCTCGGCGGTCTTCTCCGCGCCTTCGAGATTGATGTCGGCAGCAACGACCGTGGCGCCATTGGCTGCCGTCACGGTCGCGAATCCCTGACCGAGCCCAGACGCGGCACCGGTGATGACGGCGACTTTGTTGTTGAACACTTCGAAACCGGACATGCGCAGCTGCTCCTTGGCTGGGGGACGATCTACGGGGGAAGCGGACGCTATTGCATACGGCGCCAGCTACGGCCGCGAATAATACATCGTTTCATGCAATCGAACGAACTTTCTTTTTTCGTCCGCCGCTCGGCGCGCGTCGTGTTGACCGCAGGGCGCGAGGCATTGCGCCAGTGCTCTGACATTCAACATCCGATTGGATGTTGAATTTGCTCAGCGGCATGGTGCCGAGCGGCGAGCATCTTGCCTCCACGACGATCCCCTGGCCCGCCCCCGGCACCGTGACTGTGCAGATCGTTGCGATCTCGTCGCGGAATTGGCGCGACTCGTCTCACTCCTGACATCCAAATGGATGTTGAATGCCCGAGGTGCTCGGAATCGGTCCAACCCACATCACCGCCGAGGGCGGCGGCGGAAGACTGGTGCGGGTCGCACGGGAGCGATCGGTCATCTCTCAAGCCGAACTATCGCGGCGGCTTGGGGTTCCGCAACAGACCGTTGCGCGCTGGGAGAGCGGCCGGCGCGAGCCCAGCTTCGCCAACGTGCTGCGCGCCGTCGGGGCGTGCGGGTGGGATCTGATCGCAGTGCTCGCGCTTCGCCAAGAGCTTGACGCCAGCCTTCGTCAGCCCGCCAAACTTCGCTCCACGCCGAGCCCGGCGCCGGCCACCCTAGAACTGCTCGGTATCGATGGCCGGCACGGCGGCGAGCGCCGCTTGCAGGGGCTTGCGATGCTGCGCAAACGGCGAGCCGCGCTTCGCGCTCGCAGCGAAGTCGTCGATTAGACGAGAAACTTGCCGTCGCGCTGCAACTCGGTGCCGTCGACCGTGATCGAACCGCCTTGGCGCAGGTCGCAGACCATGTCCCAGTGAATCGCGGAGTCGTTCGTGCCACCGCTCTCGGGGTAGCTCATGCCGATCGCCATGTGAACGGTGCCGCCGATCTTCTCGTCGAGCAGGATCTCCTTGGTACCGGTCGTAATGCCGTAGTTGGTGCCGATTCCCAGCTCTCCGAGCCGGCGCGAGCCGTCGTCGGTGTCGAGCATCTTCAACAGGAAATCCTCACCCTGCTGGGCCGAGGCGTCGACGATCTTGCCGTCTTTGAACTCGAAGCGCACGCCGCTGACCTCGCGGCCGCCGTAGGTGGCCGGGAAACTGAACTCGACGACGCCGTTGACGCTGTCTTCGACTGGGCCGGTGAAGAACTCACCATCGGGCATGTTGTGCGTGCCGACACACGGAATCCAGGTGCGGCCCTCGACGCCGAGCGTTATGTCGGTTCCGGGAGCCTTGATGTGGACTTCTTTCTTGCCCTCCATCCACGCCGCCAGCTTCTTGACCATGTCGCTCTGGCGCTGCCAGGCCGTAAGCGGATCGGGGTCGCCGGCGAGACAGGCGTTGTAGAAGAAGTCCTCGTATTCCGAGAGCGACAGCCCGGCCTCTGAGGCGTATGCGTTGGTCGGGAACAGCGTTAGCGACCAGCGGTAGTCGCCGGCGGCGGAGCGCTTCATGGACGCGTCCATCAGCGGCTTGCGCGCCGTGCTGACCTTCGTCTGCTTCTCGGGATCGACGTTGCTGAGCGCGCGCGTGTTCGTGTCGGCCATGATCGCGATGCGGGTGTCGATGTTCTCGGCGATCCACTGCGCGGTTGGCGGGATCCACGTGAGCTGCTCGTCGTTGGCGTACTTGTAAAACGCCGGAGCGCCCTCGCTCAGCGCCAGCTGCACGATCGGCAGGCCGCCGGCCTTGAGCACCTCTTCGTAAACGGCCTGCACGAGCGGTTCGGCGGCCACCTCGCTCTGGATCACACAGGTCTCCCCCGGCTTCACGCCGGTCGAGTAGTTGACCAGAATGTTGGCGAGCGCGTCTACGCGTGGGTCTCTCATGCGGCCTTCTTTCGATCGATGTCGGTGACGTTGTTGACGAGATTCATTTCAATGAACCGGCGATGGATCCTGTCGTCGGCGGTGAGCTCCGGGTGAAAGCTCATGGCGAAGATGTTGCGCTCGCGTACTGCGACGGGCGCCGAATCGTGCTCGGCCAGCACGACGACGTCATCGCCAAGTCGCGTGAAGCGCGGCGCGCGTATGAACACGCCTCGAAACGGGTCGTCGCCGGCGCCGTCGAACTTCAGGTCGGCCTCGAAGCTGTGGATCTGGCCGCCGTAGGCGTTGCGCTCGCAGTGAAGGTCGATCAATCCAAGGTGCTCGTCGTCGAGGATGATCGCGCCGGCGCAGGTGGCCAGGACCGGGCGGCCAGACGCGGCGAACTCGGCAAGCGGCGCGGCGAGACCTTCACGTTCGATGCCGAGCATCATCGTCGTCGATTCGCCACCGGGCAGCACCAGCGCGGCGAGGCCATCGAGGTCGCTAGGCATGCGGACCTGACGAACTTCGGCGCCAAGCGGCCGGAGGAGTCTTTCGTGCGCCTCGAAGCCGCCCTGCAGGGCGAGCACGCCGACCGGTCCGGCGCGCCGGCTCACCAGCCGCGCTGCGCCAGCAGTTCGGACTCGTCGAGCTTGCGACTCTCGATCGACTGCATCGGCTCGCCGAGGCCGAAGGAGGCGTGAAGCACGCGCTCGGGATCCGCGAAATGCGTGGTGGCCTCGACGATCGCCTTGGCGCGCTTCGCCGGGTCGGACGACTTGAAGATGCCGGAGCCGACGAACACGCCCTCGGCGCCGAGCTGCATCATCAGAGCCGCGTCGGCTGGCGTAGCTACGCCTCCGGCGCTGAACATGACCACCGGTAGCTTGCCGGTCTCAGCGACCTCCTGTACGAGCGACAACGGCGACTGAAGGTTCTTCGCCGCGGCGAAGAGCTCGTCGTTCTCCATGCCCTGCAGCTGACGGATCTCGCTGCGGATCTGGCGCAGGTGGCGCACGGCCTCGACGATGTCGCCGGTGCCGGCCTCGCCCTTGCTGCGGATCATCGCGGCGCCCTCGCCGATTCGGCGCAGGGCCTCACCGAGATTCGTCGCCCCGCAGACAAACGGAATCTTGAACGGATGCTTGTCGATGTGATTGGCCTCGTCGGCCGGGGTCAGCACCTCGGACTCGTCGATGTAGTCGATGTCGAGCGCTTCGAGCAGCTGGGCCTCGACGAAGTGGCCGATACGGGCCTTAGCCATTACCGGGATCGAGACGGCCTGCTTGATGCCGCGGATCATCTCGGGGTCGCTCATGCGCGCCACGCCGCCGTCGCGGCGGATGTCGCTTGGCACGCGCTCTAGCGCCATCACGGCGCAAGCGCCGGCCTCTTCGGCGATCTTCGCCTCTTCAGGGGTGACCACGTCCATGATCACGCCGCCCTTCAGCATCTCTGCCAGGCCGGCTTTTACTCGGAAAGTTGCTTGGGATCCGTTATCGCTGCTCATTCAAGTGATCTTAGACATACGTCTCGGCCGGGCACGCTGACCCGCCAGCCCGCGAAAAGCGAAGCCAGGCAGCGCGCCTCAGTCAGCCAGTGCCGTCTTGAACTCAACGATGCGCGCCGCGTCGGCCTCGAGCGACGTACGCGAGAGCCGGCCGGCCTTTGCCTCGCTCACCAGCCGCTTGTAGGCGCGGGTCGCCGCACCCCGTGTCTGGGCGTAGAGCAGGAGGTCTAGGCCGGCGCGGACGGCGCGGTACTCGTGGCGAGCGCGCCCGGCGATCGCCGGAGTGTCGAGAGCATCGCTGATCGTCAGCCCCGTGAAACCGGTCTCGGCGAGAAGATCGTATGCCTCGCGATTGAGCACCGCCGGCGACGAGATGCCGAGCCTTGGATACTTCGCACTCGCGATCATCGTCAGCCGGCGCTCGGCGGGACAGCGTCGATACGGTTCAAGATCGGCGCGCAGCTGGACTTCGGTCGCATCGACGCGCACCCTTTGCAGATCGGTGTTGGCGCGGGCCCGGCCGAGCCCAGGAAAGTGCTTGAAGGCACCCGCCACGCCACCCGTGTTCAAGCCCTCGGCAAAGGCGCAGGCGGCCTCGGCGACGGTTCCGGCGTCGCGCGAGAAGGCGCGCGTGTCGAGAAAGGAATCGGCGCGATCGGGCACGTCGGCCACCGGCGCCAGATCGACGTTGAATCCGAGCTTGGCCAGCGCGGCGCCGGTGGCCTCGCCTTCGGCGCGCGCGGCCGCGGCCGGGTCGGCCGAGCGGCCGATCTGACGTGGGCTGCGTCGCGGCGGAATCGATTCGATCCGCTTGACGATTCCGCCCTCCTGATCGATCATCACCAACAACTTAGGCTGTTCTCCGATTCGCGCCTCGCGCTGTAGGGCGCGAATCGATCGCTTCGCCCGGGTCACCGACGGGATGTTGTCCTTGAACAGGATCACGCCGCCGATCCGGCCACGCCGGGCAGAGTTCAGCAGCGCCGAGGATGGCTTGGCGCCGACGTAGCCAGTGACGATGCGCTGACCGACCAACTCGCTTGTGGTCATCCGGCTCGCAGCCTGCTCGGCCGCGCTCGGACCGGCGGTCTCGTCGCCGCCGCCGAAGATCGCCCCCGCGGCAAGCGCAGCGGCCACCACGCCGCCTTCGATCACGTGAAGGAATCGCAAGGCACAAGTTTCGCAGCAGGAAGACGGCGCGGTCGGCTAAGGCGGATACCCGGTGATCTCACGAATCGACCGGTACAGCGGCGCCAGACGCTTGTACATGCCGCTGTAAACACGCTCGTGAATCTCGGTGTAGAGCGCGTGACTCGCCGGATCCGGCGTGAAGGCGTCGCCGACTCGCACCATGCGGGCGACGGCAGTCTCGTAGTCGGGCTGCAGACCGAGACCGACGGCGACGTTGATCGCGGCTCCCAGCCCGCTCGCCTCGGTGACGTGCGGACGCTCGGCCACCAATCCGAAGACATCGGCGGTGATCTGCATTACGGCGTCGGATCGCGCGCCGCCGCCGGCCACCCGCAGGCGCTCGAGCGACCTGCCGTTGCGCTTCGCCAGCCGCTTTCCGGCATCGCGTAACGCGTGAGCGATCCCCTCGACGATCGCGCGGTACATGTGCGAACGGCCGTGCATGTCGCCAAAGCCGATCACCGCGCCGCGCGCCTCTGGTCCAGGGAACGGCGTGCCGGCACCCCAGTAAGGCTGCAGCAGCAAGCCGTCCGCGCCGGGGGGCGTTTCCGAGAGCAGCTGTTCGAGCCGCGCGAACGCCTCTTCGCCAGCCCCGGGCGAATCGAAATCAGTGTTTCCGAGTACATCGCTGCCGAGCTCTCGCTTGAACCACTCGATCATCCAGTACCCGCGACGGATCATCACCTCGCTGTTCCATGCATCCGGCTGTGCGGCCGGGTACGCCGGCAGCGGCGGGATCGGCTCGACGTAGCGGTTGTTGACGGTGTTGATCGTGGCGGTGGTGCCGTAGCTGACGCCGCCGGTCGACGGATCTAGGCACCCCGAACCAAGCAACTCACATGCCTTGTCAGTGCCGGCCGCGATCACCGGCAGACCTGGCGGAAGCCCCATGGCAGTGGCTGCGTCGGCCGTCAGCTCGCCGAGCCGGCCACCGGCCGGCGTCAGCTCCGGCAGCCACTCACGCTCGACAGCCAGCGCTCGCCAGCGCGGATCGCCGTCTCCGGCCCACTGCCGCTTCTTGAAGTCGAATGGCACGTATCCCACCTGAGCCGCCGCCGAGTCGACGAAAGCACCCGTCAGCCGCCAGTTGAGATACCCGGAGAGAAAAACGAATCTGCGCGTCGCGGCGACGACTTCGGGCTGGTATTCGGCGATCCAGTTGCACTCTGCCTCGGCACGCAGTTCGCGCAGGATCTGCCCCCGCCCGGTGAGCTTCGCGCCGGCTTCGATCACTCGTGACATGCGCGGCGGGTTGGCGCTACGCCGTTGATCGAGCCAGACGATCGCAGGTCGCAGCGGACGTCCATCGGTGTCGAGGTTGACCAGCGTCGAACGCTGAGTGGTAACGGCCAGCCCCGCCACCCGGGCGGCGTCTACTCCAAGCGCGCCAAGCAACCCCCGGCACGCCTCGCAGACTGCGTCCCAGTACACCTCGACGTGCTGCTCGGCCCACCCGGGGTTTTCACTGAAGTACGGCTCGATCGCGACCTTCTCGACACCGGCCAGCTCGCCACCGAGCGTGAACGCGAGCGCACGCACGCTTTGGGTGCCGTTGTCGATCGCAAGCAGCAGCGGATCGCGTTTCGCGTCTGACGCGGAGGTCATTGCGGCAGCGAGTAGTGGTCGAGAACGATCCGCTCGTAGCGGCTCCGCTCCGCGGCGACGCGTTCGTCGCCCCAGCCGAGGCGCTGGCGGCATAGCTGAAGGGCTTCGGTCGCGATCGCGTCGCCGCCGCCTGGAAGCAGATTGCCGATCCGGGTGCGGCGCAGCAGAAGGTCGTCAAGGTGTTCGACCTGTTCGCTGTCGACGGCCGCGCGCAGATCGGCCCACGAGTACGGCGTGCCGTCGATCGGTTGCGCGCGGTCAGCCCGCTCCCGCGAAGGAGGTGTGTCGAATACGGGCCGCTCATCGAGCGGCAACGGCGCCTCCAGTCCCAGCAGTGGCTCGACCGCCTTCAGCGTCGCCATAGCAATCGGCCTGAACGTCGTCAGCTTGCCTCCCGTTACGGTGACCAGCCCTTCGTCGACCCAGATCGCCTCCTCACGCGTCTCCTTTGAGGGATCCTTGTCTTTGCCGCTGTCGACGACCGGCCGCACGCCCGACATAGTCGAGATCACGTCGTCGCGCCCGATTGCGGCGCTGCCGAACTGATTGGCAGCCGCGGCAAGCAGATATTCGACTTCGCCTTCGGTAATCGCCGGTTCGCCGGAGAGATCGCCTTCGAAGTCGAGATCCGTAGTACCGATCACGGTGACGCCCAGCCATTCGTAGGCGTAGACCGGCCGACCGTCGTCGGGGTGAAAGAAGGTGACGGCGTCGCTGACCGGCAGGCGCTCATGCGGCACGATCAAATGACTGCCTCGCAGTGGCCGCATGCGGCGTTCGCCGGCGATTCCGGCGCGCAGTTCGTCGGCCCAGGCTCCCGTTGCGTTGACCACCACGTTCGCCGCAACTTCGAAGGTCTCGCCATCGGCCGCGACACTCACCCCCGTTACACGCCCGTCCGAACGCAGCGGTTCGATCGCGCGCGCATAGTTGACCGCGGTGGCTCCATCTGCCACAGCGGCCTCGAGCACGCAGAGCACAAGGCGCGCGTCGTCGGTGAGCGCGTCGGTGTAGAAGTAGGCGCCCGCGAGCTGCGAGGTGTCGACGCCGGGGTTGCGATCGCTGAGCTCACGGTTTGAGAGGAAGCGGTGGTCGTTGATGCCGGCCATCCGGTCGTAGACGCCGATCAGGGCGCCGAACACCCTGCGCCCGGGAAACTTTCCCTTTCGCAGCGTGAACGCCACCGGCATGCGCGTGACCAGTTCGGGCGCCTCACGCAGCAGCCGTTCGCGCTCCTTGACGGCCTTGCGCGTCATCGTGAAGGCGCCCTGGGCCATGTAGCGCAGACCGCCGTGAACCATCTTCGACGAGCGGCTCGACGTGCCGGAGGCAAAATCGTTGCCCTCGATCAACGCCGCGCGCAGCCCGCGCCGCGCGGCCTCGCGCAAGATGCCTGCGCCCGTGATGCCCCCGCCTATGACCAGCACGTCCCACCGCCCGGCCGGGTCGCGCAGCCGCGCGAGGGCGTCGGCGCGCGAGCCGAGACCGCCGCTCACGCGAGCGCGTCTCCGGTCACCGGCGCACCGGTCTCGACCAGCTTGCCGGGATTCATGATCCCGTCGGGATCGAAGGTTTTGAGCAGTGACTCGATCGCCGCTATGCCCAGCTGGCCCTTCTCTGCAACCAGGTAGGGCGCATGATCGGTGCCGACACCATGGTGATGGCTGATCGTGCCGCCGCCGGAGACGATCGCCCGGCTGGCCGCACCTTTGAGTTTGCGCCAGCGATCGAGCGTCGCGCCGTAGTCGCGACCGACGCGAAATACATAGGTGGTGTAGAGGCTCGACCCCTGTCCGTAAACGTGCGAGATGTGCGTGAAGACGTGAACTCGCTCGCCCTCGCCGGCAAGGCCCTCGCGCAGGGCGTCCTCGATCGACTCGCCGAGCGGACCGACGTTGTTCCAGTCGGTGCTGGTTTCGAGCGTGTCGATCGCATAGCCACGCTCCCACATGCCGTTTCGCACGTAGGGCGAGCGGAAGCGCGTCTCTTCCCATCGCTTGCCGAGTGCCGTGCCGGTCAGCACTCCCCCACTTAGCTTGATCTGCTGCTTGGCGAATGCGCGGGCCACGTCGCACTCCACCTTCGAACCGGTGACGCCAAAGGTCAGCATGCACATATCGGCGTCTAGCCCGCGGCGGCGGAGGAAACCCTTGAGCATTCCGACCAATCTCGGCTTGCCGACCAGCGTCAGCTGGGTTTGCGTTTCGGCGGCGTTGCTGAGGCGCAGCATCGATAGCTGGATCCTGTCCTGGGCCAGCCTCCGCAGGGCCTCTCGCCCGGCCGACCAGTTCGGCATGAAGGCCACGTGAAAGCTCTCGTGCTCGGGCAGGGGCGTGACGCGCACCGTCACCTCGGTCAATACGCCGAGCCGACCCTCGGAGCCGAGCACCATCTCGCGCAGATCAGGGCCGGCCGCGCTGGCCGGAAACGTCGGAATCTCGAGGGTGCCGGCCGGCGACTCCAGACGACCACCGGCGAAGAGCTGCTCGATACGCCCGTAGCGAAGCGACTGCTGACCACTCGAACGGGCCGCCACCCAACCACCGAGAGTCGAGAGCTCGAACGACTGCGGGAAGTGTCCGAGCGTGTACCCCTTCTCGCGCAATTGCGCTTCGAGCGCCGGCCCCGCGGTGCCGGCGCCGAAGGTCGCGAGGTTGCTGGTCCGATCGAGGGCGATCAGCTTGTTCATCGAACCCATGTCGATCGACAGCACGGGGCGATCGCCGCCGTTAGGCGTGAGGTGGCCAACGACTGACGTGCCGCCCCCGTACGGGATCGCCTCTACCCCTTCGCGTGCACAGAAGTCGATCAGCTCACGCACCTCGGACGAGCTGGTGGGATGGGCGACGCCGTCTGGAAACGTGCCGAACTCGCCGCTGCGCATCGCGACCCAATCGCCGAAGCTCTGCCCGCGCGCATGGCGCACGCGATCTTCGGCGTCGGTGTCGATCAGCGGGTGCCCAGGCAGCCGGGAAGCGGGGACCGTGGCGATCACGTCGTCGAGCTTCGCGTCGGGAAGCGGCTGGGCCTCGCCGAGCTTTTCGCGCAGGAACGCACGCCCGCCGGACTTCAGCGGAAAGTCGTCGGCCTCGTCGCCCCAACCGTTCCAGCGCCGCATCAGATCAGCTTCCGCATCGGATAGCGGCCAATCTACCAGCGTGGCTGCGCTGAAAGAGCGATCAGGTCGGCAGTTGATCGACGGCGTGCACGAAGCGCTCGGTGTCGCGTAACGGTGCGCCGTGACCAAACAGCACTAGCTGCGGCCGCAAAGCCGCGAGCTTGCGGGCCGACTCGCGGTTCAGCGCGTGGTCGGGACTGACGGCTGGATACGGCTCGCGAACGCCGCCGCGCATCAAGAATGGGTTGTATCCCCACATCACGTCGCCGCAGACGAGCACGCCGTCGGACTCCCGCCAGAAGGACACGTGGCCGGGCGAATGACCGGGCGTGTCAAGCACCGCGAAATCGCCGACGGTGTCACCCTCGCGCAATGCACGGTTCACCTTCAGCGCGGGCGCGGCAGGCAGCATGCGCCGGCCGAGACCGGGAACCTTGCCGACCATCTTCCCCCGCTCGATCGCCTCAACGTCGTCGGCGCCGGCCCAGAACTCGACTCCGTAGCGCTCACAGACGGCCTTGCTGGAGCCAAAGTGATCGAAATGCGCGTGCGTCAGCGCATGAGCGCTCACGTCGCGCCCATCGAGCTGCTTGAAGATGCGGCTTCTGTCAAGCACCGTGCCGGCGTCGACGAGCACGTCGCCCAGCAGGTAAATGTTGATGTTGTCGGCCGGCCTGCCCGAAAGCTGCCACACGCCGTCAGCGAGTTCCTTCATTGGCGCGGAGTCTAATAACAACCGGCCGACCCGTGACCGCCGGCCCGAAAATGCGCCCCGCACACAAACCGCCCCGCAATTCCTACTGACTGGTAGGGTGGAATCACCCTGTGCACCGTTCACGCCTGCCGTACGACTGAATGGAGCAGCGATGAGTGTTGATTCCGACCGAGACGACGCCTCTCGGCCCCCGGTGCCAGGTGTGGCTTCCGGCCACGACGGCCCGATTGGATCGCACGTCAGCCCAGTCACCGTCAAGACCGAGGACTACTGGAAGTGGGACTCCTGGAAGTGGGGTACGCACCGTGTCAACTGCTACCCGGGCGGCTGTCCGTTCCGTGTGTACGTCAAAGACGGCGAGGTCGTGCGCGAGGAACTGGCGTGCAACTACCGGCCGTTCGAGGACCCCGATCACCGCGTGCCCGACTACAACCCGCGAGGTTGCCAGAAGGGTGGGCAGCACAGCAAGGCGATGTACGGCGCCGACCGGATCCGTCATCCGATGAAGCGGGTCGGCGAGCGCGGCAGCGGTGACTGGCAGCAGATCAGCTGGGACACGGCCTTCGATGAGATCGGCCAGAAGTTGGCCGAGATCATCATCGAGCACGGACCCGAAGCGCTGATCGACGATCACTCGGCCAACGGCATCGGTGTGATGCGCGGCGGTGGCGAGGCGACGGCGCCGGCGTTGATGGGACTGCTCGGCGGCACGGCCTTCGACCTCAACTTCCTGACCGGAGATTTCAACCCGGGGATCTTCCTGACGTTCGGCCAGTACGAGGCCGTCTCGGGCATCGAGAACTGGTTCCTGCCGGACACGATCATCATGCTCAGCAACCCGGTCTACGCGAACATCCCCGACATCCACTACTTCCTCGAGGCCCGCTACCGCGGCGCACGGATCATCTCGATCTGCCCCGACAAGAACCCGACCGCGCAGTTCGCCGACCAGTGGGTGCCCGTCGACTGGACGGCCGACCCCGCGCTGTGGCTGGGAGTCTGCAAAATCCTGATCGACGAGGGCTGGGTCGACAAGGACTTCATGCGCGAGCAGACCGACCTGCCGATCGCGGTGCGCGCCGACACGAAGCGCTATCTGCGCGAGTCCGACTTGGTCGAGGACGGCAGCGACGAACAGTTCTACGCGATCGACGCAAGCACTTCGGAGGCCCGCAAAATACCGACCGGAACGCTCGAGCTCGCATTCGATTACGACCTGACGGGACGCACGTCGGTCACGCTGGCCGACGGCTCGACCGTCGAACTGACGACCGTCTACAACATGCTCACCGAGCGCCTCGTCGACTACACGCCCGAGGAAGTCCACCGGATGGCCGGCGTGCACCCCGGCCAGTTGCGCTACATCGCCGAGTCTTGCCGTCCCGAACGCAAGGTGTTCGTTTTCAGCAACCCGAACACCGGCAAGCTCTACCACGGCGATCTCGTCGAGCGTGCATTCTGTTACATGATGGCGCTGACCGGCAACGTCGGCCGGCCCGGCAGCGGCACGCGCGGCATGAGTGCCGGCTTCGACTTCCTGGCCAGCATGCCGCTGGTCTCGGCTATGCCCAGGGAAGTGATCGAATCGCCCGATCCCGTAGGCACGTCGCTGAGTTTGATCCTGATGTTGATCGAGGACTACCGCGAGCGCGTGAAGATGGACCCGTCAATGCCGTACACCGAGGCCGTCTTCGGCGCGATGCGCGAACTGATGAAGATGGCCGGCACACTCGCTCAACCGATTCACTTCTGGATGAATCACGCCGGCTACCGAGACGTCTGGCGCGAGCATCTCGACGATCCTGACGCCAAACGCTCGATCGACGACTACGCGGCCGAGGCCAAGCGCGAGGGATGGACCGAGCCATGGGACAAGCCGGCGGCCGACGTGCAGCCGCGAGCGATGTTCGTCAGCGGCTCGAACCCACTACGCCGGCACCGCGGACGCAGCTTTCAGGAGAACGTCTGGCCGCAGCTCGAGCTCGTCTACACGGCCGACACGCGCTGGAGCACGACCGCACTGATGAGCGACTACGTGCTGCCCGCGGCCTCTTACTACGAGTACGCCGACACCAAGTACACGACGGCGACGACCCGATTCATGGTCTTCACAGACAACGCCGCCGGCATGCTGGCCGAGTCGAAGTCCGATCGCATGATCGTGCTGGGCATCGTCAAGGCCGTCCAGAAGCACCTCCAGGAGCGCGGCGTCGAAAACTACTTCGCGGGAGAACGCGAGATAGTGGTCGATGAGATGTACTGGCGCGCAACCGTCGGGGGGCGATACGGCGAAACCGATGCCGACGAGGAGCGCATGGTCGACGACGCGCTGCACTCACTATCGAAGATGGGCTGGATCGAGTCGGTCGACGGCGACGGCGTCGTCGGTCTCGACACACTGCGCGAAGACGGCGTCGCCTGGGCGACCGGACGGCCGCCGTGGCAGGCGTCGGCCGCGCTCAACAGCGATCAGATCGCCGGAGAGGTGCTCTATCCATTCCGCGACCAGATCGAACAAAAGATCCCCTACAAGACCACGACGCGGCGCATGCAGTTGCTGGCCGACCATCCCTGGTTCGTCGAGGCCGACGAGCACCTCGTCAAGTACAAGGTGCCCCCGTCGATCGGCGGTCGCCGCCACGACAAGCGCCTGACCGGCGGCCACGTGCGCTGGAGCGTCCACGGCGTCTGGCACACGAGCGAACAGATGATGAAGCTGCACCGCGGCGAGCCGTTCGCGTTCATCAACGATGGCGAGGCGGCCGTTCGCGGTATCGAAGACCACGACTTCATCCGCGTCTTCAACGACTACGACGAGTTCATCGTTCGCGCGAAGCTATCGGCCTGCGTGCGGCCGGACCAGCTGGTGATCTACCACGCATGGGAGCCGTACCAGCACCCCGGCTGGAAGTCCCAGGACAAGCTGCTGCCCGGACCACCGAAGGGCCTGCACTTCGCCGGCGGATACCGGCACTACGAGTACAGCCTCTGGAGCTGGTCGCCGTCGCAGTCCGACAGGCAGACGAACGTGTCGTTCGAGAAGGCGGCGGGGCCGGCGGGTTGAGCTACTTGCCGCGATAGGCGCGAATGCGCCCGCCGTACACGTCGGTGTTGCTGTCGTAGAGCCCGTGCACCAGACCCTGCACGATCCCCAGCAGCGCGGTGTGCGAGCGCACGAAAGACGGACTCGTCGACGAGTAGTAGATGTGATGCGAGGAAAGCTTGGCGATCTCGCTCATCGACGCGTCGGTGATCGCGATCGACTTCGCGCCACGCGTGTTCGCCAGACGCATCGCTCGGGTGACGATCGTGTGCGGGCGTCCGGCGCAGAAAGTGATCACAAGTGTGTCCTCGTCGATCCGCGCCACACGGCTGATCGAGTCTTGAGATGGGCTCGCCACAAGTTCGCAACGGTGGTCGAGCAGCATCAGCATGTGCCGCATGTAACTGGCAAAGAAAGCCATCTGGTCGGTGCCGACTACGAGGATGTTGCGTGCGCCGGTGATCGCCTCGATCGCTGCGTCGAAGGTGGCGCGGTCCATGCGGCGCGCCGTCTCCTCGATGTTGATCTGATCGGCCATCACGCTCGACTCGGCCGCCGTTGGGTCGAGCCCGAAGAGCGTGCCGTTGCCGCCGGTCTCCTGCTCGCGGCGCTCGGCGCGGTACTCCTCGCGTGCAGCGGTCTGAAGTTCGGGGAATCCCTCGAAGCCGAGCGCCTGGCTGAAGCGCACGACAGTCGAAGACGAAGTCTGGACCTGAGCCGCAAGTTGTTCAGCGGTCTGAAAAGCCGACTCTTCGAGATGGTCGATGATGTAGAGCGCGACGTCGCGCTGGGCACGCGAGCAACCATCGAGCCGCGAGCGGATCAGCTCACTGAGGGTCAGTGGCTTCTCGGCCTCGGGCTTAACGGTCTTGCGCGCCTTGATCGGCGAGTCGGCCTTGGCTGAGGTCTTGTTCTTGACGGCCTTGTCGGCCGGGGCGTCGAGCACGGCAGCTTGCTTCATGGGCCGGTTTTTCGACGTATCCGCGGGGTACTCCTTCCGGTGAATCGACCTCCGGACGGAAAAAGTTGCTGCAAACCGCATGAATGAGTTTGACCCCGCGCGCCGATGGCGGCAAATGGCCCACACCGGCCTGCGGCGCACATAAGATCACCGCCACGGGCCGGTAGCTCAGTTGGTTAGAGCAGGGGACTCATAATCCCTTGGTCGTAGGTTCGAGTCCTACCCGGCCCATCGAACAATTCGTCACCGAGAGCCACCTTGCCCTTCAACGACATCCTCACCGCCAACGCCGCCTACGCGGAAGGCCACGAAGAACTCGCCAGCGGTCGCGCTCGCCGCGGTCTCGCGGTGGTCACCTGCATCGACTCGCGCATCGAGCCGCTGCAGGCGCTGGGCCTGATAACCGGTGACGCCAAGATCATCCGTAACGCCGGCGCGCGCGTCACCGACGACGTGCTGCGTACGTTGATCATCGCCACCCACGTGCTTGGCGTGAACCGCATCGCGCTGATGCAGCACACCGACTGCGGTGTGGCCAACAACACCCAGCAGTCGATCGAGCAGATCGTCTCGGCCGCAACGGGCAACTCCGCCGCCGAGATCGACTTCATGACGATCGACGATCAGGTCCAAACGCTTCACGCCGACGCCGAGCGACTACGCAGTTGCGAGCTGTTCCCCGAGGGGATCGAAGTCGGGGAGTTCATCTTCGACGTACACGGCGGAAAGATCGAGCAGATCGCCTGATCAGGCGGGCGCGGGCACCGGCCCGCGGTTCCGGCCAGCCGCCAATTAGACTTGCCCCTTCCGTGCCTCCCACGCGCGGTGTTGTTCTGTCCCGGTCCGAACAATTTTCAGGGGGAATCACCTTGCTTCGCCATCGTCGCCGCGCGCTCGCGCTGCCTGTCCTATCCCTGCTGGCCCTATTCGCGCTTCCGGCCATGGCAACGGCCGCCGATGGCGCCGGCAGCTTCGCCGAATCCAACTCTGCGATCGACACTCTCTGGGTGATGATCTGCGCCTTCCTCGTCTTCCTGATGCTCGGCGGCCTCGCCGCGCTCGAGATCGGGCTGGTGCGCGGCAAGAACGCGGGATCGATCGTCGCCAAGATCGTCTTCAACGCGGCGCTTGCGGCGATCGCGTTCTGGACGATCGGCTTCGCGGTCGCATTCGGCGGTGGCGGCGACGGCACGGGCGAGATCCTCGGCACGACCGGATTCTTCCTGTCTGGCTTCGACGATCCGCTGACCGCTTTCCCGGCGATGGGCGCCTCAGACGCGTCGATCTACGCGAAGTTCCTGTTCCAGTTCGCCTTCGCCGCGGTGGCGCTCGGCATTGCGATGGGCCCGCTGGTCGAACGCGTCAAGTTCACCACCTACATCGTCTACGGCTTTCTCTTCTGCGCCGTCATCTACCCGCTGGTCGCCCATTGGGTCTACGGTGGCGGCTTCCTGCAGCAGTGGGGCATGGAAGACTTCGCCGGCTCGGCGGCGATCCACCTGATGGCCGGCGTCGCGGGCCTCGCCGGCGTCCTGCTGCTCGGCGCGCGCCGCGGTAAGTACAGAGACGGCCACAGCCGCCCGCTGCCCGGCCACTCGCTTCCGATGTTCGGCATCGGTGTACTGATCCTCTGGTTCGGCTGGTTCGGCTTCAACGCCGGCTCGACCTTTGGCGCGCTCGGCAACCGCTTCGCCGAGGTCGCGGTGGTCACGAACATGTCGGTTGCCTGCGGCGTGCTGGGCGCGGCCGCACTGAACTGGATCTACGAGCGGAACTTCGACATCGCGATGATCGGCAACGGCGCGATCGCGGGTGCCGTCTCGATCACGGCGCCGTCGGGCTACGTCGAGGTCTGGGCGGCCGTTCCGATTGGCTTGATCGGCGGCATGCTCGTCGTGAAGGGCCTGCGCTGGATCGACGCACGGCTCGACGACCCGATCGGCGCGATCATCGCCCACGGCGCCGTGGGATTGTGGGGCACAATCGCCGTCGGCATCTTCGCGCTACCTAGGTTCGCCGAGGGCAACGGAGTCGGTGTGAAAGACGGCCAGGAGTTCATCGGCGGCCTCGTCTACTCCGGGAGCCTGCGCCAGGTCGGCGTCCAGCTGGCCGGCGCCGCGATCGTCGCGACTTTCACATTCGTCGCGAGCCTCGCGATCTTCGGTGCGATCAAGGCGACGATCGGCATGCGCGTCAGCGCCACCGAGGAAGACGACGGACTCGACATCTCCGACCACGGCATGTACGGCTACCCCGAGGTCTTCATCCCGCCAACGGAGCTGGCCGATCCCGGCATGCCCGGCGCAACCTCCTACCAGACGGCCGCTGCGATCGCCTCGCGCCATTGACGCAGCCAGCCGTTCACGCCGATAGTTTCTGAACCCAACTCGTCAAGGAGCTTTCAAGCATGAAAAAGATCGAAGCATTCATCCGTCACGAGGCATTCGACCCGATCCGCCGCGACCTGCTCGACGTGGGTGTGCCCAGCATGTCCGTAGCCGAGGTCAAAGGCTCTGGCCGCCAGGAGGGAGTGGTCGAGCACTACCGCGGCGCCGAGCTTGTGATCCACCTGCGCCCGAAGCTGAAGATCGAGTGTGTCGTCGACGACAGCGAAGTCGAGAAGGTCGTGGACATCATCCTCAACAACGCAAAGTCAGGCGAAGTCGGCGACGGAAAGATCTTCATCATTCCCGTTGAGGAGACGATTCGCATTCGCACCGGCGAACGCGGCAGCGACGTGCTCGAGCCGCATCTCTCGCAGGAGCAGGAGTAGGTCCAGCCGCTCATTCGGCCTTGTGCGCCCTGCCGACCAGGCCGTCAACAAGGCGTATTAACAAATATGCGCTTTATAACATCGCCGTCGAGGCCGCCGATGCCGTCGATCGGCGGCTGGTGTGCACCTGGCTAGATCCGAAATGCATAAACCACATATTTGTTAATTCGGCGATTCAAGGCCTCCACCCCGCCTCACTTCACACACCGAACGCCGACCCAACCTCCATCCCGCTACCGTCTTAGTCGCATGGCTGCGCCCCCCACAGACCCCGCCAAGATTCGCAATCTGGCGATCATCGCCCACGTCGACCACGGTAAGACCACCCTGGTCGATCACCTGCTGAAGCAGTCGCAGGTCTTTCGCGACAACCAGGCCGAGATGAGCCAAGAGCTGATCATGGACAGCGGCGACCAGGAGAAAGAGCGCGGAATCACGATCACCGCGAAGGTGACCGCCGTCGAGTACGGCGACTACCGGCTCAACATCATCGACACCCCCGGCCACGCCGACTTCTCCGGCGAGGTCGAGCGCACGCTGAACATGGCCGACGGCTGTCTGCTGATCGTCGACGCCCAGGAAGGCCCGATGCCGCAGACGAAGTTCGTGCTGACCAAGGCACTGCAGAACGGCCTCAAGCCGATCGTCGTGATCAACAAGATCGACAAGCCGGCGAGCCGCATCGAAGAGGTCGAGCACGAACTGGCCGACCTCTTCCTCGAGCTGGCCATCGACGACGACCAGCTGCACTACCCCGAGTTCTACGCAATCGGTCGCGAGGGCAAGGCATGGGCTCAGGCTCCCGCCGATTCCTCTGTCGACGCCGACCTCACCCCACTCTTCGAGGCGATCATCGAGTACATCCCGGCGCCGCGCGTGCAGGCAGACGGGCCGTTCCAGATGCTCGTCACTGCGCTGGCCTGGGACACGTTCAAGGGCAAGTACGCGATCGGCCGCATCAACCGCGGCCAGATCAAGTCAGGTGACGCGGTGGCGCTGGTCAAGCGCGACGGGGAGATCGCCAAGTCGCGGGTCGGCGACGTCTTCATGAGTCACGGTCTCGCCAAGTTCCCGGTCGACCAGGGCGTCGCGGGCGACATCGTTCAACTGACCGGCGTCGCCGACGCGCAGATCGGAGAGACGATCGCCAACGTCGAAGCGCCCGACGCGCTGCCGACGATCGAAGTCGAGGCGCCGACATTGCGCATCTACCTCGGGCCCAACACCAGCCCCTTCAAGGGAACCGAGGGCGATTTCACGACCAGCCGCCAGATCGCCGAGCGGCTGCGGAAAGAGCTAGAGACCAACGTCGGACTGCGCGTCGACCAGTACGACAAGGGCTTCCTGGTCAGCGGCCGCGGCGAACTCCACCTAAGCGTGCTGATCGAGACGATGCGCCGCGAAGGTTTCGAGCTCGAAGTCGGCCGCCCGCAGGTCGTGACCACCGAGATCGAGGGCGAGATCTTCGAACCCGTCGAAGAGGTCGTGATCGAGGTGCCCGACGAGCATTCCGGCGCCGTGCAAACGGAGTTCGGCCAGCGCCGTGCCGTGATGAAGGACCAGCACAACGTCAGCGGCGGACTGACCCGCCTGACCTATGAGATTCCCACGCGAGCACTGCTGGGTGTGCGCGGCATCTTGATGACCAACACCAAGGGCACCGCGGTGATGAACTCGCTGCACAGCGGTTACCAGCCGCTCGGCGCCTCGCTCGAGCAGCAGCGCAATGGCGCGCTGATCGCATTCGAGACGGGCACGGCCACCCCCCACGCACTCGAGAACGCCCAGGAGCGCGGCACGGTGTTCATCAACCCGACCGACAAGGTCTACCAGGGACAGATCATCGGCCTCAACAGCCGCAGCGACGATCTCGAGATCAACGTCTGCAAGGCCAAGCAGCTCACCAACATCCGCTCGAAGGCCAGCGACGGCGTCGTCCAGCTAACACCGCCGACGATCTTCAGCCTTGAACAGAACATGGACTTCCTAGAGAACGACGAGCTGCTCGAAGTCACGCCGACGTCGATGCGCCTGCGCAAACGCGAACTGATCCCGCACGAGCGCAAACGCGCGAAGGAGCGCGAAAAGGCGAAGGCCTGACGCGGGCGCGGGTCGGCCCCGCGCCCGGCGCTTATGCCTCCTGACCCGGCTGGCGCGCGCCGAACTGCTGGTCGAGCACAAACAAGGCGCCGCTGTCGCTGCCGGCGAGCTTGAGCTTGTCGACCGCGAGCTTCGTGGAAGCCTCTTCCTCGACCTGTTCGGTGATGAACCACTGCAACATCACCTGAGTCGCGTGGTCGTGTTCGGCGTTTGCGAGGTCGTAGAGGTCGTCGATCATCTTGCTGACCTTCTTCTCGTTCTCGTAGGCCGCCTCGAAAGCCTCTAGCGGCGAGGCGTATTCGAGCGGCGGGGCATCGATCGCCTCGATCACGACCTTGCCGTCACGGTCGAGGATGAAGTCGAAGATCTTCATGCCGTGGTCGAGCTCCTCGTGGTACTGCGCGCGCATCCAGGTGGCGAAGCCGGGAAGGCCCTGGTCCTCGAACCACGCAACCATCGCCAGGTAGACGTTTGCCGAGTAGAACTCGTTCTTGACCTGTTCGTTGAGGGCGTCTTGCAGTGCTGGCTTGAGCATGGCTTCTCCGATCCGATCGTCGCGTTTCGCTCGATTGAGTGTCGATTGGACTGATTATTTCAGCCTCTCGGGCGGACGCGGTCCGTTCGGGCAGCCTGATTGGGGCTTAGGAATGCCTTATGCGACGGTCAGGCCGGCAGCGCGTCGTGCATTCTCGCCACGGCCACGCCGAGCGCAGAGGCCGAGTCGGGACCGAGCCTGACGAGATCCTCCAGCTCCGCGGCGCGCTCCTTCAACTCGGAGAAGCCGAGCATGCCTGCCGCGCCTTTCAACTTGTGCGCCTCCTCGCGGATCGCCTCGTACCTGTCGTCGCCGAGTGTGTCGTCCACGGACAGTTCGCGAATGCGCTCGAAGCGCTCAACGGCCTCCGCCCTGAACCGCTCGACCAGATCGTCCATCGAAGCCGCCACGCCGATATGATGCCGCACGCAATGGAGGGCGTGCCTGCTCGCACCCTCGTCCGGCAGGAAATCTTTCACCTCGTGTCACAGCGCACAGCACTCGTCACCGGCGGCTCCAGCGGCATCGGCTACGCAATCGCCAAGGCGCTCGCCGGCGACGGATTCGCCGTCACGATCAGTGGTCGCCGCGAAGAGAAGTTGCGGGGAGCTGCCGAGGCACTACGCGAGGGTGGTCGTGAGATCAACGACGTCGTCTGCGATGCAGCGAGCGAACAGTCGGTCATCGCGCTCGTCCAGTCGCACGAAGACAGATACGGCGGCCTCGACGTGCTCGTCAACAACGCCGGGGTGGGCATCGGCTCGGCGGTCGGTGACACGCAGACCAAGTACCTCGACATGCAGCTCGACGTAAACATCCGCTCAACCGTGATCTGCACGCGAGAGGCGTTGCCGATGCTGCGCGAGTCCGCCAAGGCAAACGAGACCTCCTACATCATCAATCTCGCGTCGATCGCCGGCCGGTACGGGCAGCCGTGGCTGTCGGTCTACGCCGCCACCAAGGCCGCGATCGCCAACTGGAGCAACGGCATCCACAAGGAGTTGCAGAACGAGGGCATCCGCGTCACGGCCCTCTCCCCCGCCTTCGTCGAGACGCCGATGACCGAGTTCGCGCAGCACGGCGGCGTACCCGGCGAGAAGATGATCCGCCCAGAAGACCTGTCGAGCGCCGTTCTGTGGCTGCTTTCCCTGTCACCCAACGTGCGAATCCCCGAGATCGTCTTCGAGCGCGTCGGCGACGACCTCTTCTAGCGACTGGAGTCCCCCCAATGAAACTTGGAGTACACGTCGGCTACGTGGTCAACCGCGACCTGCTGCTCGAACAGCTGCAAACGGTGAAGGCGGCCGAGCAGTTCGGCTACGACAGCGTCTGGACGGCCGAGGCGTACGGCAGCGACGCCGCCACGCCGCTGGCCTGGTTCGCCTCTCAGACCGAGCGGATCAAGCTCGGCTCGGCGATCTTCCAGATCCCAGGGCGCACCCCCGGCAACTGTGCGATGACGGCCACGACGCTCGACTGCATCAGCGGCGGCCGGTTCATTCTCGGACTCGGTAGCAGCGGCCCGCAGGTCGCCGAAGGCTGGCACGGTCAGCCCTTCGCCAAGCAGATCCAGCGCACGCGTGAGTACGTCGAGATCCTGCGCAAGATGCTCGGACGTGAGCGCGTCGAGTACGACGGCGACATCTACAAGCTGCCACTGCCCGATGGGCTCGGCAAGCCCCTGAAGATCATGCTGCCGCCGGTCCAGGAGCGCATTCCGATCTATCTGGCGGCGATCGGCCCGAACAACACGGCACTTGCCGGCGAGCTGTGCGACGGCTGGTTGCCCTACCTCTACGCGCCCGAACACGCGGCCAAGCTCAACGCCAACCTCGCCGAGGGCGCCGCGCGCGCGGGCCGCTCGCTCGACGACGTCGCAATCTCGCCAAGCGTCTTCGCCTCGACCGGCGACGGCGACATCGACGCCCTGCGCGACACGATCCGCCCGATCATGGCGCTCTACATCGGCGGCATGGGAGCGCGCAACAAGAACTTCTACAACAATCTCGTCAGCTCGTACGGTTACGAGGACGACGCCAGGCGCGTTCAGGATCTCTATCTCGACAAGAAGTACGACGAAGCAGCCGCGGCGCTACCGGCCGAGCTGATCGACCTGGTCTCGCTGGTCGGCACGAAGGAGCAGGTGGCCGAGCGCATCGCCGCCTACCGCGACGTCGGCGTCGACAACCTGCTGATCTCGCCGATGGCGCCCGACGAGGCCGGTCGCCGCACGATCCTGCAGACGGTCGCCGAGGCGGCGGCGTAGCCGCGCCGCCGGTGAACCGCGGCAACGCCAATTCAAGTGGGCAGGGCGCCAAGCGCCGCTACCTGCTGGTCGCGATCGGCGAGGCCGGGCATGCTTTTCCGCTAATCGCGATCGGCCGAGAGCTGGTCGCGCGCGGGCACGAGGTCGGGCTGCACACGTGGTTCCGCTGGCAGGAGCACATCGAAGCCGCCGGCATGCGCTTCTTCAAGGCACCGGTCTTCGAGCATCCACCCGATCAGCCGGCACCCAACGTTCACGAAGCCGCGGCGCTGGCGGCGCGGCAGCTCTCCGGCGTGATCCAGGACTTTCGCCCCGATGTTGTGGTCAGCGACGTGCTGACGCTTTCGGGAACGCTTGCATCAGAGCTAAACAACGTGCCGCTCGTCAGCTTCGTACCTCACTTCTGGCATGCGACCGGCGACGACACTGTGCCGTTTGGCAGCGGCTGGGCGCCGGCGCACAACCCAATCGCCCGAGCCTTCTTCAAACGACTCGGCCGCCTCGAACGGCGCGCCCTGGAGTTCGGCCGCGACGAGATGAACGAGACGCGCCGGCACGTGGGATTGCCGGCGATCGACCGTGTTCACGGCGGTCTCTCGCAGGATCTTGTTCTGGTTGGAACGCTTCCCCAGCTCGAGCCGCCGCGCGATTGGCCCCCGCACGTAAAGGTGATCGGTCCGGTGATGTGGGAACCGCCGTCGCGGCCAACGGAGCTGCCGCCCGGCGACGACCCGCTAGTCGTCATCGCCCCAAGCACCGCTCAAGACTTACAGCACCGCATGCTGGGCGCAAGCGTCAGCGGACTGCGCGACCTGCCCGTACGCGTGCTGGCAACGAAGAACGCCCGCGAGCCTGAGCATCCACTCAAACCCGGAGCGAACACCGTCATCGTCGGCTGGGTGAGCTATTCGCAGGTGATGCCGATCGCCGACGTGATCGTTTGCCACGGCGGACACGGCACGATCATGCGCGCGCTGACCAGCGGCACGGTGCCGGTCGTGATCCCCGCAAGCGGCGATCAGTTCGAGAACGGGGCCCGCCTGCGATGGGCCGGCGTCGGCGTGTCCGTGCCCAGCCGCTTCCTGTCGCGTCGCACGATCGCCGCCGCGGTCGAGAAGGTTCTGCGCCATCCGGAGATGACAGAGCGCGCCCGTCAACTCGCCGCGTGGGCGGCCGATAACAACGGAGCGGAACGAGCCGCCGACGAGATCGAGGCGTTCAGCGCCTGAGCGCCCACCCAGACGAGGCCGGGGCGATCGATCCGGCTGGTACCTTTCCCATTCGCATTCCCCGGTAGCTCAGCTGGTAGAGCGTTCGGCTGTTAACCGAAATGTCGTTGGTTCGAGTCCAACCCGGGGAGCTCCTTAAGGCCGCGTCCATCTACTGGGCGCGGCCTTCGTCGTTGTGTGGAGGCAGGCATACTTCACACCATGGCGATCGAACTTCTCAAAGCCGACATCACCGCTCAGGAAGTCGATGCGATCGTCAATGCCGCGAACTCGCATCTCGAACACGTAGGTGGCCTCGCGCGGGCGATCGCGCTGGCCGCCGGCCCGGCACTGACCGAAGCCTCGTTCGAAGCGCCGTTCGTGCCGGTCGGCGACGCCTTCGCGACCCCCGCGGGCAAGCTACACGCGAAGATCGTGATCCACGCAGTCGGACCGGTCTGGCGTGGCGGCGGACAGGGCGAAAAGGAGCTGCTGGCGGCCGCCTACCGAAACTCGATCGCGAAGGCTGCCGAGCTCGACTGCAATTCAGTCGCGCTGCCGGCTATTTCAACCGGCGTCTATGGCTATCCCGTCGAGCTGGCCGCACCGACCGCGCTCGCTGCCGTATACGAGGCACTGTCGGGCCACCCTGAGGTTCGGGTGGCCCGGTTCTGCCTCTTCTCGGACTACGACTACGAGATGTTCGGCGCCGCCGCCGAAGCCGAAGGCGTGCCGATCATCGAGCTTGAGCCACCTCGTTGAGCGCCGCGACCGCGCCGTCGACCGCCACCCCTACGGCCTCGGGAGTGGCGAGTCGCGCCGGAGGCTCAACGCCGGGAAGCAGATGGTTCAGTTCATGAAGGTTTCGCTCGATCTCGCTGGCCTGATCTCCGAATTCCGCGCGCGCGGCGGCGAACCGGGCGTCAGCAACTTTCAACGCACCCCAGGCGTCTTGGTACTCGAGCTCCATCTTCAGAGTGCCGTTCACGACAGCTTCCGAGTACTCGTGATGGACCGTCTCCAGCAGATTCGCGATCACCTGAGCGCGAAAGGCGGTCGTATCCCGCATCGCTTCCGGCACAAGCGTTGCCTCGGCGCGCTCGACCTCTCGCCCGGCGTCCTTGTATGCGGTCTTCAGCTTGGCAGCCGGCTCGCGCGCGTAAATGACGTCATTGGGGCGCTTCAACGCAGTCCTTAGATCGGCGGTCAACGCGGCGTCTTTCGAGCGCAGAGTGCGCGACAACGCGAAGAAGACTTCCTCGACCGGGTGGCCGGCGTGCTTGGCCGACTTCGCAACCTGCCCTTTCTCGTAGAGACTCTCGGAGGCGATCTGGTGCGCTCGGATCATCGCCAGCTGGCCCGCTTGCTCGATCTGCCCCGCCGAGGCCTTGGCCGTAGAGGCGGTCTTTCCGCCCTCGTCGTCGTTACCGCAGCCGGCCAGGGCTCCGGCGGAAATCAACAGCGCAAGCAAGATCGAGATCGATTGGCCGAGGAACTTATTCATCTCTTCTGAACCTCCGAGGTTCTGGTCGTCGGCAAGATGCAGACGCGTTGGGAAAGTCTTTATAAAGTTAGGGTTGCCTAATAAAGTGAGCAGATCATAACGCAAGGTTCGATCGACCAAGAAACTGGCGGCCCGATCTACACCCAGCCGCTCACCTGGGACAGAAGCCAGAGCGCGAGCACCGTGAATCCGACCATCACGCCGAGCATCCATAACTGCGAGCGCAGCACATCACGCGGATTCCGGTACAGAACGAGCGCGCGATCATGCGCCAGCATCAATCCCGCCACATGGCCGACCACGACCAGCCCGACCTGCATGTACCAGATCGTCGTCGAGCCGACGAGACCGCGATCGATCATCGTGCCGGCGGTGCCGAAAAGGTCGCTGCCGTTTCCGAGCGGATCCGACGCCAGCGCGAAGATCGCCTGCCCCTGAAACAACAGCAGCGTCAGGTAGTGGGCGCCGACATAGGCGAGCGCGATCGGCACGAGTGTCGGAGCAAACTCCACCGCCAACTGCTTAGACGACGGCCCGCCGCACACCCTGTGTACGCCGGCAATCCCCAGGCGATAGAAACCCAGGACAGCGGCGATCACCGCCGCGAGTCCAACGACGAGCGCCACCTGCGTGGCCGCGACAGTGTTCAGACCGAACCACTCGGCAGTCCGCTGAAGATCTGCGATCACGGCCTGTCCGGTGGGCCCCTCGCCGAGACTGTCGAAAGTGACCGCGCCGATCATCACGGCGAGTAGTACCGATATGCCCGGAAGCGGGCGCACTCCAGCCAGCCCCGCCAGCGGTGGACGCAATCCGATCGTTCCCGCGCGTCGCTCGAATACCGACACTCGCGAGAACAGGTTGAAGTACACCGAGAAACCCTCGCCGCGATCCAGCCACCGGTCGACGCCGAACAGTGCCATGCCCGCAAACGTCACGACCGAATACACGATCGTCGCAACAGCGATCGTACGCGGCTGCATACCGCCGGAGTGGACGTACTCGAGTAGCGCGAACGCGACCAGCGTGCAGGTAGCCGGCCAGAGACCCAGCCACGCCGGATAGGCCCGCCGGGCTCGCAGCGGTCTGCCGGTGATCGCGCGACTTAGCGACGCCGTCGCGCGGCCGATCGCGCGCCACGGGTTGAATGCCCGGAAGACATCGCCGAACAACGCACTCAGCGGAACAAGCCCGATCCAGAAGACGACGTAAACGAAGATCGGCGCGAAGTTGTCTTCGACGACCTGCCGCCCCGCCAGACCACTCACCACGACCGTCGCCAATAGGACCACGCCGGTCGCGCCGCAGACCACGGCGACGATACGCCCGGTCAGGATGCGCGAGACGATCGCGGGCAACGGACGCCAGTTCCCATCGCCGAACTTCGGTTTCGACCACAGCGCGCCCAGTGCCACGAATGACACGATCAGGACTATCGCCGCGGCCCAAATGAAGAGCCACTGGGGGATCGGCGGGTTGACGCGGTCGAAAAAGCCGTGAGCCGCCGCCGTCGGCGGCACCACGGCAGTCGTCGCCAGGACCGCCAGAGTCGCCATGGCCACCGTACGCCGCCGCTGCATCATCTCATCTCCGTCCCTAGAGTTAGGGTTGCCTAACTTTCCGGAGCGAAGTTGTAGCAGGGCCCGATCAGGCGCCCGGCGTCACGTAGCGAAAAGCGATCGCGAAAGCCGCGGAACTGGAGCGCAATTCCGCTGCTCTGCCGGCGCGCCGGCGCTCAGACCACGCGCCGCAGGCGCTCGGTCTCGTGACCGCGGCGGAGCTTGTTGATCGCGGCGATCTCGATCTGGCGCACGCGTTCGCGCGTGACGCCGATGTACTTGCCGATCTCGACCAGGGTCAGCGGCTCGTCGCCGGTGATGCCGTATCGAAGCTCGATCACGCGGCGTTCGCGGTCGTTGAGCTGGCCCAGCACGACATCGATGTCCTCGGAGAGCAGCCGCTCTGCGACGATCTCTTCGGGGCGCAGTTCCGCGCCGTCTTCGACGACGTCACCCAGCGTTGCGCTGCCTTCATCGCTGCCGATCGGCGTGTCCAGCGACACTGTGTCGGCGTTTAGCTCCATCAGATTCTTGACGTCCTCGACGTCCATTTCGAGCGCCTGGGCGATCTCCTCTTCCGCGGGCTCACGGCCTAACTCCTGCTCGAGCCGGCGGCGCACGGCTGCCACCTTGTTGACGTTCTGCAGCAGGTGAACCGGGATACGGATCGTGCGCGCCTGGTCGGCGATCGCGCGAGTGATTCCCTGACGGATCCACCAGGCGGCGTAGGTGCTGAACTTGTAGCCGCGGCGCCAGTCGAACTTCTCAACTGCGCGCATCAGCCCGACATTGCCTTCCTGGATCAGGTCCAGCAGCGATAGACCGCGGTCGTTGTAACGCTTCGCGATACTGACGACGAGACGCAGGTTGGCCTCGATCATCTGGTTCTTGGCGTCGTTGTCCGCGCGCTCGATGCGCTTCGCCAAGCGCACCTCGTCTTCGGCCGACAGTAGCTTGCGCTCGCCGATCGCCTTGAGGTACAGGCGCACCGTGTCGATCGCTTCGCGACCCTCGCCCGGCGTCGTGTCCAGCGTCTTGTCGAACGCCGGAAGCGCAGGGTTTGTGGGCGCGGGATTTGAAGGTTCTTGAAGCACTCGGGTCATCCTTGAGACGAGCGCCTTCCGGCTGCGGAGATGAGTTACGCGAACTCTGCCGTCAACTCACCAAGCTGTTTTATGACTTCCTGCCGCTTGAGCTCGATCTTCGCCTTGTCACTTGCCGCTGAGCCGGCTAGCGCACGCTCCAGACCTGCCTTTTCAAGCTGAAGAAATCCCAGCTGGATCGCCTTCGGTGAGGCGTTCTCCCTTTCGGAAAGCATCGCTACCTCTGTAACGGCATCCCGTAGCTCAGGCTTTAGCGATGCGGCTCCCGCAAGCGGTTTTTCGAAGTTCTTCTGCAGGTGGTCGCGCAGCTCGCGCATCAACGGAGTAGACAAAAGATCGTTCGTGAGTTTTTCGAGATACTCGGGTCCGACGGCGCGAGAACTGAGGCAGGAAGCGAAGAAGAGGCGCTCGGATTTTTCGCTCTCCGGAATCGCCGCGCCCGGCACGATGGCATTTCCGGCTGCCTGGCGATCGTGTTTCACGCGCACGTTTCGCAAACCCGCCAGTGCGTTCTCGCTGACCTTCAGCTTGTCGGCGACGAGTCGGATCTGCTCGTCCTTCACGGCACCGATCGGAATCAGCTCGAAGATCGGCTGTAGTTCGGCGATTGCGGCGTCGCGTCCGCGCGCGCTGTCGAGGTCGGCCGCCGCGAGCGTTTGTGCGATCTCGAACTCGACCACGGTCAGCGCCTTGCGTACGCGGTCTTCGAATGCCTCCGCCCCGCCCTCGGCAATCAAATCGGCTGGGTCTTTGCCCGCGGGCAGGTCAACGACGAGCAGCTCGATACCGTGGCGGTCGGCAACCCGTGCGGCGCGGATCATTGCCTGACGGCCGGCACGGTCGGCGTCGAGTGCGAGATAGATGCGCGAGGCCAGACGGGCGAGTTCGACGACCTGCTCGTCGGTCATCGCCGTGCCCATCACGGCGACGCTCTCCTCGATTCCGGCGTCGTGCAGCGCAAGCACATCGGCGTACCCCTCGACGGCGATCACCCGGCCACGCTTGGCGGCGACGCTGCGAGCGTGGTTGGCGCCGAATAGCTGGCGGCCCTTCTGGTAGACGGGACCGTCGGCTGAGTTCAAGTACTTCGGGCGGTCGCCGTCGCGCATCGCGCGTGCGCCGAAGCCGCGCACGCGCCCGCGCGGGTCGGACAGCGGAAACATCACGCGACCGCGAAAGCGGTCGTAGATCTGGCCGCGGTCGTTGCGCTGGGCAAGGCCGGCTGCCAGCAGCTCCTGCTCGGTAAAGCCCTGGCGCAATGCCGGGACGAACAGCTTGTCCCATGCCTTGGGCGAGTATCCGACGCGAAACTTGGCCAGCACCTCGGGGCTGAAGCCTCGATCCTTCAGGTACTCGCGCGCCGGCCCGGCCTCGTCGCTCTCGGCCAGCGTGCGCTCATAGAACTTCGTCGCGCGTTCAAGCAGTTCGTAGAGGCGTTCGCGCTGCTTCTGGCGCTCGGCCTCCTTGGGGTCGAGCTCCTCGTATTCGAGCTCTACGCCGTAGCGGTCGGCGAGCCACTCGATCGTCTGCGCGAAGTCGAGCGACTCGGCCTTCTGGACGAAGCCAATCGCGTCGCCACCCTCCTGGCAACCGAAGCAGTAGTAGAGCTTCTCTGTCGGATTGACGCTGAAGCTCGGCGTGCGCTCCTCGTGAAACGGGCAGAGACCGGTGTACTGGCTCCCGGCCCTGCGCAGATCGGTGTAGCCGTTGATCAGGTCGACGATGTCGACGGCGTCGCGCAGCTTGTCAAGCGAGGGATTCGTGAAGCGCGCCACGTTCTCAGCGCCCCTTCAGGTCGTCGTAAGCGCGAAAGGCGTAGCGGTCGGTCATACCGGCGATCCAATCGGTAACGCGCTGAGCCAGCTCGGCGTCGGTGGCGGCCTGCGCGGTGCCGTCGCCGATCGCGTCGGGGTTCTCGACGTAGTGGTCGAACAACGTCTGAAGCAGCTCGGTTACGCGATCGGCCTCGCCGCGCACCAGCGGCCCCAGGTAGACGCTTTCGAACATGAACTTGCGCAGCCGCAGCATCGCGCCGCCGATCTCAGTGGACTGGGCGATGTCGCCGCGGTTCTGCGAACAGGCGACAAGGTCGCTGACGAGCGTGTCGATGCGTTCACCGGGCGAGGCGCCGAGCAACGCGATCTCGTCGTGCGGCAGGTCGCCCTGAGCGATCACACCGGCGCGCAGCGCGTCATCGATGTCGTGGTTGATGTAGCCGATGCGGTCGACGATCTTGACGATGCGCCCTTCAAGCGAGAACGGCTTGACCGGTCCTGTGTGGTTGAGGATGCCATCGCGCACGGGCTCCGTAAGGTTGAGGCCCGCCCCGTCGCGCTCGAGCGTGTCGACCATGCGCAGCGAGTGCTCGTTGTGCTTGAAATCGAGATCGAAGCGGGCCTTGAGCCGCTCGGAGAGCGCCGTCTCGCCGATGTGGCCGAACGGCGGGTGACCGAGATCGTGGCCGAGCGCGATGGCCTCGGCGAGGTCTTCGTTGAGCTGAAGGGCTCGCGCGACGGTACGGGCGATTCCGCTGACTTCGAGCGTGTGCGTCAGCCGCGTGCGGAAGTGGTCGCCCTGCGGCGAGATGAAGACCTGCGTCTTGTGCTTCAAGCGCCGGAAGGCCTTGCTGTGAACGATCCGGTCGCGGTCGCGCTGGAAGGGCGTGCGAACCGGCGAGTCGGCCTCTGCGCGGCGTCTGCGAGCCGGGTATGAGCGCACGGCGGCCGGTTGCAGGATGACGTCTTCGCGAGCCTCGATACGCGATTTGAAGTCCGGTTGAGTCAGTGCCTCCATGTCGTGAGAGTTTGACATGAGCAATGGCATGCCAGACCTGGCACCGGACATGCCGGCGGCCGACGGGATCGCCCCTACATCAACGAACGCATTCGTACGTGCGCGTGGTGCTCCAGGGTCTCGCCGATCGCGCGGTCGACCTGTCGCAGCGCGTCGGGCGAAGCGGCCGGGGCGTCGGCGAGCGCCGTTCCGATCGCGCCGCTCAGAAAGCCGTGAGCCTCGGCGCCGAAGTCGAAGTCGCCCTGCTCGCGACAGTCACCGCAGACCACGCCACCGGCCGACGGACTGAACGCCACGATGCCCTCATCGGCCCCGCACTGTACGCATGCGCCCAGCTCGGGCGAAAAGCCCGCCGCAAGCAGCATCTTCGCCCTGAACGAAAGTCCGACCTCGCGGCGCGACGCGTGGGGATCGGCATCGAGCAGGGCCAGGAAGTTCGCCAGCAGGTTGAATGCCGGCTCGTTGCGCTCGCGATCGTCGAGCAGGCGCAGTACGAAGTCGCCGGTCTTCGCCGCCGCGTCGATCGAGGCCGCGCGCCCGCGCAGCCGCGGGTAGCCGTCTAGCGTCTCGGCGGAGGTGATCGTCGCAAGGTCGCCACGGCCCTCGTGCAGGATCAATTCGAGCCGGAAGAACGGCTCGAGGCGCCCGCCGAACCGGGATTTCGAGCGACGCACGCCCTTGGCGATCGCCCCCAACCTGCCGTGCTCTCGCGTGTAGAGGTGCAGGATGCTGTCGGCCTCGCCATAACGCAGCTTGCGCAGCACGATCGCTTCTATCTTGAGTGAATTCGCCATCGTCGATTCCCAGGTGACGGCGACCGGCCGGCCGCGCGACTACCGAACTTACAATCTGATTGTCATGGAGGACGCGATCGACGGCACCCACTCCCCCGTTCGTTCGGTAGATCGCCCGGGCGACGCCCCAGTCGTGATCTACTCGAAGGACCACTGCAGTTCGTGCGTGCGCGCGAAGCGCCTGCTCGACGCGACTGGCGCCCGCTACGACGAGATCGACCTCACCGGCGACTTAGACGGCATGCGCCACGTCGCCCGGCTCACCGGTCGCACCACGCTGCCGCAGGTAATGATCGGCGGCGAGCACATCGGCGGCTTCGAAGACCTGCAGCTAGCCCTGCAAAACCCGCGCATCCGCGCCGCCCTAGAAGCCACAGCCTGACCTCGCGTCATTGCGCCGCGCGGCATTGCGCCTGACTGCTGCTCATAGGATCTGCGCGTGCCCGAACTTCCCGAAGTCGAGACGATCCGCCGTCAGCTTGCGCCGATGCTCGAAGGCCGCAGGATCACAAACGTCGTCGTAACCGACCCCCGGTGGGTGGCCCCGGCCTCGCCGCGCGGCTTCTCCAATCGCCTGACCGGTTCTCGGATCGAATCGGCCGGCCGCCGCGGCAAGTACTTCGACTTCCTGCTCGATGACGGCGCATCGCTTGTCATGCACCTGCGAATGACGGGCAACCTGCTGTACCTGAGCGAGGCGTCGGCCACCCCATCTGCCCACCTGCGCGGCGCCCTGCTGCTCGACAGCGGCGCCGCTCTGGCCTTCACCGACCCGCGCCGCTTCGGCACGGCGGAGGTGATCGCATCTCCAGAGGCCGTCGACGCATATTTTGCCGCGCGATTGGGACCGGAGCCGTTCGACGACGACTTCACCGGCGAGCGCCTGCACCGCGACACGCGCAACCGCAAGACCCCGATCAAGGCGCTGCTGCTCGATCAGCGACGCGTGGCGGGGATCGGCAACATCTATGCCGATGAGGCACTCCACCGGGCCGGCATCGCACCGCATCGCCGCGCGGCGCGGCTGACGCGCGCGCAGTGCGACGCGCTGCGCGACGCGATCCGCGACTCGCTGACCGCGGGAATCGATGCGAAGGGCGCGTCGATCGACGACTTTCGAGACGCCTACGGAGTGCAGGGCAGCTTTCAGGATCAATTCCTCGTTCACCGACGCGAGGGCCTGCCATGTCCCGGCTGCGGCGGACCGGTCGTAAAGACGCGCGTCGCCGGGCGCGGCACGTACTTCTGCAAGACCTGCCAGCGCGGCTAGCGCTGTTAGCGCAGCTCGTGCAGAACCGCGCGCGGGTGCGCGGTGAAGTACACGTCCTTCAGGCGTTCGGTGGTGAGATGGGTGTAGGTCTGCGTCGTGGCCACGTCGGCGTGGCCCAGCATCTCCTGAACCGACCGCAGGTCGCAACCGCCGGAGAGCAGATGCGTGGCAAAGGTGTGACGCAGGGTGTGCGGACTCATCTGGTCGCCCAGACCAGCGCGCTCGGCGTACTTGCGGACGATCTTGTAGAGACCCTGCCTGGTCAACTGGCCACCGCGAAAGTTCACGAACAGGAATCGCTGCGGCCTGTCCTTGGTCAGCTGGCGACGCCCGGCGCGCAGGTAGATGCGAATCGCCAGCAGCGCGGCGCGGCCGACCGGCACGATGCGCTCCTTGCTGCCCTTGCCGCGCGTACGCACGATCGCTTCGTCGAAGTCGACGTCGCTGACCTCTAGTCCGGCGACCTCGCTGACGCGCAGACCGCTGGCGTACATCAGCTCAAGCAAGGCGCGGTCGCGCAGAGCGATCGCGTCCTGGCCCTGTATCTGGTTGATCAGGTGCGACACCTCGGCGCGGCTGAGCACGCTGGGGAGCTTCTTCGTCTGTGCCGGCGCCTTGACGTCGGCCGTCGGATCGTGCTCGATCGCGCCCTCGCGGCGCTGGTGCACATAGAAGCTGCGCAGCGACGACAGCTTGCGGTGCAGCGTCGTGCCGGCGATCTCACCGGTTGCGGCAAGTTCCTCTAGGTAGGCGATCACGTCGGCGCGGGTCACCGACAACGCGTCGATGTCGTGCGTTCCGATCCACGCACCGAACTGCATCAGGTCGGTGCGATATGCGATCAGCGTGTTCTCGGCGCAGCGTGCCTCGAACTCGAGGTACGAGAGAAAATCGAGCAGCATGTCCTCGAAGCGAGCGGCGGCGCCGGGGCGGGTTGCTGTCGGAGGCGGAGGCTCAATCCGGGCATGAGAGGTAGTGGCGGGCTGAGCCATCGTTACTGAGTTTTCGGAATCTCGCGCGCAAACCTTCAATCCCTGACCGGATCGCAATCAGAGTTGCGTCGAAAACCCAGTCGCGACGCGGTCGCGCGCTGGTCTTACAGCTTCGATTTGTCGGTGACGATCCGGAAGACGGCCTCGGCCGGCGGCGAAAGTGAACGCGCCACGTCCTGCGCGGTCGCACGCAGAGCCAGAATCGTGGCCGGCAGCTGCTTGCCCGATACGACCGCCGTGAGCTTCACGCGGTTGCGTCCGGCATCGAGACGGCGCACGAACGTGACCATCGTCCTGCCGCGCCTGCCCCCACGACGCACCTCGAAGATCACGCGAGCGGGCTTGTTGAGGGCGATCAGCACGGTCGACTTCGCACGGCGGCAGCGCCGCGTTGCGCGCTTGCAGAACCGGTTTGGCGCTAGTCGCATGCTCGTGATCTGAGGAAGCGTGGCCTCGCCGGGCCCGGCATACACGTCTACGCCCGGCTGGCCGATCGCCTCGTTTCCAGTCAGGTCGGTGACCCGCACGGTCCCGGTCAGCACCGCACTGCCGGCTTCGCCGGTCTGCCACGGCACGCTCGATTCGAGATACACCGAACTGCCCGACACCGTGGCCGACGAAATCGCTCGCGGCACCGCGGCGACGGAGAGTGCAAACGCGGATGGCGTAGCTGAATCCGGCGCGATCGGCTCGCTGAAATCGAGCCGAATGCTCGAATTGCTGACGGCGACCGCTTGCTGCAAGGTCGGAGAGGCGAGATCGCTTGGCGTGTCGGCGCGCGTGGCAAAGTTCGAGCCACCGGCGCCGGTCCGCTGAATCGCTGTGAACTTGTCGCCGGCGACGGGCTCGCTACCCGGCGTGTACGAGAAAGTCCCGCTGGGTGCCGAAAGCGTGAAGAGAAACGCCTCGCCCTCGCTGGCAGCGGTGTCCGGGCCATCGGCGGAAAAGACGTCGACCTGTGCCCCCGCCGCAGCGGTTCCGGAGACCGAGACCGTGTTGTCAAAACGGCGCGGACCGACCCTGATCGTCGGCGGCGCCACGTTTGACCTGATTGCACGGTTGCACACGTCGAAGATCGGCAGCGAGCGCACGCTGCTCGGCGTCGCGCCGGAATCGGTCAGGTCGAAGGCGTAGTCGGTGGTGGCGCAGTAGTTGGTGGCATAGGTGGCCGAGCCGCTGACGGTCACTGCCACGCCGAATGCATTGATCGCGACCGGGTCGGTGACTGGCGGCAGCGGTGAGTCGAGCACGATCGCCACAGCGGCGAAGGTGATCGTGTCGGCACCGGCATTGGCATTGGCTGCGTCGATCGCGTCTCGCAGGGTGCAGTCTCCGGGGCCCACCGAGCAGGCGCCAGCGCTGCCGCTGGCCGCGTCGTCGACGACATAGGTATCCGCCGCCGCGGCAGCCGGCGCAATCAACACGGCGGCGATTGCCAACGCAAGCAGGTACCTGGGGCGGATCGATATGGGCTTCGAGGCGCTCAAAGTGGAGAATTCAAGTTACACGGCTTCACCCGATCGGAACACGGTTCGCAACGAGAAGTACCGGTGACCGGTCTGCCGGTCGCGGCTGTCGACTCGCCTAGGCCGCGCGCGCGAGCGCGATACCCCCGGCCAGGGCCTGCTCGAAGAACAGCTCGTCTTCGCGCAGGTCGCGACCCATCGTTCGCGCCGGAAGGCCGCTGGCCGCATATGCGTCGAGATCAGGGTCGGTGTCGACGACGTTGTGGCGCGCGAGTTCGTCGGTACGTGGTGCGCGCGGGCCCAGGCCGACCGTGACCTCGAGAAGCAGCAGCCGCAGCACTGAGCGGGTGTGATGCGAGATCCCCTGATGGCGGGCGCGAGGGTCGCCGCTCGATGCGCGGGCCACAAGTACGCCCGCGCAGCCAAGCGCAAGCGCCGCGTGCAGTGTGTCGAGCGCGACCATGCCGCCGTGCCCGAGCGCCGTGGCCGACCCGATGATGCCGGGACCGGGGCCGGCGACCGCACAGTCCCAGCCGCGCTCGGCGAAGCCGGCATGCAACGCGCCGGCCGTGCTCATCGCCTCGGCGGCCGCACCATACGCCGGTGCGGCCGTGATGTGGTCGCAAAGCAGTTCTCGATCGAGCAGCTCCGCAACGGTGGCGGAGAACGCCCCAGGCAGCGCCCCTCCCCCGGTCTGCACGTAGCCGACCCGCAGCCCGGGTCGCTCCCGAGCAGCGGCCCACGCGACCGGCGCGAGTTGCCCGTGCAGCTGAAACGCCGCTACGGCGCCGCCGAGCGGTAGCTCGAGTTCAGCGGGCTCGACGGGGTCGACACCGTGCTGAAGCGGCGAGTAGTTGAGCTTCATTACGTGACAACCGGAATCGGCCGCGCCCTCGAGTCCACGCGTGAGATTCGCGAGCACCACGTCGCTGCCTCCCGAGCCAAGGCCTAATTCGACGGCCTCGACGTTGACGATCACGTCATCTCCGACTACGCAGCCGCCGACCAGCCCGACATCGGCGTAGGCCGCGCGCCGATCGCCACCATCCGACAGCTCTACGACCAGATATTCGATGCCGCGCACGCCGCTCGCGGCGCGTTCGACTTCGATGACGGTGGCGCGCCTGAGACAGAGCATCAGCAGATCACCAACCGTACGCGATGGCAGCCGCCAGGCGGCCTAGCCGCTGATCTCGGAGGCCTCGATGCCTTCGGCCGACGCGTCGATCGCCTCGACTTCGGCGGCGGCGTTATGCGACGCGGCGCTGGAAGGCAGTACGGCGTCTTGCGGCGGCGGCGGAACGGCGTCGGGCGTGCGCTCGCACGCGGCTCCGACGAAGTCGCGAAACAGCGGCTGCGGCGCCAGCGGGCGCGACTTGAACTCCGGGTGGTACTGCGAAGCGACGAAGAACGGGTGCTCGGGGACCTCGATGCACTCGACGAGCCGCTCGTCGGGCGACGTTCCGCTGAAGACGAGCCCCTTGGCCTCCAGCCGCTTGCGGAAGTGGTTGTTGACCTCGAAGCGGTGGCGGTGGCGCTCGTAGATGACGGCCTCGCCGTACGCCTGGCGGGCGCGTGTTCCGTCGTGCAGCTTCACCGGGTCGGCGCCCAGCCTCATCGTGCCGCCCATGTCTGCGACTTCCTTCTGATCGGGGAGCAGATCGATCACCGGGTAGGGCGTCTCGGGGTCGAACTCGGTGCTGTTGGCGCCGTCGAAGCCGGCGACGTGGCGAGCGAAGTCGACCACGGCCATCTGCATGCCGAGACAGATTCCGAGAAACGGGATGCCGTGCTCACGGGCGATACGCGCCGCGGCGATCTTGCCTTCGACACCGCGTACGCCGAAGCCGCCCGGTATCAGTACGCCGTGGGCCGCGTGCAGGTGTTGCTCGAGCTCGGCTTCGGTGAGCGTCTCGCTGTTTAGCCAGTCGACCTCGAGCTTGCGGCCGTGCAGGATGGCCGAATGGCGCAGCGCCTCGGTGACGCTGAGATACGCGTCTTGCAGGCCCATGTACTTGCCCACCAGGGCGATTCGCACCGGCTCGGCCTCGGCCGCTGCTTGAGCATGCTCGACGAGCGACTCCCACTCGGTCAGGTTGGGTGGGCCGGTCTCTAGGTGGAAGTGCTTGAGGATCTGGTCGTCGACGCCCTGAGCGCGGTAGACCAGCGGCACCTCGTAGATGTCCTTGACGTTCTGACCGCTGATCACCGAGTCGGTGGGCACGCTGGTGAACAGCGCGATCTTCTCGCGCATGTCGTCGGGCAGTGGCTCTTCGGAGCGGCAGATCAGCATGTCGGGCTGGATTCCGATGCGGCGAAGCTCGTTGACGGAGTGCTGCGTGGGCTTGGTCTTCAACTCGCCGGCGTGGGCGATGTAGGGCACGAGCGTGAGATGCACGAACATGCAGTTGGAACGACCGGCCTCTTGCTGGAACTGGCGGATCGACTCGAGGAACGGCAGCGACTCGATGTCGCCCACCGTGCCGCCGATCTCGGTGATGACCACGTCGACGTCTTCGCTTTCAGCGACGACGTGGATGCGAGCCTTGATCTCGTCGGTGATGTGCGGGATGACCTGGACGGTGCCGCCGAGGTAGTCGCCGCGGCGCTCCTTGCGGATGACCTGGTTGTAGACGGCGCCGGTGGTGATGTTCGAGGCGCGCGACGTGTTTGCGCCGGTGAAGCGCTCGTAGTGGCCGAGGTCGAGATCGGTCTCGGCGCCGTCTTCTGTTACGAAGACCTCACCGTGCTGGAACGGGCTCATCGTGCCCGGATCGACGTTGATGTAGGGGTCGAACTTCTGGATCTGGACCGTCAGGCCCCTCGCGACAAGCAGTCGGCCGATTGCGGCAGCGGCGATGCCTTTGCCGAGAGACGACACCACGCCTCCGGTGATGAAGATGAAGCGCGTGTCTCGGTGATCAGGCATCTGCAGTTGTCAATCCTTTGTCCGTCCTAACGAATCGATGAACCGTAACACGGGGGTCCGATCGATTAATCGCGAGATCGAGCGGAACTCCCCATATAGCGTGATTAGAAATACGACTGCCAGCGCGATCGCCTGGCCGGTCGTGTCGAGCACGAGCACCATCCACAGTCCGGCGATCGCCCCGACGGCGTTTGAGCCCGTGTCGCCCATCATTCCACGCTCACCGAGGTCGTAATAGGCGAGCACCGGCAGCGAGCCGACAAACACGCCCATCGTCCACAACGGCGCGAGTGTCCAGCTTGCGATCGCCAGCCCGGCGACGAGTACGAAGAAGACCTTCAGCGCACGCCCGGGGCGCAGATCGAGCAGGTTGAAGAGATTCGTCGTGACCACGACCAGCGCGATCGCCAGTAGGTACTCCCAGTCGCCTGGCACGATCAGCCCGACGGCGAAGGCCGCGAGTCCGAGCGCACCGATCGCCTTGACTGCGCCGGTCGAGAAACCGCCGCCAACGACTGCCCGCGCGTGGCCGCGCAGGCCGCGCGGATCCTTGCGTCCGAGGCCCTCCTCGATCGCCGGCGTGCCGATCAGGTCGTCGATCACGCCCAGCAGGCAGACGCCGACCACGTAGAGCATCGCTCCGGCAAGTCCGGGCCCGCCGAGGACATCGTCGTCGACAAGGCGGTCGAGCGGAGCGGCCACACCAAGCGCGCCAAACGCCGCCAGCGGGATCAGCATGCCCGATGGCACCGGCACCTCTCGCCCGGCGTAGTTGCGGCGCACCCAACCGGCCTCGAACAGTCCGCGCAGAAGCAGCGGCGCGACCGCAAGCGCAAATACGAAGGCCAGTACGAGGGGAAGCGCCTGCACGAGCTGGAAGTTAGCCAAGGCTACGGAGCCACCGGCGGAACGACCGCGTCAGCGGTGTCCTTTACGCCGTAGTCGCCCTTCGCGCCGTCGAGCAGCATCACGAGCGAGTAGTGGCCGGCGTACTGCTCGATGTTGTCGACGCTAGACAGGCCGAGCGAGTTGTACCACTTGATGCTCGACGGAACGTTTTCGATCGCCTCAACGCCGACCACGCGCTGAGCGTCACGCGAGAGACCAGACACGACGCCGCGCTCGAAGGCGTCGAGCCGGCGGCCGGCGTCGGTCTTCGGCTCGGCCGGCTCGCGACGCGAAAACGCGAGCAGGCGCACGCGGCCGAAGTCGCCGCTGAAGCGGCGGAAGGCGAAGCGGCGCAGCTGTGGCAGATTTCGGCCGCGCGCCATGCGCCTGCCGACGGCGACGCCGAGTTTCTCGGTCTGCTTCGGGTCCGGCTCGGCGCCGTCGATCACCTCGGCCACCCCAAGTGCTCCTGCCAGCGCCTGGTAGCGCGGCTCGGCGACGAGTTCGGCGGAATACGCGAGATCGCCGCCGGCCGGTTCGATCGATCCGGCGACTGGATCGATCACGCCGCTCGTGCCGCCCGCCGAAGCGATCAGCGCGACGCGGCGGCCGTCTAGTCGACCGGCAACCATCTGCGGGTATGCCGCGCGAGCGAACTCATTCTGCTGCTTGGCTCGCTTCTCGAGGTCGGAGTTGTGCTGGTTCGCCTCGTCGAGGTCGGCGCTGAGCGAGCGTTCGAGGTTGCCGCGCACATTGGAGAGCAGCTCCGTGTCGCCGATCGTCACGCCCAGCAGCAGGCCGACGGCCAGCGCCACGAAGACGGCGGCAAGGGACATCGCGTGGTAACGAAAGTCGATCACGGCGGAATATCGAAGCAGACCGGCGACTTAGCCGATTCCGACGATCACCTTCAGCTTGAGCCAGACTAGGTCGACGAGGTTGTTGAGCGAGGGCGAAGCGAAGATCGCGACACCGAGGGCAAAGACGCCGGCGCCCAGCACCGCGTAGAGCGCTCGCGCCGATGGCCGCGGCCTGTAGAGCCGGCTGACGCCCTTGGCGTCGATCAGGATCTCGCCTACGCGAACGCGCGTGAGGAACGTGGAGGCCATGCCCTTGCGGTTCTTGTCGAGAAACTCGACGAGGTTGAAGTGCGCGCCGACACTGACGATCAGCGACGCGCCTTCTTCGGCTGCCATCAACATGGCGATGTCCTCGCTGGTGCCCGGTGCGGCGACGATTTTGTAGTCGAGCCCGAGCCGGTCGAGCCGCTCGCGTCCGGGAGCGCGGCCGTCCGTGTAGGCGTGAACGATCAACTCGGCGCCACAGGCGAGCACTCCGTCGTGCGCGCTGTCCATGTCGCCGACGATCAAGTCTGGCGAGTGGCCTTCGTCGATCAGCGCGTCGGCGCCACCGTCGACGCCGACGAGCAGCGGCCGCTCATCGCGGATGTATGTGCGAAGGGCGCGCAGATCCCGCTGGTGGTCGACGCCACGTACGACGATCAGGACGTGGCGATCGCGGAAGACGGTGTCGAGCTCCGGAAAGTCGAGACGGCCCGACAGAAGCTCGCTCTCCTGGCGGATGTGATGCAGAGTGTTCTCAGCGAAACGTTCGAGCGCGAGACCGACCTGACGCTTTGCCTGTTCGTACTTCGCCGCCACGACGTCGGGCGACTGCACGTCACCGCGCGCTATGACTTCGCCGTCTTTGAGCACCTCTCCGCCGCGAACCGTGATCGAGTCGCCATCGCCAAGCAGCTCGAACAGCGGCTCGTCGATGGCATCGACGAGATGCACCCCTGCCTGCGCGATGATCCCCGGACCCGTATTCGGATACTCCCCGGTCGAAGACGGCGCGACGTTGATCACGCAGCTGACACCTTTGCGCACGAGTTCCTCCCCGGAGACGCGGTCGATGTCCTTGTGGTCGATCAACGCGATCTCGCCGGGAACGAGCGACTTGGTCAGCAACTTCGTGCGTTTGCCGGGGCGCACGACGCCGCTGACCTGCTTCGCGTGTGCCGGCCCCACGGCAAGGTTTTCGCTGGTTGTGCGGGCCATTGCTGGACATTAGAACACCACCGCGAAGGGCGTATTAAGGGTCTCAGGACGTAGCGAGCAGCTCTTTCGCGTGACGCCGCGCGCCCGCGTCGTCTTCGGCTGCTCCAAGCATGCGGCATAGCTCGTCGACTACGGCGGTGTCGCTCAGCTGGCGAACTTCGGTGCGCGCCTCGGAGCCATCGGTCGATTTCTCGATCTGGAAATGGCGGCTCGCGGCGGCGGCCACCTGTGGCAGGTGGGTGATGCAGATCACTTGGCGCGCTGCTCCCAGCGTGCTCAATTGCTCGCCCACGGCACGCGCGGTGTGGCCGCCGATTCCGGCGTCGATCTCGTCGAAGACATACGTTTGGTCTCCGCTCGCGCCGGAGGCGGTAAGCAGCGCAAGCATCACGCGCGACAACTCGCCGCCCGAAGCGGTATCGCGCAGCGGCATGGCCGCAATGCCGGGATTCGGAGCAATCAGGAACTCGACCGCGTCGCCACCGGTGGGCCGCAGGTCGCTGAGGTCTGTGGAAATCGCGATCTCGAACGAAGCATCGGCCAGCGCCAGCTCGGCCAGGCGCTCGCGCACGGCGGTCGCCAGTTTCGGAGCGGCCTTACCGCGCGCTTTCGAAATCGCTTTGGCGATCTCGCGCTGAGAAACCTCGACGCTCATGAGCTGCTCGGTCGCGGCTGCAATCTCCTCACGCGAGCCAGACAGCCGATCGCGATCCTCGCGGCAGCGGTCGCCGTGCGAAATCACCGATTCGATCGTCCCGCCGTGTTTGCGCATCAGCCGCTCGTAACCGTCGAGGCGCTCATTGACGACGGCGAGGCGCTCAGGGTCGGAGGCGAGTTCTTCGCCATAGTGGCGGAGGTCGGCGGCCGCATCTTGAAGCTCGATCGACAAGGTCTCAACGCGCTTCGCAAGCGCGTCTAGCTTCGCGTCGCTGCCCTCAACGACCGAGAGCTGGGAGGAGGCGCTTGCCACGAGCCCGCTCGCACCGCCCGATTCCTCGTCGTCGAGAGCCGTCAGCGCGGCGTCGCACGCGGCCCGCAGGAGGTCGACGGCCTGCAATCGATCCCGCTCGGCGCAAAGCGCGGTGAAATCACGTGCTTCCGGGGCGAGTTCGTCGATCTCGGCAAGTTCGAACTCGATCAAACCGAGTTCACGCTCGCGACGGCCGTCGACGGCCTCAAGTTCGGTGAGACGCCGACGAATACGACTGGCCGCTTCGTAAAGCTCGCCAGCTTCACCCACCCGTGCTCGGTGCGCTTCTCCGCAGAATCCATCGAGCGTGGCCAGCTGAGCGCCGGCCAACGTCAGCTTGCGGTGTTCGTGCTGCCCGTAGAACGACACCAGAGCGCCTCCGAGTTCGCGCAGATCCGCGGCGGTGGCCGAACGGCCTTCGATGTAGGCGCGCGTGCGCCCCTCCGGAGTGACACGTCGGGCGAGCGCTATCTCGTCGGCCTCGGGATCGGGCAGGCGGTCGCGAATCTCGGCGAACTCGGGACGGTCGATCAGGCCCGGTGGTAAGGCAAACAGTCCCTCGACATAGGCCTCCCCCGCCCCAGGCCTGACGATTCCCTTGCGCGACTTACCGCCGAGCAACAGGTCGATCGCATGAGCAAGCACGGTCTTGCCGGCGCCGGTTTCTCCCGTGATCGCGTTGAAACCGGAATCGAACGAAAGTTCGGCGCGTTCGATCAGCAAGAGGTTTTCTATGCGGAGTTCGGTCAGCACGCGGCCATTCAACACCACGGTCCGGACGAACAAATGTTCGTATCAGGCCGGGCGGCGAACTACGACGCCAGCTTCCCGAACTTCTCGCGAAAGCGGGCGTAGAAGCTGCTGCCGGGTAGCTGGGCAAGCGAGGCGACGTCGTCCTCGAATGTCAGCTCCGCGCTCTCGCCGACGGGCAGGCGCCCCACGATCAATCCATCGACCATGATCTCGAGCTCGTCGCGGCGAGCGCCGTTGGCGACCGTAAGCGGATCGTCTGGCGCCGCGACGAGGGCCCTGGCGGTCAGCGTGTGCGGAGCGATGAAGCTCACCACGTAGCCCTCCACGCCCCAGGCCAGGATCGGCCCGCTGTTGGCCAGGTTGTAGCCGGTCGAACCGGCCGGCGTAGCGGCCACGAGACCGTCGCAGCGCACGCGTCCAACGGTGTGACCGGCCAGTGCATACGAGATGTCGGCAACGCGCGCCTCGTGGGCGCGTCCGAAGGTGATGTCGTTGACGGCACGCATGTCGATCTCGCCACAGCGGACGCGCAGGGCCGGCAACCGGCGGATTTCGAAGTCACCAGTCAACGCCCGGCGCAGTCCGTCCTCGAGTTCTTCGGGCTCGACGGTTGCCAGGAAGCCGATCGTTCCGTAGTTGAACCCGAAGGTCGGAACACCGGTCCCGGCAAAGGTGCGCAGCGACCGCAGGATCGAGCCGTCGCCGCCGAGCACGATCGCTACGTCGATCTCAGCCTCGCCGAAGTCGGCCACCGGCGTGATCGTGCCCGGCCCCGGCTGATGGTCGGCGCCCGTCTCGATCTCGTCAAAGATCAACTCACAGTCGTGCGCGGCCGCCAGTTCGCGCAGGCGGGCGATCGCCGGCACGGCCTGCTCGTGTGGGAAGTGATGCGTTATGACGGCTGCGCGCATGCCTAATCCTCGCCCGTCTCGACGCTCTCGGCAAGCGCGTGCAAGTCGTCTGCCGCACCGGCGCGACCGGCCTCGGCCAGCCAGAGGAACGCCTCACGGTTGCCGGCCGGTCCCGGCAGGCCCGACGAGCAGGCGCCGACGACGGAGAATCCGGCATCGCGAGCGGCCTGGGCCGCACCGGCGATCGCATCGACGCGGGCCGCGCGGTCGCGCACGACCCCGCCCTTGCCGATCCGCTCCCGTCCGACTTCGAACTGCGGTTTCACGAGCGCAAGCATGTCAAAGCGCTCGGCCGCGCAACCCAGCAACGCCGGAAGGACCTTGTCGAGCGAGATGAACGAGAGGTCGGCGACGATCAGATCGGGCCGGTATTCAAGTTCGTCGGGAGCGAGTTCACGTACGTTGCGCCGTTCGATGACGGTCACGCGCGGATCGTTGCGCAGGGACATGTGCAGCTCGCCATAGGCAACGTCGACAGCGATCACGTGATCGGCCCCGCGTTGAAGAAGACAGTCGGTGAAGCCACCGGTGGAAGCGCCGGCGTCGAGCGCGCGGCGGCCCACGATCTCGATCGCCGGAAACGCCCGCAGGGCATTCTCAAGCTTGATACCACCGCGCGAGACGTAGCGCTCGCGCTCGGCGACACGCAGCTTCTCGGCCGGATCGACCATCTGCCCCGGCTTGTCGATCCGCCGGCCTCCACGTTCGAGCAACACGTCGCCGGCCAGTACGGCCGCCGCGGCCTTGCTGCGGCTCTCGAACAGGCCACGCTCGACCAGAAGTTGATCCACACGCTGCTTCGCCATGCCGCCGATCTTAGGCTCGATCGGCACGCTATCCGAGCGTAGGTCCCGAGCATCGGTCCCGAGCGGCTCTGACATTCAACATCCGATTGGATGTTATTGGCGCTTGATTCACGTGCCGCGATGTGACCGTCGGCACGCCTTCGGGCAGCCGGCAACATCCGTTTGGATGTTGAATGTAAGAGCCACACCGAAAGCGGGACCGGGCACCGCTGTGCGTGCGACCGCGCAGCGCGGCACGGGCTGGCGGGTGGCGAAAACGTCTCGAGAACGAGGAAGACCCGGCGTTGGGCCGGGCCTTGCTCTGGGGAGGATACTGCTATGTCTCGGCGGTCAACTTCGATGGGGGGAGAGAGTTGACCACGCTGGAGTCGATCCGTTGAAACCTTGGAGACGACTTCCGTATCTGGGAATAATGTAGGTCCGATTGTGTGATGTGTGTGTGATTTGGCGCACACTCACTACCGGCCGGTAAGCCGGACGTCGGAACCTAAGTGGCGGTCGTGCCAGTCAGGCTGGCGAGCCGCTCGGAAACACGCTTGGCGACGGCCTCGCCGGTAAACCCGATTTCCTCGTGAAGCAGTGACGGCGCGCCGTGCGTGACGTAGCGGTCGGGCAGTCCGACGCGAAGCGTCTGAACGGGCAGGCCGCTATCGGCGAGGTGTTCGATGACTGCCGCACCGAAGCCGCCAGCCAGCACGTTTTCTTCGATGGTCACCAGCAGGCGATGCCCAGCGGCGAGCTCATTGACGAGCTCGGTGTCGAGCGGCTTCGCGAAGCGGGCGTCGGCGACGGTCGCCTCTACCCCGCCTCCGGCGAGCAGCTCAGCGGCGGCCTGAGCCACGCCGACACCGCTCCCGTAACCGAGCAGCGCAACCGACCCGTCGCCGCGGGCAAGCACTTCGCCGACGCCGATGTCGATCGGCTCGGGGATGCCGGGAAGCGCTACGCCCACGGCGTTACCGCGCGGGTAACGAATACCCACGGGTCCGTCGTCGTAAACGAGCGCCGTGTGCAGCATGTTGACGAGCATCGCCTCGTCGCGCGGCGCCATCAGCACGATGTTCGGCAGCGGGCGCAGGTAACTGATGTCGAACGCGCCGTGATGTGTCGGTCCGTCGTCGCCGACCAGGCCGGCGCGATCCATCGCAAAGACAACGTTGAGGTTCTGCAGGCAGACATCGTGCACGATCTGATCGAAGCCGCGCTGCAGGAAGGTCGAGTAGATGGCGGCAACGGGCTTCATGCCCTGCAACGCCAGGCCGGCGGCGAAGAGCACCGCGTGCTGCTCGGCGATACCGACGTCGAAGTAGTGGTCCGGCAGCTCCTTCTGCATGATCGACAGCCCGGTGCCCGTGTTCATCGCGGCGGTGATGCCGACGACGCGCGGGTCGCGCTTCGCCTCTTCGACGATCGCCTCTCCGAAAACCTTTGTGTACTGCGGCGGCGCGGGCTTGGCCGCGGCGGCGCCGTTGCTCTTGGCGGCGGCCTTGGCGGGCTTGCGGTCGACGATGCCCTTTGGCTTTACGGCATGCCACTCCTCCATGCCTTCGAGCCCGCCCTCTTCAGCCGGCGCGAAGCCTTTGCCTTTGACCGTGGCGATGTGCACGACCACGGGACGATCGGCGGCCAGCGCCTCGCCAATCGCCGTTCGCAGCGCGGAAACGTCGTGGCCGTCGACCACGCCGGTGTAGGCAAAATCGAGCTCCTCCCAGAACAGGCCCGGGGCCCAGAACGCCTTGACCGACTCCTTGAACTGAGGACCGAAGCGCTCAAACGCCGCTCCGATGCCCGCCGGCAGCTTCGACAGCCCCTTCTCGGCGTTGTCGCGCGCCTTGTAAAGCTTGGGATTCAGGCGAACACGGTTGAAGTAGCGCGACAGCGCTCCGACGTTAGGCGCGATCGACATTCCGTTGTCGTTGAGGATCACGACCACCGGCGTACCGAGCCCCCCGGCGTGGTGAATCGCCTCGAAAGCGACGCCGCCAGTCATCGCTCCGTCACCGATTACCGCCACGACCTTGCCGTCTTTGCCCTCGCCGTGACGCATCGCCTCCTTGATGCCGACGGCCAGCGAGATCGAGGTCGACGCGTGACCGGCGCCAGCGATGTCGTGCTCGCTCTCGTCGATGTTGCAGAAGGGCGCAAGTCCGCCGTACTGGCGGATCGTCGAAAGCTGGTCGCCTCGCCCGGTGAGAATCTTGTGCGGGTATGCCTGGTGACCGACGTCCCAGAGGATCTTGTCGGTCGGAGAGTCGAGCAGTGAGTGCAGCGCCACCGATAGTTCGCAGACTCCGAGGTTCGCCCCGAAGTGCCCGCCGATCTCGCCGACGGTGTCGATCAACTGCTCACGGACCTCTTGAGCGATCTGTTGCAGCTCGGCGTCGGATCGGTCGTGCAGGTCCTGCGGCCGCTTGATCGAGGGAAGCAGCGGCTTCGGTGGTTGATCGCTTTGCTTTGGCATATGGGGGTCTTCGCGCCGGTGCGGGTCGCGCTAGCGATCGCGGCTGTAGATGTATTCGCTCACGGACCTGAGATCGCCGGCGTCGCCGCGGAAGTCGATCGACGCGAGCAGTTCGCGCACGCGATCGTGCTTCTCGTCGGCAAGCGCACGGGCGCGCTCGAGACCGAAGACGCTTACATATGTGGCCTTTCCGTGCCGCTCGTCACTGCCACTCGGCTTGCCGAGGTCGGCATCGGATCCGGTCACATCGAGGATATCGTCGATGATCTGAAAAAGGACGCCCAACTCGGCCGCGAACTCCGCCAAGCGGTCGACGGTCTCGCGCGGTGCACCGAGCGTGAGCGCCGCTCCTTTCACGGAAGCACCGATCAGTCGGCCGGTCTTCAGTCGGTGCATGTGGGTCAGCTGCTCGGCCGTTCGAACCTCGCCGGCGATGTCGATGTACTGGCCGCCGACCATGCCGGCGGCGCCGGTGGCGTGCAGCAGCTCGTCGAGCGCGGCGAGAATGTCGGCGGGATCGCCCTGCTGCCGCGCGGTCACCAGCCGCAGCGCCTCGGCGAACAATGCGTCGCCGGCGAGGATCGCGACGTTCTCGCCGTAGACAACGTGGCACGTCGGCTTGCCGCGTCGCAGGTCGTCGTCGTCCATCGCGGGCAGATCGTCGTGGATCAGGCTGTAGGTGTGCACCAGCTCGAGCGCGGCCGCGTAAGGCATCAGCGCCTCGGGGTCGTGACCGAGTGCCGCGGCCGTGCTCAGCGCGAGCACAGGCCGCACGCGCTTGCCACCGGCGAGCAGCGAATAGCGCATCGCCTCGACTACGCCGGCGATCGGCGGCTCAACTTCGAAGTCGATCGCGGCCAGATAGGCATCGACCGCCGAGCGCTTGGTGTCGGGAAAAATCGCCTGGTCCAACTCGGTCACCGCGCGGCCGAGTCGACCGCACTCGCCGCCTTCACGGCCAGCTCGTTCAGCTCGCGAAGGCGCTGTTCAAGCGACGCCGCGTCGAACTCGCTCGATCGCAAGTCCGCGACTTTGAGCTTCAGCTCGGCGATCAGCTGCTCGAGTTCGGCGAGCTGCACTGGACTCGGCGCCGGCGGCTGCGTGTCGCCGGAGTTCTCTGGCGGCGTCGGCGTACCGGGTGTTGACGTCGTCTGCTGTGGCTGGTCGTTCATCATGCCTCCTCCCCGTTCGCGGCGACCGGTGGCAGGTCGCGCAGGACCGAGCCGAGAATACCGTTGACGAACTTCGGCGCGTCGGCCGAGCAGTAGCGCTTAGCTAGCTCGACGGCCTCGTCGACGGCGACCTCGCGCGGCACTTCGCCGCCGCCGCGTAGCTCGTGGATCGCGACTCGCAGGATGTTGCGCTCGAGCGGAGCGATCCGCTCGAGCGGCCAGTCGCGGGCGTAGTCGCGGATCACGCCATCGATCGAGTCACGATCGGCCAGCACGTCTTCTGCCAGCCGGCGCGTGAATTCAGTCGTATCGCGTTCGAACAGGTCGTCGAGCTCGCGACCGGTGAGATCGTTCTGGTAGAGGGCGAAGACCGCGAGCCGGCGCTGATCGGATCTACGCATGCGCGCCGCCCTCAGGCACGCGACATGTACTCGCCGCTACGCGTGTCGATCTTGACGCGGTCGCCGGGATTCAGGAACAGCGGAACCTGAATCGTCTTGCCGGTCTCGAGCACCGCCGGCTTGTTGCCGCCACCGCTGACAGTGTCGCCCTTGACGCCGGGCTCCGTCTCGGCGATCTCTAGCTCGACCGACGCCGGCAGCTGCAGACCGCTGAAGTCGCCGTCGACGTAGAGCGCCTCGACTTCGGAGTTCGGCTGCACGAAGCCGAGTTCGTCCTCGATCTTTGCGACAGGGACTGCCAACTGATCGAAGGTCTCGTTGTCCATGAAGTGCGCCTCGCCACCATCGCCGTAGAGGAACTGCATCTTCTTGACCTCGGTGCGCACCGCACGGAACTTCTCGCCGGCGCGGAAGGTCTTGTCGATCACGTTGCCGTCGCTGGCGCGCTTGAGCTTGGTGCGCACGAACGCTCCGCCCTTGCCGGGCTTGACGTGCTGGAACTCGACGATCTTGTAGACGGTGCCGTCGACGTCGATGTGGTTGCCGTTCTTGAACTGGTTGGTGCTGATCATGGGTGCGGTGTGCGGTTCTTCCGTGTCGATTGCTGAGCGGACTGCGTTTAGACCGCTGAAGACTACCGGCCGTGCGGCGGCCGATCGTTGTCGTTGGGCGGTTCGCGTTGTTCGGGCGTCGAAGCGCCGTTTCCCTCGGCTCGCGGGTTGAGCCGCTGCCAGAGAATCGCGAAGGCGAGCACGATCACCGGCGCTAAGTACAGAAGACCCGCAATCCAATGGGTCGGATGTGCGACCGGCGGACTCATCGGCACCACGTCCACTCGCGCCGGCGACAAGCCCGCCCGCTGCCGGAAGCTACTGATTGGCCTGCGAAAGCAGCCATAGGCCGAGGTTAGTGAAGCCGACCATCACGACGAGCATCCACAGCTGCGATCGCACGGCGTCGCCGGCTTTGCCCCATACCGCGAGCGCCTTGTCGTGCGCAACGGCGAGTCCCGCGGCGTGTCCGAGAACGAGCGCCGCGACCTGCGCGTACCAGATCTCAGCGCTCGAGAGCCAGCCGTAGTCGACTCCGGCGCCGGCGGTTCCGAAGAGGTCGGACCCGTCGCCCAGCGGGTCCGATAGGAGCGGCCACAACGCCTGACCCTGAAACGCGATGAACGAGAAGTAGTGCGCGATGACGTACGCCAGCATGATCGGCACCAGCGACGGCGCGAAGATGCGTGAAAGCTCGCGCGCGGGCTTGTCTATATGGCTAGAAACCATCCCCTCCACCCCGAGCCGGTAGAAGCCGGCGATCAGCAGGACCATCGCGATCAGCCCGAGCGTTTCGACGACGCGACCCGAGGTAACGACCGACATCCCCAGATCCGAGCCCACCGACGCCAGCGGCTCGGCGATGCTCTGCCAGAGGCCGCCCTCGGCGGCGCCATCGAAGGCCGTCACGCCGATCGCGGCACAGACGAAGAAGACCGTTCCATGCACCCACGTGACATCGGTCAGCCCAGACAGAGGAAGGCGAGTCGCAAGCCGGCATCCGACGACCGTCAGCGGAGCAAGTTTCGCGAAGAACGCGAAGTAGACGCCGAAGGCATCGCCGCGTTCGAGCCAGCGATCGACTCCGAACAGCGACATTCCCGCCAGTTGCACGGCTGCGTAGGCGAGCATCAACGCCGCCAGCACGCTCGGATCGCGGCCGTGCGGCGAAATCAGCTCTAGATAGCCGAACATCAGCGGGAACACGACGGCCGGCCAGCAACCGAGCCGCTCGGGATAGTCGAAGAACGCCTCTGGCCGGCGCCGCAGCACGCGCCGCTGCACCCACCGACTGAACCGCCCTACCGCTGCCCACGGGTTGAACGCGCGAAAGACATCGCCCAGCAGAGCGCAGATCAGCGGCAGTGCCGACCAGACAAAGACATACAGAAAGCTCGGCAAGACGTTCAGCGACTCGACCTGTGTGCCCGCGAAACCCGCGTAGACGAGCCCGGCGAACAACAACACACCGGTGCCGCCGCACAGTGGGCCGAGCAGAACCGGTATGCGTAGCCGCGCGGTCGCGCGGGCCGTTTCAAGCTTCGGCTGCTGCCAGAGCGCCGCGAACGCGAAGAACGAAACGGCCAGCACCAGCGCGGCTGCCCAGCCGAACAGCCAGTCGGGGATCGGCAGGTCCGAACGGCCCGATAGCCCGTGGGCAAGGACGATCAAGGAGTGACCCGCAGCTCGCCGATCTGTTCGCCGGTGTGGTGCAATTCGATCTCGAAGACGCCGTCGAGCGTGGCCTTGAACTTGACCTTGACCGTCTCTCCGGCGGGCAGCTCGACGGTGCGGTCGTAGCCGTGGACGTGCAGCTCGTCGACCTCGCCCGAGCGCACACGGAACCGCACGGTCTCGCCCTTGTCCGCCTTGACGGTCGTGACCGAGCCGGGTTCGAGCAGCGGCCCCGGATCGACGCGGCGCGATTTGGGTTGACCGGTCGGCTCAGTTGCCCCGGAGGCACCGGTCGCGGCCGTGGCCGCTGTCGCGCCGTTGCCTTGCTGCGGCTGATCGTCGTCTCCCGCGATGCCGTTGATCAGTGCGGCCGCTGCGATCAAGATCACGATCCCGGCGAGCGCCATGCCTATGCGTGTCTGCGTACTCATTGTGAATCCATCCTCAGTCGACTACAACCAGACGCTTCGTAAAGCTACTCAGAACGCGCGGCGCACCGTCGCGCACGACGACGAGATCCTCGATTCGAACGCCGAACTTGCCGTCGAGGTACACGCCGGGTTCGACGGTCACCACATTTCCGGCGACCAGCTCGGCCTCGGACCGCGCCGCGAGCGTGGGCAGCTCGTGTACCTCGAGACCAACGCCGTGGCCGAGACTGTGTCCGAACCGTTCGCCGTGACCGGCCGCGGCGATCACTTCTCGCGCGGTCGCGTCGACCGCGCTGCACGCGGCCCCCGCCG
>JACRKX010000023.1 GCA_016219715.1 Actinomycetota bacterium | reverse complement strand
CGGAAGCTTGGTGAGCGCCTTGAACTGGTCGACCGAGACGATCTGGCCGTCCATGATGCCGCCCTTGTACTCAAGCAGCTCGTACTCCTTGGTGAAGCTTGCGATCGCCTTGACGGCCAGGGCGACGTCGCCCTTCACGTAGGTGAACGCAGTCGGGCCCTCGAGGAACTCCTTGAGGTCGGTGCTGCCGGCTTTGCCGGCGCCGTCGGCCTTGTCGAGCGCGAGGCGGGTCAAGGTGTTCTTGACCACCTGGAAGCTGGCGTCGGCCTCACCGAGCTTGGCACGCAACTCGGCGACCTGCGGCACGCTGATGCCGCGATAGTCGACCGCGAAGATCGCCAGCGCAGGCGAACAGCACCGAAGTCCGGTGAAGTTCTTGCCTGGCCGGGAGTTGCGCGGCGAGAAGATTGCTCAGTCCCTGTGACCAATTAGCCACTGTGACCGAGCGACCAAGCCGCTCCCCGGTGTCTCGGGCGAGAGCAAGAAAGGTACCAGTTCACGACTTTGCTCTTCGGCCGAGCAGCGCGACGGTGGATTCGAGCGCCTCTAGCGCCGAAGCCAGATCTCGACGCGGCGGTTGAGCGCTCTGCCGCGCGCGGTCCTATTGGTCGCCCGTGGGCGGGTCTCGCCGTACGAGCGGGACTTGACCTTGCCCTTGAATCCCGATGCCTCGAGAAAGTCGCAAACCCGCGAGGCGCGTCGCAACCCAAGCCGTGCATTGAAGGTGCGCGGGCCGAACGAGTCGGTGTGTCCAGCGCAGGTGATCGACCTGACAGACGCCATCCGCGCCGTGATCGCACGGAGATACTTGCGTGCGGCCGGTGTCAGCCGCGCGTGTTCGGAATCGAATTGACCAGAGGCAGGAATCACCAGAACACGGCGAGCAATGGCGGTGGCGGCGGCCGAAGCCGACAGCTGCACTCCATCGAACGGCGTGGCGACCATCTCAACCAGGACCGGAATCCCGGCCGCGCGGCGAGCCAGACGCCTGGCTACGGCGCGCTTGATCTGAATCCGAACGGCGACATCCCGCTGGCCCGGGCCTACGTGCTCGGCGCTTCCCGTGCCGATCAGCACACCGGCCGCCGCCGCGCTCGAACCGCTAGTGCGGTGGCGTAGCCGAACGGACACGTCGCAGCGGCGCAACGAACCGGCGTCGAGCCTGCAACCGACGGTTACAGCGTCACCCTCGACGGTCGCGACCACTGACCCGTCGCTCGGATTCGTTCCGCCGACGATCAGTTCCGCCCGGCCTGGCGCTTCAGGCTCGCCTGGCGGATCCGTTTCCGAATCGCCGTCATCGGGCGGCCCGGTGGGCCCGCTCGGATCGGGCACGGGGGCCGTCAGCGTGAACGAACGAGTCGCCGCTGCGCCGGTATTGCCCATCACATCGGTCTGGCGCACCTCGAATGTGTGGCTGCCAGCGCCGCTGATGGCGTAATTGACCGGAGACACGCAGGGCATCCAGGACGCACCGTCAAACGCACACTCAAAGCTGGCGGACGGCTCACCGGTGAAGGCGAACTCGGCACTAGTCAGAGAGCTGACGTTGCCCTCCGGGCCTGCCAGCAGTGTCGGCGGCGCCGGCGCCGTGGCATCGACCGTGAAGTTGCGAACGACGGTGATTGAGTTGCCGACTGTATCGGTGGCGACGATCGTCACGCTGTGGGCTCCGTCTGAAAGGCCGGAGTACGACTTGGGCGACACGCACGACGAATCGGCCGTGCCGGAGTCGAGCTGACAGCTGACTGTGGCCGCGCCGGAGGTCGTAAAACCGACCGACGTGCTCGGACCGACGACCGCGGCGTCGACTGGTGTGGAGATCGAAAGATCCGGCGCCGTGGCATCGACCGTGAAGTTGCGAACGACGGTGACCGAGTTGCCGACTGCATCGGTGGCGACGATCGTCACGCTGTGGGCTCCGTCTGAGAGGCCGGAGTACGACTTGGGCGACACGCACGACGAATCGGCCGTGCCGGAGTCGAGCTGACAGCTGACTGTGGCCGCGCCGGAGGTCGTAAAACCGACTGACGTGCTCGGACCGACGACCGCGGCGTCGACTGGTGTGGAGATCGAGAGGCCCGGCGGGTCAGCGTCGACTGTGAAGCTGCGAACGACCGTGGTCGAACCGCTCGCGTTGGTGGCGATCACGGTCAGGGTGTGCGCTCCGCTCGCCACACCGCTGTAGGACTTGGGTGACGAACAGGAGGCGTCTACAGCCCCGGAATCGAGCTGGCAGCTGACGCTGGTCGCTCCGCTTGCGCTGAAAGCCGCATTGAAGCTCGCCGCCACTGTGCCGCTCGCCGCTGGTGCGGAAACTGACAGGCCGGGCGCGTCGTCGAGATCTAGACCGCTGACCGTGGTCGGCGTCGGGTTGGGGTTGTGTGTGTTCTGGTTGGTGGTCGTTCCAAGCTGTCCGTAGTAGTTGTGACCCATGCACTTGACCGAGGAGTCGGCCAGCAACACGCAGGTGAACTGCTCGCCCACAGCCACGTCAACGGCATTCTGACCCAGCGAGACCGCTGTCGGGGTCGTGTTGGAGTTGATCGTCGAGAGATTGGTGCTGTTGCCAAGCTGTCCGTAGTAGTTCTGCCCCATGCACTCCAGCGAGCCCGTCGTCAAGACGTGACAGCCGTGCAGCCATCCGGTGCCGGGGTCGCTGACCGTCGCGCTTAGCGCGACCGCCGTTGGCGTCGGCCGTGCGGCAGCCGTGGGCGTTCCGCCAAACTGCCCGTACTGGTTACTGCCCCAGCACGAGATGGTCGAATCGAGCAGCAGCGCACAGGTGCTGAACGTTCCCGCGTTGACGAGCGTTGCGGTCTGACCGGGCGAGGTGACCGCCAGCGGGGTCGGATTCGCGGTGCTGGTTCCGCTGTTGGTGGTGTTGCCGAGCTGACCGGAGTTGTTGCGCCCCCAGCACTTCATCGAGCCGTCGGCGAGTACGGCACACGTGTGGTAGTAACCGGCGGCAATGTGGGTAGCGGCCTGACCGAGCGAAACGCTCAGCGGAGACGTGTTCGAGTTCGTCGTGCCGCTGTTGGTCGAGTTGCCGAGCGCACCGTACTGATTGCTGCCCCAGCAGACGACAGAGCCATCCTGCAACAGCGCACACGTGTGCTCGTAACCGGCAGCCACCTGCGTGGCCGACTGGCCCAGTGAAACAGTGTTCGGGGTCGGGTTCGCGTTGTTCGTACCCGCGTTGGTCGACTTACCGAGCTGCCCGCGGTTGTTCGATCCCAGACACTGGACCGAACCGTCCTGCAGGCGCGCACAGACGTGGCCGTAACCCGACGTAACCTGTGCCGCCGGCGACGCCAGAGGCACTGTCGCCGGTGTGGCATTCGCCCAGTTCGTGCCGTTGTTGGTGGTGTTGCCAAGCTGGCCGTAGTAGTTCCAGCCCCAGCACTTCACGGTGCCGCTCGAGAAGACGGCGCAGGTTTGGCCATCGCCGGCAGTGATGCTCGGCTGCACAGCCGAGGCCCCGGCGGGAACCAGAGCGCAAATCGAAACGATGGCGGAGACAGCTATGAGAAGCGCACGAACGCGAACGCGGCGAAACATGACTGCTCAATCGAGCAGTTAGGTGACGGAATTAACACGACCCGCCGGTAACCGCGAAAAAACAGCTATTTGGCTGGACAGCCAATCGATGTCCAGCCCCATGGATACCGCCTTATCAGTACGCGATCGCCCGCCAAACCCAGACGACGGGTCGCGGGCGAGCACCCGCGGCTTACGCCGCGACGGCCTCGCTGCGTTACCTGGTCGGCCGCCCGCGGCTTACGCCGCGACGGCCTCGCTGTGTTGCCTGGTCGGCCGCCCGGGTCGGCCGCCCGCGGCTTACGCCGCGACGGCCTCTTCGAGAATGTCGCGCGTCTTGGAAGTGTCGACGCGCACGCCCGGGCCCATCGTGCTGGTCATTGTGATCGTGCGCAGGTACTTGCCCTTGGCTGAGTTGGGCTTGGCGCGGACGATCTCGTCGATCAGTGCGGCGTAGTTCTCGAGCAGCGCCTGGGCCTCGAAGTCGGTCTTGCCGATCGTCATGTGCACGATGCCCTGGCGGTCCGTGCGGTACTCGACCTTGCCGGCCTTGGCCTCGGTGATCGCCTTGGCGACGTCGGGAGTGACGGTGCCGACCTTGGGATTCGGCATCTTGCCCATCGGGCCGAGCACGCGGCCCAGGCCACCGACCACAGGCATCATGTCCGGCGTGGCGATTACGACGTCGAAGTCTGAGAGACCCTCTTCCATCTGCTTGGCGAGATCTTCGGCGCCCACGTAGTCGGCGCCGGCGGCCTCGGCATCGGCCGCGGCGTCGCCCTTCGCGAATACTGCGACCTTCATCTCCTTGCCCAGGCCGGCTGGGAAGGTGATCGTGCCGCGCAGCTGCTCATCGGCGTGGCGCACATTCAGACCCGTACGGATGTGAACCTCAACGCTCTCCGTGAACTTGGCGCGCTGCCCCGCCTTGACCAGCTCGATCGCCTTGCGCGGGTCGTACTCGCGTTCGCGGTCGATCTTTGAATAAGCCTCGTTGTAAGTCTTGCCGTGCGCCATCAGACGACCTCCACTCCCATCGAACGAGCGGTGCCGGCGATGATCTTGATCGCCGCGTCGACGTCGTTCGCGTTCAGATCCTGCATCTTCTTCTCGGCGATCTCACGCAGCTGGGCCTCGGTGATCTTGCCGACCTTCTCGAGGTGCGGCACGCCCGATCCCTTCTGCAACTTGATCGCCTGCTTGATCAGCACTGCGGCAGGCGGCGTCTTCGTGATGAACGTGAACGAACGGTCCTCGTAGACGGTGATCTCGACGGGGATGATCGTGCCGTTGTCCTGCTGCGTCTGGGCGTTGAAAGCCTTGCAGAAGTCCATGATGTTGACGCCGTGCTGACCGAGCGCGGGACCGACCGGCGGAGCCGGGTTGGCCTGCCCGCCGGGAACCTGCAGCTTGATCAGTGTCATTACCTTCTTGGCCATTGCCTTGTGCCTCTCTAAACCTGCTTGGAACCTTGATCGAGGGCTACTGCCCTACGAAACCTTCTTGACCTGGTCGTAGCCGACCTCGACGGGAGTCTCACGACCGAAGATCGAGACGAGCACCTTGAGCTTGTGCGCGTCTTCGTTGATCTCGGCGATCTCGCCCGAGAAATCTGACAGCGGGCCGCTGACGACCTTGACCGTCTCGCCGATGCTGAACTGCGCAGGCGCGGGAGCTGCCTGGCGCGCCGCGGCGCCACCGCCGCCCGCGGGCGTGCCGGATGCCGCGGCCTGAACGTTGGCGTTGGCCAGCAGACGATCGATCTCGCTCTGCGCGAGCGGCACCGGGTCGGTCTGCGAGCCGACGAAGCCGGTCACGCCGGGCGTGCCCTTGACAACGCCCCACGAGTCTTCGTTGAGCTCCATGTTGACGAGCAGGTAGCCCGGCATGGTGCGGACTTCCTTTTCGACCTTCTGGTTGTCCTTCATCTCGGTGACCGTCTCGGTGGGGATCACGATGCGGCGAATCGCCGTCTTCTGATTCATCGAGACGATGCGGTGTTCGAGATTCTGCTTGACCTTGTTCTCGTGACCGGAGTATGTGTTGATTGCGTACCAGGAAAACATCTAAGAAACCTTGCTTGGGGGAATGATCAGATGATCAGGTTGACCAGCTCGTTGGCGGCCCAGTCGATCACTCCGAGGTAAACACCCGCGATGATCACGAAGCCGATGACGATGGTGGTCATCGTGGTGATCTGCTTGCGGTCCGGCCACTGGACGCGACGAAGCTCGGCCCAGGACGAACGGAGAAAGGATATGAAACGACCGCGCTGCTTGGGCTCAGCCTTGCCCTTGGCGGCAGCGGCTTTGGCGGGCCCGTTCTTGGCCGTCGCCGCTTTGGCTTTCTGCTTGGCGGCCTTGCGCTCCTGCTGGAGCTCGTCCTTTACCTCGACAGCGTCGGCATTGGCGAAGCCAGCGTCTTGCGGCGGGGCGACACCGGCATCGGTGGCCTCGTCGCCGCGCGACGGCGCGGGCTGACCGGCCGGACGGGGTCCGGCCTGCTCGCGACGAGCCTTGCGCTGCTTCGCTTTCTGGCGATTGCGCGCCATTGCGGGTTACCTCGTCTCCTTGTGAGGAGTGTGGTTTCCGCACCAGCGGCAGTATTTCTTCATCTCGATGCGGTCCGGATTGTTCCGCTTCGATTTATTCGTTTGGTAGTTGTGGCGCTTGCACTCTTCGCAGGCGAGCGTCACAGCGATTCTTACGTCTCCGCGTGCCATATCTCTAGGTGTACTGCAGTCAGGGTTGCCCCGCGTCGCGCGCGTCCGCCGGATTGCCTTTACTGGTTACCGAGACGTGCGGGCGGGCAAAGAAAAATCCCCCGCCAATCGGCGCGAGGATGCGCGAAGTCTAGCGCGTCGAAACCGAAATCTGGGGATCTGCGGCGGCGCGGCGCGGAGAGCTACGCCGGTACTCCCAGATCGCCAGCGCGACGAGCACCGCAGTCGCAATCCCGGCGGCGGTATCGGCGCGCAGGTCGGCGGCGCCCGACACCACGGCCGAGGCCGCCAGCACGACCATCGCAACGACACGCCGGACGCTGACTGTGCGAACCATCGACCAGCGAAACACGGCATGTCCGGCGAGATAGAGAATCGGTCCGCCGAAGACGACCATGAGTTCCGCCGTGGAAAGCGATCCAGACGCGTCCCTGATCACGAGCGCGTCGCCAACCGCACTGACGATGATGCCGGCGACGATCGGGATGTGTCCGTAGGTGTAGGCGTCGCGCCCGAGCCGGCCGGGGTCGCTGGAGCTGTTCATGCGGTCGAGCGCGTAGACCGCGACCTCGTCGAAGTAGAGCCACCAGAGCGAGGCCGCGAAAACGAATGCCGTTACCAGCGCCAGTACCGTCGTGGTGGAAAACGCTTGACTCACGGCCGCACCGGTAACCACCACTGACTCGCCGAGCGCGATGATCACGAACAGCTGGAAGCGCTCGACGAAGTGCGAGGGCGTGATGTGCCAGTCGGAGGTCTCGGCCGTGCCGTGCCATGGATTCCAGTAGCGGTAGTACGGGCCGGCATAGTCGGCGACCAGCGCGAGACCCCAGATCACGTAGAGCGCGTCGCCGCCGGCCAGGGCCCCCGCGATCCACAGGGCGCTGACCCACACGTACCAGATGAATATGCGCGCAAAGATCGTCTGGAAGTGGTGGCCTTCCGGCGTGGCAACCAGCTTGAAACCGTTGACCAGCAGCTGCAACGCCACGTAGGCGCCGGCGAACAGCAGGGCCCGCTCGCCGAATGCCTCCGGGATACCGATCGCCATCATGAGCGCGCAGAGTCCGGCCACCATCAGCATCAGGCGCACGCGCGGCAGATCGGGGTCCATCCAGTTGGTCGTCCAGGTCGTGTAGATCCACGCCCACCAGACGACCATCAGCATGAAGAGTGTCTGAAACGCCCCGCTCCAGTCGAGATGCACGAGTAAGTGGTGCGAAAGCTGGGTGACGGCGAAGACGAAGACGAGATCGAAGAACAGCTCGATGAACGACGCCGAGAGCTCGACGTCGGCCTCTCCCGAGCGATGGCGCAGCTGGGACTCTCGTTTTGGCGTTCGCATCGGCACCGCAGACGCTAGAGCGCCGGGCGGAGGCGTTTACGCCGCGACCGTCAGGTCAGCCAGATCGCGCCGTCGCGCAGCTCGACGTCGTAGGTCTTCAGCCTGCGCGAGCCGAGCGTGGCTTTGACCGGGCCGGCGATCGGCTTGAAGGCGCCCTGGGGACCGCGCAGCATGCGGCCGGTCTTGACGTCGTAAAGCGCCTTGTGCTTGGGGCATTCGAGGCCGCCGCCCTCCGTAACACAGCCCTTGCCGAGCGACGCGAACAAGTGACGGCAGGTGTTGGAGACGGCGAACGGCTCGCCCTCGCTGACGCCGACGGCGAGCGTGCCGTGCGGTGTGTCTTCGATCACGGTTACCTGGCTGTCGCCGAGCTCGTCGACGGCAACCAGTCGTATCGCTTCGTTGGACATGAGGCGGAGTATTCCACAAGCCTGGGTCGTCTCGCGACTGTAGATCGACCCGGCGGTGGATGAGGATGTAGATTGGATGCGTGGCCACCTTCCGGACCATCGCGCGCGGCCCTGGCATCGTCGCGGCGACGCTGGTGATCGTGGCGAGTGCTCTGCTGGCCGGTTGCGGCGAGTCCAAGCAGGAGAGCGCGGCGCTCGCCGAACTCGAGCCGAAGACGGCTCAGTTCGCCGCTGCCAAAGGCAAGCCGAGCACCGGCGGCGGTCACATCCGCGGACGGCTGGTCACGATTGATGTCGACGCGGACGAAATCGACCGCGACGTCTACAACGAGCTGATCCCAGCGCTACAGGCCCGCGCCCCGAAGGAAGTCGAGACGGTGGTCCTGATCGACTACCGCGAGGAGGTCGTCGGCGAGTACGGCGACGGTGCGAAGGCGAAGCAGTCCGTCGCCGGGCTGACGATCGTCGATCTGAAGTCCGACAAGCAGTTCAGCGGCGAGGTCGACGGTCCCGACCCGCCGCAGAACAAGGTCGGCGGCGGCGACAAGTCGGGTGGCGACGTCTACGCATTCAAAATCGCCGACTACCTCGAAGGACTTCCGAGGAAGTGACGCCGCCGCCCCAGGTGGGCCGTTCCGGGAAGATCACGAGCTGGCTGCCGGGCATCAGCTTGTGGGCCATCGCGCGGCGGTCGTCGGCCGTGTTCGAGTCAGCGCCTGGTGTCGGAACGATCCGGACTGCCTGGGTTGCCGCCTGGCGTCCGGCCACGACTGACGACGCGTGCGGCGCGGTCGTCGCGGCGCCGCGCGCGGGCGACCATTGCCGAAGCAAAGAGAAACACGGCGTACGCGACCAGCAGCAGTCCTATCGCCGTGAAGATCACCGAAAGCGTCGACGCGACGGGCATGTGCGCGAATTACCCGTAACCGCTACCCGGCAAACCTCTCGCTGGTAAGTTGGCGACATGTCTGCGACACCCGACGCCCACACCCCATTTAGCGTGAATGTGGAGACCTCGGACGATGGAACGTGCCTGCTCTGCAGCGGCGAGCTGGACATTGGCACCGCCGATGCCCTGAAGCGCGCCCTCGACGAGGTTGACTTCGCCGCGGGGAGCCGCGTGACGATCGACCTATCGGGCGTCGGATTCATGGACTCCACCGGTCTGCGCCTGCTGATTGCCGCCCACCGGTCTGCCCAAGAGGGCGGCAGCGAGTTGGCGGTCGTGACCGGCGAATCGCCTGCCCGGCGCGTGCTCGAGTTGACTCGGATGGACGAGCACATCAACGTCGTGACGCGGCTCGACTGATCCAGCCGCTGGGCTACAAAGCGCGCACCACGAGGATCGCGACGTCGTCCCGGCTTGGGGACTGCCGCCGTGACTGCGCTTCGGCGTCGACGCCGGCGGCCAGCTCCTCGGCGGTACCGGCGCTGAGTCCGGCGAGCATGCCCTTGACGTAGCCGACGTCGTCGGTCGTGATGCCAGCCGATAGCCCGTCGGTGTAGAGCACCAGTGAGTCACCGCCGCGGAACGGGACGGAGCTCGCCGGTATCACCGGCTCGTCGACCACTCCAACCAACGTGCCCGACCGACCGATCGGCTCGATCGCGCCTGACTCGCGGATCAAGATCGGCAACGGATGGCCGGCCGACACGACTTCCAGGCACCGCGAACCGTCCGGTCGGTGGCTAACGCATGCCACGGCGACCGTGCAGAACTGATCGGCGCTTGTTTGAGCGATCATCGCGTCGTTGAGCGTGCGCAGGAGTTCTGCGGGATCGCTCTGGCGCATCGCCTCGGCGCGAATCGTGTAGCGGGCAAGAGCGGTGATAGCGGCGGCTTCGGGCCCCTTGCCGCAGACGTCGCCGATCACGAAAGCGAAGGAACCGTCACCCATCGCGAAGGTGTCGTAGAAGTCGCCGCTCACATCGAGGTCGGTCTGAGCCGGCCTGAATCGAGCCGCCACGTCGAGGCCCGGCAGCGCCGGCAACTTCGTTGGAAGCAGGCTCTTCTGCAGCGTCTCAAGCATCTGCTCGCGACGCCGGAGGTCGAACGCGGCGTCAAGCGTGGTCCCCGCCCGGCGACCGAGCTCGATCGCCGTCTCGAGGTCGTACTCGGTGTACCGCGTGCCCGATCGGGTCAGGGCGAGTGAGATCGTGCCGATCGGCCTGCCGCGCGCCGAGAGCGGAACGACGATCGCGGCTCGCAGCGGAGCTCCGGTCGCCCCTACACCGACCGCCTCCGGTGCACGAGCAAGATCCTCGGCGTCGATCAACTCCGGCACGCCGGTGAGAAAGACGCGCTCCTGCACCTCGCCGGACTTTCGCTCGATCACTCCGGAGTGATCGGCCACGCGAGACAATTCTCCGTCCGGTCCGGCCAGATCGACTGCGCTCCAGTCAGCGATATCTGGAACGCAGGCGGCCGCGAGTCGGACCGCGGTGTCCACCGGCGGGCCGGGAACGTTGAGCACGCTCGACACGTCGGCCAGGAAGCGCACGGCCAGCTCACGGCTGCGACGATCGGTCTGATCCTCGATCACCGAGATCGCCATCAGCGGCTCACCGTGCTCGTCGTAGATCGCACGCGCTTTGACGAGCGCCCACCATTCACGGCCGGTGCTCTTTACGACGTAGCGCAGCATCGCTTCGGGGTTCTTTTCGCCGTTCAAGGCACGCCTGCTCGGAAGGTCGGCCGGGTCAAATGGATTGCCGTCCTCATCACGCAGCTCCATCCGATCGGCAACCTCCGTGAACGACAGGCCGACCAGCTCGCCGGCCGAATCGAAACCGAACATCTCCGCTGCGGCGTCGTTGACGTAGGTCATCACGCCATCGGCGCTCTGCGCAGCCACGCCATCGGCAATGCCGTCGATGATCGCGCCGACCTGATCGTGCGACGCTCGCAATTCTGCCTCGGCAAAGATCAGCTGGTCGATCAGCTGGTCGTTTCGGGCGGCGAGCGCGGCGGCTCTCGCCAGCGAGGCGGTCTGCGCGAGCTCGGCCTCACCCCACGGCGGGTGCGGGTTCACGCAGACGAGGAAGTAGGTGGCGCTCAATTCACCGGCGGTGACAGGAAGGATCAGAACGTCAATCGCTTCGCCACGGGTCGAAGCGTGGTTGTCGAACAACGCATCACGTAATGCAACGTCGGCGTTGGGAATGTGCAGAGGACCCTCTCGCTGCGCGCGCTCCGAGTAGGCCACGGCCGTCGCGGAAACGGTCGCGCGCGGCGTTGTGGCCGTTGGTTCCGCCGTGGTGCCGGAAGGTGTGATCACCCTGCTCGCCTCATCGCCGCCGACGCGGATGTCGACCAGAACCCACTGCGCGAAGTCGATCGACGCGGCGCGCGCGAAGCTGATCAGATCGTCCTCCATGCCGTCGGCGGCGTCGAGCTCTTGGCGGGCGCCGTTGATCAACGCAAGCCGGCGCCGGGTGCGCAGGTCGCGTTCAACGAGGATCGAGATCCACAAGGCAAGGACGCAGCCAAAGACGATCACCGTCACTTGCGAGAGGCTGTCGGTCGTCCAGAATCCGGGCAAGGCGAACACCGCGATCGCAGTCAATGCCGAGAGCGACAGCGCGATCACAAACGCCGTGCGGCGCGGTGTCGTCGTGATGCTCGCGATCAGCGGAGGCAGCACCAGCGAACTGATCAGGCGGACCTCGGGGTTGAGCAGGATCGTGAGCGCGGAACTCGCCGCGAGCAGCACGATGCACACGACGGTCCACAACCGATACGGCTCGCTTCGCAGCTTCGCCGCCATCGCGTCAGACGAACGCGATTGTGAGTGCCGAACCGTCGTCGAGCGAGTGCGTCGAAACCGACTCGGCGACACGTTCGAGAACGTCGCCGATCCCCGGCAGGCGCGTTGCCTCCAGCAGACGATCGACCTGACCGTCGCCGAGCGACTCGACACGGAGTTCGAGCCGTCCCGGCTCGATCAGCAATACGAACTCCAGTGACTCGCGGTCGGCAAAGATGCGCTCTGTCGCGGAGGCCAACGCGTCGACGGCCGC
>JACRKX010000022.1 GCA_016219715.1 Actinomycetota bacterium | reverse complement strand
TGCACATCACCGGCGATCCCGACTTCGACCTCTGGGCCGATCTCGGTGTGACGATCGACGGCAAGTCCGACGCAGTCGACCTGACTGACTACTCCTGCGCGATCCTGCACGAGGCCGATCTCGACGGCGACGGCGAGTTCGAACCCATCTCACGCATGACCACAAGTTGTGGCGGCGGTGGCGGCGGTGGCGGCGGCGGCGCGGGTGGATCGCTACGCGTGTTGCCCACCGTCAACAAGATCACGGTCGACGTCAGCGACGCCGCCGGCAACACGAGCAGCCGCGTCATCGACGTGTACCTCGACACCGACCCGCCAAGCATCGCGATCGACGAGCCGGGTGTCCACATCACCGGCGATCCCGACTTCGACCTGCTGTTTACGATCGACGACAACAGTCTTGACGTCGATGGCCCGCTCTCGGCCAGCTGCGCACGCAAGGGCTGGGACGGCACGATCAAGGGCACAACCAAGATCTCCAAGGCCGACGCCGGCCGCGCGCTCAACGGCGAGTGCTCCTTCACCGGTGTTGCCGACGGCGACTACGAGGTCGAGCTGATGGTCATTGACGCCGGCGGCCACGTCACGGTGCTCAAGCACTCGATGACCGTCGACACCACTCCGCCATCGATCGCCATCGACGAGTCAGGTGTGCACATCACCGGCGATCCCGACTTCGACCTCTGGGCCGATCTCGGTGTGACGATCGACGGCAAGTCCGACGCAGTCGACCTGACTGACTACTCCTGCTCGATCCTGCACGAGGCCGATCTCGACGGCGACGGCGAGTTCGAACCGATCTCACGCATGACCACAAGTTGTGGCGGCGGTGGCGGCGGCGGCGCGGGTGGATCGCTACGCGTGCTGCCCACCGTCAACAAGATCACGCTCGAGGTCGGCGACGCCGCCGGCAACACGAGCAGCCGGGTCATCGACGTCTACCTCGACGCCGACCCGCCAAGCATCGCGATCGACGAGTCGGGCGTCCACATAACCGGCGACCCCGACTTCGACCTGCTGTTCACGACCGACGACAACAGCCTCGACGTCGATGGTCCGCTTTCGGCCAGCTGCACGCGCAAGGGCTGGGACGGCACGATCAAGGGCAGCGCGAAGCTCACCAAGGCCGACGCCGGCCGCGCGCTCAACGGCGAGTGCTCCTTCACCGGTGTTGCCGACGGCGACTACGAGGTCGAGCTGATGGTCACTGACGCCGGCGGCCACGTCACGGTGCTCAAGCACTCGATGACCGTCGACACCACTCCGCCATCGATCGCCATCGACGAACAGGGCGTGCACTTCACCGCCGACAGCTTCTTCGACATCGACTTCGAGGTCGACGAGCCGCATCTCGGAATCCCTCGTTGTGGCGTTGCCACCGGGGCCGGTGCGGCTGCCGGTGCGGCGCGCTGCATCGACGAGACCTGTGCGTCGACCGGTGACCTCGACGGCGACGGCCTTCCGGGCTTCCGTTGCCGGGTCGCCGGCTTCGACGAGGACGGGGAGAGGTTCGAGATCGTCGTCACCGACGTGTTGGGCCACCACTCCAACGCGTGGTTCGACGTCGTCCTCGACACAACCCCGCCGTCGATCACGCCGGTCGACCCACTGGATGACGACTCCGACGGCGACGGCTTCGCCGATCGTCGCTTCCGCCCGGCGTTCTTCGACATCACCTACCTGGTGGCCGACGCCAGCTTTGCCGACCCGGTCGCGCGCTCGCGCGGCTACGGCTCTGGTACGTGCGTCGTCACGACACGGTCGACGGGCACGGTCTCGACCGGCAAGATCGAGACCGGTGCCGCAGGCGACGTCACCTGCTCGTTCGAGGGCCTGCCAGAGGGCGATTATGACGTCACTTTCAGCATCTCCGACGCAGCCGGCAACCGTGCGTCGCGCTCCGTGGGCGTGACGGTCGACACCACGCCGCCGGCGATCTCAATTCTCTCGCCGGCCGATGGTGATTGGATTGCCTGTCCGGCGGGCGACGATCCGGCAGCAACCGGCGTCGTGCCGGTCAAGTTCACGCTCTCCGACAGCACCGCCGACATCGCCGGTGTCGAGATCTCCTTCAATCGCGGTCCGCGACAGACCGTGTCGCTCGACGGCTCGCTGCAGGTGCAGACGGCCGAGATGGTTGTCGATTGCCGCGAGCTGACCACGGGCGTGGATGTCGAGTACCGCGTCTATGCAACCGACCGCGCCGGCAACCAGGACGACCAGCCCGCGACCGTGCTGATCGACAAAGCGCCGCCGGTGCTCTTGACGATCGACCCGCGCGACGCCGACTCCGACGGTGACGGCTTCGCCGACGACCGGCTCCGGCCGCCGAGCTTCGAGCTCTTCTTCGACACCTACGAAGAGGGCAGCGGCATCGCCGAGAACGGCATTTCATGTGGCCTAGAGGGTCCCGCGGGCAAGGCCGTGAAGGGCAAGATCAAAGTAATCAAGGACAGCACGGGCGGAGTGGCCTGCCAGGTCGAGGACGCCGCGGACGGCGATCTCTTCGTAGTCGTCAAGGTCGCCGACACCTCTGGGCACGTGACGGTGCTCAAGCGCGGTTTCACGGTCGATGCCACCGGCCCCGTGGTCACGTTCACCGGTCCGGCGGACGCCGACTCCGACGGTGACGGTGTCGCCGACGATCCGTATCGCACTGCGGAGTTCGACGTACCGCTGTCGTTCGACGACGGCAGTGGATCGGGCGTCGACCCCAACCGCTCGTCGTGCAAGCTAGTTCCCGGCGGCGGCGTCGTATCCGCGGCGGTGTCTGGCCTCGTTGACAGCGATGGCGACGGCTCGATCGACTCCTGTCACGTGACCAACGCTCCCGAAGGTCCCGTCGCGCTCGTGATCGTTGGCTACGACCGGTTTGGCAACACGGGTCCGCAAGCGCCGTCAAAGCGCACCTGGATCGTGGACTCCTCGCCGCCGCAGCTCGTGACCAGCTCCAAGGGCGACACCGACAGCGACGGCGACGGAGTGGCTGACGACCCGATTCGCTCATCGTCGTTCGAGGTCGCGTTCGAAGCCTCCGACGCGCTCAGTGGTATCGACCCGGAGAGTCCGACGTGTTCGGCCGAATACATCACCAGCATCGGCCTGCCGAAGATCACGCCGAAGATCGCCAAGGAGCATCACGGCAAGTTCCGCTGCATGGTCGAAGGAGCGCAGTCCGGCCCGGTGAAGGTCACCGGCACGGTCCGCGACCATGCCGGCAACGTGGTTCTGAACCGCGTCACCTTCACGGTCGACGCCACTGGGCCGGCGATCAATCTGACCGACCCGGGTGACGCCGACGCCGACGGCGATGTTTACGCCGACAAGCCCGATCGTGAGTCACGCTTCGCGATCCCGTTCTCCGTTCGCAACGATCCCGACGGCAAGGCCGCGCAGACCGCCAGGTGCGTGGTGCGCGGATGGGATCCCGTCAAGAAGACGCCGATTCTTGGCGTCGCCGATCTCGACGGCGACGGAGCGCCCGACGCCTGTGTCGTCGAGTTCGCGCCGGAGGGTGAGATCGAGATTGCGCTGATGGTCGGAAGCGGAAACCAGACCGACGTCATCGTCCGCAAGTTCGTGATTCAGCCGCCGCAGGCTTAGTAGCGGCGGCACACGCCGCCGGGATTGCCAGAATCAAGCGCGATGGCAAATCGCGCCTCGGCAGTTTCCCGGCGGCGTCCACGGACGACCGTCAAACGACGCACCGCCGCGTTCTTGATCGGCCTGGCGTGCGTCGCCGCGATCGGCTACCTCGCGTCTGGCCTGTTCGAGAAGGGCTACCGCGAGCTGGCATTGCCGCTGCGCCATGACGACATCATCCGCCAGCAGGCGCGCGACAAGGATCTCGATCCGACGCTGATCGCCGCCGTGATCTACCAGGAGTCGCGCTTTCGCCCGCGAGAGTCCGAGGCCGGTGCGCAGGGTCTGATGCAGATCCTGCCGTCGACGGCCAAGTACATCGCTCACAAGAGCGGCGGAACCGAATTCGAGACCGGCGATCTGGCGACGCCTCAGATCAACATCGCGTACGGCTCGTGGTACCTGAAGTACCTGCTTCAGACCTACGACGACGACGAGCTCACCGCGCTGGCGGCCTACAACGCGGGGGAGGGGCGCGTCAACGAGTGGCTCGCCGAGAGCGGTAAGGATGGCGGAAAGATCCGCGATCCCGACGAGATCCCCTTCGCTGAAACGCGTGAGTACGTCAAATCGGTGCTCGCGGCGCGCGAGCAGTATCGCTCGGAATACGCGCGCGAGCTGGCCCTGTGAGCGACTGCTAGCTGCGGATTTTGAAGCGCAGCGGCGTGGCCGAGCCTGCGTTTCCGACGCCGTCGACGGCGTCGGCACGCATCCGGAACGGCCCCGGGCGCAGCGTGCCGATCTTGCCGTTGTTCGGGCTGATGTAGCGGGCCGAGTAGTAGAACGCATTCGGACCGGTCGACAGCGATCGCTTGAACTGGTGTACGAAGATCCAGCGAGTGCAGCCGCGTGCGCGTGCATTCCGTTTAGTAGGCCGAACGCATGAGCCGCCTACTCGCTTGCCGGCGAAGCCCTTTTCGACGGTGAACGTGACATCGGCCGGCTCGGAGAGGTTGAGGCTGACGGTCGTGCCCGGGTGAGCGCGCTTGCTGATCACAGCGCCCTTCGGCTTCACGCGGAAGCTCTTGTAGAGCGCCTTGAACGATGAGATCTCGGGCGCGAAGACGTCGGCGTACTGGAAGTCGACCTCCATGTTCAGCCGCTGATTGGGGCCGGCGTCGTAGGCCGCGACGGTGTCTCCGGCCGAGAACGGATAGGTGGAGATCTGGTGAATCACATCGCCGGCGCTGGCCGTCGTGAACATGAGCGGACTGTCACCGCCCCCGTTCGAGACGTACTGCCCGCCGATCACATCGCCTGGCTGAACGGCGATTGTCACGGGAAAGCCGAGCCGCGAGGCGAGTGGTTGACCGCTGAGCATCGCCGGGTCGCTCGCCGCAACGACCGTGTAGGCGCCGGGGCCGGCCGGCCGCAGCACGAGCAGCCGCGCGAAATCGCCCGGCTGGTGGTTGTTGCCGCTGCGAACGAAGAACTGCGTGATCGTGCCGATCGCCGGCACCGTGTAAGACGGTTGGCCGGCGCTCGAATACTGAAGGAAGCTGACGGCGTTACCGCTGCCGGTCGTGCCGCTGGGGGCGATCTCACCGAGCTGAAATGCCGCGGCCGGTGGCACGCAGAGCGCCAGTGACGCGCAGGTGAGTCGGCGTAGCGCCCCGAGTAGACGAACGATGGCTTGCCGGCCGTGAGCGTCTGCCGGAAGAAGTGGACGACCTTGAAATACGTGCAGTTCTTCGCGCGGCGGTTCTTCGCCGTGCGTTTTACGCAGCGGCGACCCTTGCGCTTGCCCTTCTGCTTGAGGCTGACGACGTACTGCACCGTCGATGCCTTGGAGAGATCGAAGCTGAACGTCGTTCCCTTCGACGACGACGCACGGATCACATCGCCCCTTGGATTGACGCGGAACTTCTTGCGCTTGCTCTTGAAGTTCGTGATCGCGGGCTTCGGGCAATCGCTTTGGAACTCGGCCTCGGTCGGGCATTGATCTTGGGTCAGGTCGCCGTAGCCGTCGGCGTCGGCATCGGGTTCGACATCGGCGTTGTAGAGGATCTCGATGTTCGAATTGGCGGCGACGATCGGCGAGGCTGACGCGCCGACCGTCGGCGGCAGAAACGCGAAGCCCTCGTCACCGGCGCCGGCGGCGAACCAGTAGGCGTGGAAGCCGCCGGTCGATGAGGCGATGCCGATGTAGTCGCCGGCGCGAATCGGGATTCGCGCGTCGGAGCGAATCGTCGCGGGCCCGTTTGGATCGGACGTCTGGCCGACCACATCACTGATCGCGCCAACGCTCCAGCTCGATGGTGAGTCGGGGTGTAGGACGTGGAGGCGCAAGTCGGCGTTTCCGTAGTCCGATCGAACACGCCAGCGCACGATGACGCCGGGAAGCGGCGCGGCGGTCGAGGCGCCGCTTAGCGCAGTATTGAAGGCAACACACGGTGGGGCGCCGCAGCCGGCGGAGCCGCCCCAGACGGTCGGGTGCTGGAAGTTGCTGCCAAGCACGTATCCGCTGCATGCCGTGTCGCCGTGGGTCGGGTCGCCAGGGCAAAGGTCCTGAGAGTCGTCGCCGAATCCGTCTCCGTCGGCGTCGGGCTCGATCATGAACTGGACGTTGATGAGCCGGCTCGCGGTGGCGATCAGGTTCAGCGGAACGATCGTGTCGCCGAGCGAGGGCGCCACACCCGATACCTGAGCGACGACGTCGCCGGCATTGCCCGATGCGTAATCCCATGCGGTGTTTCCGTCGAAGTTGACCGTTATGCCGATGTGGTCCCCGGCCTTGACGGGAACGCGCGCCGGAAGGTGGTTCGAAATTGGGCCGCAACAGCCGGCAAATAGCGGTTGCGCCAGGCTCTGGCCGGCGACCAGCCACGTCGAGCCGCCGGCCGGGCGGAAGCTGCGCAGCTGGACCGTGTTCACTCCGGCGATGTTGCTGCCCTGGGTGATCGCGTAGCCGGTGACGATGCCGTCGTACGGTGCGATGTATGTGGGCACCGAACCCGCGTTCTGCGCCTGGAAGAAGGTGCAGGACGTGGCGGTGGTGCACGTTGTGCCCGAGTTGGCCGGCGGCGCCGGCAGCTGGCCGAGCAGGTCGTCGGCGAATGCCGATTGAGCCAGTGCGAGCGTTAGCGCAGTGGCCGCCAGAAAGGCGATCGCGTCTCGGCGTCGATTCCGAAAGAGCTTGGCCATGCGGATGAAACCCCCCTGATGTTCCGGCGTGAGCCGGGTCTGGCCTGAGCGTGTTGCCGGCGTCGTAATCTCGACCGATGGCGACGACTACAGAAGGCCGGTTCGTACTCAGCAGCGAGTATACGCCCACCGCCGACCAGCCAGAGGCGCGCGACACGCTCGTCGAAGGCTTCAGCGCCGGCGACCGTTTTCAGACCCTGCTCGGCGCCACCGGCACCGGAAAGACCTTCACCATGGCCACCGTGATCGAGCAGCTTCAGCGCCCGACGCTGCTGATCGCGCACAACAAGACACTCGCCGCGCAGCTCTGCAACGAACTGCGCGAGTTCTTCCCCGACAACGCCGTCGAGTACTTCGTCAGCTACTACGACTACTACCAGCCCGAGGCCTACGTGCCCTCGAAGGACCTGTTCATCGACAAGGACAGCGCCGTCAACGAGGAGATCGACCGCCTGCGTCACGCCGCCACGGCCGCCCTGTTCACGCGGCGCGACGTGATCGTCGTCGCGAGTGTCAGCGTACCGCCGCAACGACACGGTGCTCGAGCGCGGCAGCTTCCGCGTTCGCGGCGACACGGTCGAGATCTATCCGGCCTACGCCGACAGCGCGTACCGGATCGAGCTGTTCGGCGACGAGATCGAGAAGATCGAGCGCTTCGACCCGCTGACCGGCGAGCACTTTGGCGAGATCAAGTACGTCTCGCTGTGGCCCGCCACTCACTACGCCACCTCGCGCGACACGATCGAGCGTGCGCTCGGCACGATCGGCGCCGAGCTCACCGAGCGGCTGGCGTACTTCGAGCAGAACGACAAGTTGCTCGAAGCCCAGCGCATCAAGCAGCGCACGCGCTACGACATGGAAATGATGCGCGAACTGGGGTTCTGCAGCGGAATCGAGAACTACTCGCGACACCTCGACGGCCGCAAGCCGGGCGAGCGGCCCTACTGCCTGCTCGATTACTTCCCTGAAGACTTCGTCACGATGATCGACGAGTCGCACCAGACGGTGCCGCAGATCCGCGGCATGCACGCCGGCGACCAGTCTCGTAAACAGACGCTCGTCGACTATGGCTTCCGTCTGCCAAGTGCGATGGACAACCGGCCTCAGACCTTCGACGAGTTCCTCGAGAACGTCGGCCAGGTGCTGTTTGTCAGCGCCACTCCCGGCGAGTTCGAACGCAACCACAGTTCGCGGATCGCCGAGCAGATCGTGCGCCCGACCGGCGTAGTCGATCCCAGCATCGTCGTGCGCCCGACTCGCAACCAGGTCGACGACCTGATGAACGAGATCCGCAAGCGCGTCGACGACGGCGACCGTGTGCTCGTGACCACGCTGACCAAGAAGCAGGCCGAGGATCTCACCGAGTACCTGACCGAGCTTGGCTTCAAGGTGCGCTACCTGCACAGCGACGTTGACACACTCGAGCGAATCGAGATCATTCGCGACCTACGACTCGGCGAGTTCGATGTGCTGGTCGGCGTCAACCTACTGCGCGAGGGGCTCGACCTGCCTGAGGTCTCGCTGATCGGCATTCTCGACGCCGACAAAGAGGGCTTCCTGCGCGGCGAAACGGCGCTGCTGCAGACCGTCGGCCGCGCGGCGCGCAACGCCAAGGGCATGGTGCTGATGTACGCCGATCGTGAGACCGATGCGATGCGCAACTGCATCGCAGAGACCGATCGCCGCCGGGCGATCCAGGTCGCCTACAACGAGGAGCACGGCATCACGCCGTCCACCGTGGCAAAGCGTGTCGGCGACATGAGCGACTTCATCACTCAAGGGTCGAAGCTGCCCGCCAGAAAGGCCGCGCAGGCCAAGAAGCAGGCCGAGATCGCGGCGCTGTCTGAAGATGAGCTGCACGACAAGATCGCCTCGCTCGAGGAAGACATGCTCGCGGCCGCCGAGGAGTTGCAGTTCGAACGCGCCGCCGAGCTGCGCGACGAGTTGAAGGAGCTGAACGCGCGGCTTTGACGTGACCCAGTGCGCGAGACCGGCGACCAGTAGCCATCGAGCGGATGGCGGGCGCTTGCCCGGCTTGCCGTAGGATCGCGGGATGCGCGCGCTCGTCACCACCAAGGCCGGAGATCTCAGCGTGCTGCAGGTGCGCGAGTGGCCGGACCCGTCGCCGGGCCCGGGCGAGGTGCTTGTCAAGGTCGAGGCCGCCGGACTCAACTTCGCCGACACGATGGCCCGCAAGGGCATTTATCCCGATGCGCCGCCGTATCCGGCGGTGATGGGCTACGAGGTGGCGGGCACCGTGGCGGCCCTGGGCGAAGGTGTCGATCGCTTCGCTGTCGGCGACCGCGTGCTCGGTGCCACGCACTTCGGAGGCCAGGCCGAACTGGCGGTCACCGCGGCCGGCAACCTGGTGCCGGTTCCCGAGGGATTCAGCTTTGAACAGGCCGCCGCCGTGCCGGTTAACTATGCGACGGCTTGGGCGGCACTCGTGCTGTACGGCAACGTGCAGCCCGGCGACCGCGTCTTGGTGCACGCGGCCGCGGGCGGGGTCGGCACCGCGGCGCTCCAGGTTGCCAGAACTCATGGGGCCGAGGTCTATGGCGCGGCGTCACCGGCCAAGCACGACGCCGTTCTCGCCCACGGCGCCGCGCACGCGATCGACTACACCTCTGGCGATTGGTGGAAGGGGCTGCCGGAGTTCGACCTGATCCTCGACCCGATCGGCGGGAAGGTGTTGCGACGCGGTTACCGGCTGCTGCGGCCGGGCGGGCGGATCATCAGCTACGGCGTAACCGCGCTGGCTGCCGGCGAGCGGCGCAATCCGGCACGCGTCGTCGGCCAGTTCGCGCAGATGCCGCTCTTCCATCCCGTGCAGATGGCCTCGGCTTCAAAGGGTGTGATCGGCCTCAACATGCTGCGTATCTGGGACGACCGCGGAACGCTCGAACAGTTCATCGCGCCACTTCAGGCGATGTTCGACGATCGCTCGATTGACCCGGTGGTGGCGGCGACCTTCCCGTTCGAGCGCGCCGCCGACGCTCACCGGCTGCTGCTCGAGCGCGGCAACGTCGGCAAGGTCGTTCTGACTCCCGGGTAGGGTTTCCGCCCCCGCTGGACAATTCAGGGGCATGACAAAGAAAATCAATGGCGGCTCTGCCGTTGCGGTGGCGGCGGTCGCCATCGCGATGGTTCTACCTACGCCCGCCCTAGCGACCCTGACCTTCGACCGCACCGACTACTCGTCCGGGGGCACGTCGCCTGCGGCGATCGCCACGACTTTTGCTCCGGACTACTCGTTCGTCGATCCAGATCCGGTGATCGCGGTGGCCAACCGCGACTCCGACGACGTCGGCGTGCTGCTGCACGGCCTGGATGGCGCGTACGCGCCGGCCGGTGCGCCGCTGACGGTCTGCGACGAGCCGGTCGCGCTCGCCTTCGCGGACTTCACCAACGACAACTTCGCCGATCTGGCCGTGGCCTGCCGGGGGACCTCCGACGAGATCAGGATCCTGACCGGTAATGGTCTTGGGGCCTTCGCGCTGGCGACCACTCTGACTTCGGTCGACGGCGTCGGTACCGATCCTTCGGCGTTGGCCGCACTCAACGCCACCGACACGCTGGACAGCAACGCCGACCTGGTCGTCGCCAATGCCGGGTCCGACGACGTAACCGTGTTCCTCGGCGATGGCGCCGGCGGTTTCACGGAGAGCGCCAGCTCGCCAATCGCTGTCGGCGACGAACCGGTCGCGTTAGCCGTTGACGAGACCGAACAGCACTTCGCGTTCGTCGCCAATCGAACAGACGACAGCATGTCGGTGATCTCAGACCCAGGCGGGACGCCGAGCGTGCAGGCGGTCACAGCGGGCGTCGGAGACGCCCCGGCGGCGGTGGCAGTCGGCCTCGAACGCACACCGTTGCCCGAGGAGCAGATCGTCGGCCTAGCCAATTCGGGTGACGGGACGCTGAGCGTGCTCGATGGCCAGCCAGCTCCGTTCGGTTCGTTGGTCGGTTCGCCGTTTGCGCTGGCCACCACGCCGACCGGCGTGGCTACCGGGCCGTTTGCGGGCAACTTCGAGCACTACGTCGTGGCGACCGGCAGCTACGGATCGGTGCCCAACGATTTCGCCGTGACCGACTTCGCGGCCGATTCTGTGAGGTTCCTGATTGGCGACGGCGGTCTCGGCTTCCAGATGGGAGCCGGTTCGGTCGCCACCGGCGACGGTCCGGCCGCGATTGCCCAGGCCGACCTCAACGCCGACGGCGTGAGCGGCGACATCGTCACGGCAAACCAGATCGCGGGCAGCGTTTCGGTTCTGCTCAATACGCACACGCCGGCGTGGTCGTCAACCCCCGCGTCGCTCACCTTCGCATCGCAGCCTCGTTACACGCTGAGCGCGGCTCAGACGGTGACGATCACCAACACGGGTGGCATGCCGCTCGACATCAGACGCATCGAGCTGACGGGCACCGACGCCGACGATTTCATCGTTGCCGGCGACGACTGTCGCGGACGGATGCTCCCGGCCGGCTATGACGCCACCTGCACGGTGCGCGTGCGCTTTGCGCCAACGGCGGCGGGCGGCCGCTCGGCGACGCTTCGCGTGACCGACCAGTGGGGCGAGAGTATTGCCGTGTCGCTTTCGGGCACCGGTGGCGATCTGCCGGCCGGCCCCACGGGGGCGACTGGCCCGCCGGGCGCGCAAGGTCCGACCGGACCGCAGGGCCCGACTGGACAACAGGGCCCGGCGGGATCTCCGCCGACACTCCTGAAGTCGGTGCTCGCTCAGGATCTGCTGATCGCCAAGCGCGGACGCAAGTTCAACGTCAGTTACGTGATCACAGGCGCCGCGACGGTGCTGATCGAGGTGCGTAAGGGCAAGCGGATAGTGGCCAGGGTGAGTCAGGGCGTGGGCGCCGCCGGGCGCCGCATCGCAACGCTGCGCGTCAAGCGCGCGGGGCGGTACACGCTGCGACTGACTTCGATCGGCGCCGACGGTCAGACGTCGGTCGACAGTGTGCGCCTGACCGTGCGCTGACGGCTCGCGCCGAACCAAGACCTACGAGAAAGGCCCCGCGTTGCGGGGCCTTTCTCGTGACTGCTTGCTGTGTGTAACGCACGGCCCTAGCGCTTTGCAATCGCCGTCCCACCTTGCGGTGGGTTGGGAGGGTCGACGGTCGCTCTGCTCGAAATCCGATATCGTTACCAATATGAAAACTATATCACTTTCAGTATCGGAAAAAGACTACGAGGCCTTTCGTGCCGAATCGGTTCGCGGCGGCAGGTCGATCGCCAGCCTGATTCGCGACGCGATGTCCGAGTACCGCGACTCGCTTGGCGCCGGTCGCCGGCTGACGCGCGTTCGCCCGTTTGCGGGTGTCAGGCCGCTGGCGCCAAATCCGAAGCGGCGGCGCGGGGCGAAGTGACGACCGCGCGCCCCACGCGAGGTGAGCGGTCGTGAAGGCCGCGGTCGATGCCGGAGTGCTGCTCGACGCCTACGCGGGCGAGGGCTCCGGCCAGCACGATGCCGCCGCTGCGATCGAGCGGGTACTAGCCGATGACATCCTCGTCGTCACCGCTGCCGAGCTATCGCGCTTCGTCGAGATCGTCAGCGACCCGGCGAACTTCGAGCAACCACCCGAACTGGCCGAGGTCGCCGCGCTCTGCAACGACTACGCGGCCGCGGCGAACGTAGAAGTTGCTGAAGCCGCAGCCGACGATCTCGTCGCCGCGATGGCACTACTGCGAGAAAACGCCCTGCCAGGCGCAGCCCTGGACGCGGCCTTGCTGGCGGCGTGCCTGCGGCGCCTCGGCGTCAGCCGCCTGATCTCACGCGACGCCTCCGAGTACGCTCCTTTCAGCTTTCTCGATGTCGTAGCGCCCGCTGCAGTCTGAGGTTCCTGGGTATCGTCGATCGGCTGTCCCGTCGCACCGGGCCGGGGGCCGTCTGCACGTCTTCAGGCGTCTGCCCGTTTCGACCGCAACCTTTTGAGTGCTCGTATGTTGGTATTCCCATGCGGAATGGGGGGATCTCTCCGAGGGCGGTAACGGCTCCGGTCATAGCGCTTGCGCTGGTGTTCGCGATCGGCCTGTCGTGGCCGGCGCCGGCAGGTGCCGCGCGTACACGTGCGCTGCCCGATCGCGCGCTGCGCGAGCTGCCCGACACGATCCTCGAGCGATGGCGCGAATCGCAGCTCCCCGGTGGCAACTTCGCGCGGCCGTCAGGCTCGGAGGTGTTTGGTGGTTATGGCAACGGGGCGCTCGCGTATGCGATGTTGCTCGAGGCCGCGCGCGGGGGAGACGACGCGTACTTCCGGTCGTCGATGCGTGCCTACTCATGGCTGGCTCGCAAGCGGATCCACCCGCAAGGCGTCTTCTTCCGGATGTTCGTCGCCGCCGGCTACAACCTGGCCCGTCGCCGCTTCGCCGACCGCCCGGAGTTCAAGGCGATCCGGTCCGCATGGGCAACACGCTTGCGTCGCTTCAAGTACGACGACGGCAAATTCGGAGGTCCCTACCGGTACAACAAGAACGTCGTCGAGGCCGTCGAGGTACTCGAGCTGCTCGGCAGTGGCCTGCGCAGCGACTATCCGAAGGCGATCCTGCGCCACCGCTCGCTCGCCCGGGCCCGCGTGCTGCGCCTGTTGCGCGTCGAGATGCCGAAGCGTTCGTCCGACTACAGCGTCTGGGCCGGTGCCGCGGAGGGTTGGCACCGCAGCGTGAAGGTGTCGGACTTCAGCGACCCACCAGACAACCCGCCTGCTTACGACGCGCTGGTCGCCTCGATGTACGCACGCGCCTACGCGCTGCTACCCAAGAAGTACCGCAACTCCACGATGCGCGACACCGCGCGCGCGTTGCTGCGCGGCGTGATCGCACGCACCGCGCCCGACGGCGACCTGGCCTTCGCCGGACGGTCGCAAGAGGAGTCCTGGGCGCTGACGTCGGCGATGCACGCCGCCTGGTATTCGTCGAGCCTCTTCTCTGGCGCCGACCGTGAAGTTGTGCTGGCATACGCACGTCGCGTCCGCAATCGCATCGACACTGCCCACGTCACCGATTCGGAGATCGGCTTCTATCTCACCCCTGCGCAGAGCTGTTGCGGCACCGCCGACCGCCCCCCAGGGCAGGACTTGTATTTCGACTTGCCTTCGTATGCGGGATTGACGGCGCTCACGATCGGCTGGGCCCTGATCGAACGCCCACCCGATTGGGCCGTGACGGGCGTGAAGATTCCGACCGACAATCCCTCGACCTATCACTTCCCCACGGGGCGCGGCCGCTTCCTGCAGCATCGCGGCAACGGCATCTACTGGATGTTGCGTGAGCAGGGCGACTTCGCCGACGCCCGCGCCGACATGGCCGTCGCCGTCTTCAAAGCCCGCCGCGAAGACGGCAGCTGGGCCGACGTCGTGCCGCCCCGGCCGTTTAGTGGAGGCCATCACCGGCCGGCCGATCCGGCGAGTCCTTGCCTGGCGTTCGGCGAGAAGAACAGGTACTGCGCCTATCTCGAACTACACGGCGGCCATCGCGTGAACGGCAGCTGGCGGTTCACCGGCATCTGGCGTACCGCCCGCCGCACGCAGGTGGCTTCGAGCACGGCGTGGGTGACGCCGACCGCGAAGGGCCTCAAGCTGAGCTGGACCTCTCCGCCCGGCCGGACCTACAAGATCGACAACTTCCTGCCGGCGGCGCGCTGCCGCCCAGATGGCGTGGCGAGCCCCGGCGTGGTGGTCGGAGTGTCGGGGCAGAGCGACTGTCGGGTGATAGCGAAGGACTACGCCGGGGGCGCGCGCACCGATCTAGACCGCGTCCGCTCGGTGGCATTCCCGTCCGACGGCACCGTCTCGGTTGAGTACACGACAACGCTCTAGTTCGTCGGCCTACCGTACTGCGAACATATGTTCCCTCCGCCGGTGGGCTTATGATCGCTGCCTAGTGCGTTGTTCTCCTCCCGAACGAAGCGGATCGCGCTCGATCCGTCGCCCATAACCTCTTTCCAATGCCCTCAGCCACCACGCCGACAACCTCGACAGCCCCAGCCGCGCAGCCTGCGGGCAAGGCTCCGTCCCAGCGCAACTCCGGTCAGAAGCGCGGCACGGCCTTCAGCGACCGCATGGTCATCGCCGGCGCGCGCGAGCACAACCTCAAGAACATCTCGCTCGAGCTGCCGCGCGATTCGCTGATCGTCATCACCGGGCTGTCCGGCAGCGGCAAGAGCTCGCTCGCCTTCGACACGATCTACGCCGAGGGCCAGCGCCGCTATGTCGAGTCGCTGTCGTCTTACGCGCGCCAGTTCCTCGGCCTCATGGAGAAGCCCGACGTCGACTCGATCGAGGGCCTTAGCCCCGCCATCTCGATCGATCAGAAGACCAGCTCGCGCAACCCGCGCTCCACGGTCGGCACCGTCACCGAGATCCACGACTACCTCCGCCTGCTGTGGGCGCGAGTCGGCCATCCGTACTGCCACAACTGCGGCGAGCCGATCGAGGCGCAGAGCGCCGAACAGATCATCGATCGCGTGCTCGAGCTGCCCGAGGGCACGAAGTTCATGGTGCTCGCGCCGGTCGTGCGCGGTCGCAAGGGCGAGTACGCGAAGCTGTTCGATCAGCTGCGCGCCGACGGCTACGTGCGCGTGAAGGTCGACGGCGAGATCCGCCGGTTAGACGCCGGCGAGTCGTTCGATCTCGACAAGAAGTACAAGCACGACATTGCGGTCGTCGTCGACCGGCTCGCGATGCGCCAGGACCTGCGCAAGCGTCTCGCCGACTCGATCGAGAACGCCGTCAGCCTCGCCGACGGACTCGTCGAGATAGAGATCGTCGACTCTCCGTCTGGCGACCACTCCGCAGGCGAGAGCATGCTGTTCTCCGAGAAGTTCCTCTGCATGAACTGCGGCAGCTCGATGCCCGAGCTAGAGCCGCGGTCGTTCAGCTTCAACTCGCCGCATGGCGCCTGCGAAGAGTGTCACGGCCTCGGCTTCCAGCGCACTGTCGACCCCGAGCTCGTCGTGCAAGACCCCTCCAAGTCGATTCTCGATGGCGCCGTAAGTGGCTGGCTCGTGCCCTTCAGCCTGCACTTCGACCGCCTGGCGATAGCCGTCGGCGAGCACCTCGGCGTAGACGTCAGCGTGCCATGGAACGAGCTTCCGGAGCGCGCTCGCGATGTCTTCCTGTACGGGCTGGTCGGCGAACGCGTGCCGGTCACCTACACCAGCAAACGTGGCAAGGAGCGCACTTACATGGGTCGTTACGAGGGCATCGTCCCCTCCAACGAGCGCCGCTACAAAGACACCGACTCCGACAACACCCGCGAGTGGATCGAGGGCGTCATGTCGCTCAAGCCGTGCCCTTCCTGCGAGGGCGCGCGCCTGCGGCCCGAGTCGCGCTCTGTGCGTGTCGACGGTCTCGGCATCCACGAGTTCTCGCACATGTCGGCCGCCGCCGCGCACGAGTGGATCCAGCAGGTCTCACTAAGCGACGTCGAACGCCAGGTCGCCCGCCTGATCCTCAAAGAGATCGAGGAGCGGTTGCAGTTCCTGGTCAACGTGGGGGTGGGGTATCTGTCGATGGACCGCACGGCCAGCACGCTCAGCGGCGGTGAGGCGCAGCGCATCCGTCTTGCCACGCAGATCGGCAGCAGCCTCGTCGGCGTGCTCTACATCCTCGACGAGCCTTCGATCGGCCTCCATCAACGCGACAACGAACGGCTGATCGCCACGCTCGAGCGGCTGCGCAACCTCGGCAACACGGTGATCGTCGTCGAGCACGACGAGGGCACGATGCTCGCGGCAGACCAGATCGTCGATCTAGGCCCCGGCGCGGGAGAGCACGGCGGCGAGATCGTCGCCCAGGGCACGGCCAAGCAGATCGGCAAGGTCAAGCGCTCGCTAACCGGTCAGTTCCTCAGCGGCGCGCGCCAGATCGCTATGCCGGCCGAGCGGCGTGAGCCGCGCGGGTTCATCGAGGTCAAGGGCGCCAGCCAGCACAACCTCAAAGGCGTCGACGCCAAGTTCCCGGTCGGAGTGTTCTGCTGCGTCACCGGCGTCTCGGGATCGGGCAAGAGCACGCTGGTCAACGACATCCTCAATCGCGCCGCTGCCACGGCGCTCAAACAGGGCGGCCGCCAGCGCGCCGGCGCCCACACGTCGGTCTCGGGTCTCGAGCAGATCGACAAGGTGATCGACATCAACCAGGCTCCGATCGGCCGCACCCCGCGTTCGAACCCTGCAACCTACACCGGTGTCTTCGACCTGATCCGTGAGCTGTTCAGCAAGACCCAAGAAGCGCGCGCCCGTGGCTACAAACCCGGTCGCTTCAGCTTCAACGTCAAGGGCGGCCGTTGCGAAGTGTGCAGCGGCGAGGGCCAGATCAAGATCGAGATGCACTTCCTGCCCGACGTCTACGTTCCCTGCGAGCAGTGCCACGGCAAGCGTTACAACCGCGAAACGCTCGAAGTCCGCTACAAGGGCAAGACGGTCGCCGACGTGCTCGACATGACTGTTGAAGAGGCCGCCGAGTTCTTCGAGCCGGTGCCGAAGATCGCTCGCCGGCTCACCACGCTCAACGACGTTGGTCTCGGTTACGTTCACCTGGGTCAGCCCGCCACCACGCTTTCGGGCGGCGAGGCGCAGCGCGTGAAGCTGGCCAACGAGCTGGCGCGCGTGGCCACCGGCAACACGCTCTACATCCTCGACGAGCCCACCACCGGCCTGCACTTCGCCGACATCGAACGGCTGCTCGAAGTGCTGCAGCGGCTGGTCGACACCGGTAACACCGTGGTCGTGATCGAGCACAACCTCGACGTCATCAAGACCGCCGACCAGCTCGTCGACCTCGGTCCAGAGGGCGGCGAGGGTGGAGGCCGCATCATCGCCACCGGCACGCCCGAGCAGGTCGCCGCCGAGCCGGCGTCGCACACCGGCCGCTTCCTTGCCGAGATGCTGCCGGCCTGACGGCCCCGGCCACGGCGTCGGCCCCAGCCCCGGCACCGGCCACGGCGTCGGCGGATTCGCGGGGCGCCGCGGGTAGGCTGGCGGGCTATGTCCTTGGGATCGGGTCCATCAGAAGCCGACTGGCAGCTCTGGCACCAGCGCGTAGCCTGGTACGAGCGCAACGACGATCCCGACCATCGCGCGAAGATCGTCGAAGAGCTCGCCAAGCGCCGCGCCTACGCCAGCTTCCCGATCCACGGCGAGATCCTCGAAGGGCTTCAAAAGGGCCGCATCGAGATCGGCGAGAACACGATGTTCCAGCCACACTGCTGGCTGACGCTCGACCTCGACCGAGCCAGTATCAAGATCGGCGCCAACTGCTTTTTCAACCTCGGTGTGATGCTCGCGGCGCAGGACGAGATCGCGATCGGCGACTGGACGATGTTCGCCAATGGCTGCTTCGTAGGCGATGCCGCGCACCGGTTTGACGATCCGCAGACTCCGGTGCCGCTGCAGGGCTTCACCAGTAAAGGCCCTGTGTACATCGGCGAGAACTGCTGGCTTGGGGCGAATGTCGTCGTCACCAGCGGCGTCACGATCGGCGAGCGATGCGTGATTGGCGCGAACAGCGTGGTTACGACCGACATCCCGCCACACTCGATCGCGGCCGGCGCGCCGGCGCGCGTGATCAAGACGATCGACTACGCCGGCTGAGTCGGGCGCCTCACGAGAGGCCTCTCAGGTTCCAGCGGGGCCGCCCATAGGCGGCCCTCACGCATGCCGGCGGAACAGCCCGCGCCGCTAGCGAATCGAAAGCTCGCGAAGCGCGATCGCCACGGCGTGGGCACGCGTGGTCGCCTCGAGCTTGCGCATCGCGTTCTTCACGTGGGTGCGGACGGTGTGAGCCGAGAGGCCGAGGTCTTCGGCGACCTCGTCGGTCGACATGCCCTTCGAGACCAGCTCGAGAATCTCACGCTCGCGGCGGGAGAGCATCGGCAGCTTCAGCTTGATCGCTTCGTCGATCTCGGACTCGGTGAGCGGGCGCGGCAGCCAGCGGCGGCCTTCGCTGACGGTCTGGATGCTCTCGATCAGGTCCTCTGACGATCCGCCCTTGACCACGAAGCCCATCGCGCCGGCGTCGATCGCGCGGGCGAGTAGCCGGTCGTCGCTGTAGGCGCTGTAGGCGATCACTCGCACGCGCTTGCGCGCGAGGTCTTTGATCAGTTCGACGCCGTCCTGGTCGGCGAGCCGCACATCGACTACGACGACGTCGGGGCGGCGCGTGGCTACGAGAGTTTTGGCTTCGTCGAGTGTGCCTGTATCTCCGACGATACGGATGTTGTGTGGCTCAAGTACATATCGCAGTCCGGTGCGAAGTACTTCGTGGTCGTCTACCACGACGACTGTGGTTTCGGCGCTCATGTGATTCCGTGATTCCTTTCGAACCCACCGCTAAACCGTGTAACTGAAAAAACCGGTCAGTTCACGGACTTTCTAGACAAACCTGAAGTTTGTTTACCGCATTTCCCTATTCCGGCGGGGTCACCTTCATCGGGAAGCGTCTCAACGGTGAGTCGAGGCCGCTCGATTCGAAGCATACACGACGGGTTACCGGCAAGTCAAGGGCAGTTTCAGCAAAAAGAAACGACCCGCCGGTGCGCGCCTGGAGGGCACGTTGGCGGGTCGTTTGGAGGCGGGGGAGAGCCCGGAATGAACGCTCGTTCAGTGGCGGCTCGCGACCGCATGGTCGCGAGCCCAGCCGGCGAGCTGGCGCGCTTCGTCGGGGGACATCTCGTACTCATGCTCGGGTGCCGGGTAGGCGCGCGAGCGAACGTCCTTTGCGTACGCGGCGACGCCCGCGACCATCTGCTCGCGGATCTGACCGTACTGGCGCACGAACTTGGCGGGCCGGCCGTCCCAGATGCCGAGCAGATCGTGGAAGACGAGCACCTGTCCGTCGGTGTGCGGGCCGGCGCCGATGCCGATCGCGGGCACGTCGAGCAACGGCATCAACGCATCCGTGAGTTCGGAGGGCACGCACTCGAGCACGATCGCGAAGCAGCCGGCTTCTTGAAGCTGCAACGCCTCTTCGATCACCGCCTGCGCGGCCGCGGCGGTGCGGCCCTGCGCGCGGTAGCCGCCAAGCTGCACGGCGCTCTGGGGGGTCAATCCGATGTGGCCCATGACCGGAATTCCGCTGTCGACGATCGCCCTGGCGCGCTCGGCCGAGGCACCGCCACGTTCGAGCTTGACGGCGTCGCAGCCAGACTCCTTGATGAAACGCTGTGCGTTGGCGATCGCCTGCTCATTGCTGGCCTCGTAGCTCCCGAACGGCATGTCGCCGATCAGCAGTGGGTGCTTCAGGCCGCGACGAACGGCTGCCGAAAGCATCACCATCTCGTCCATCGAGACCGGCGTCGTGTTCGGATAGCCGAGCACGACCATCGCAGCCGAGTCGCCGACCAGCACGAGGTCGACCCCGGCTTCGTCGACGACCGTGGCTGACGGATAGTCGTAAGCGGTGACCATCACGATCGCCTCGCCGAGGGCCTTCTTCTCTTGCAGGCTGGTGATCGTTACCGGGCGGCGGGCCTGGCCGCTGCCGGTGCTGGCGGCGTGGCCGCCGTGCTTGTCCGCGGGCCGGGTGCTCATGTTCGCTCCCGCGGGTCGCGCACGTCGCTGCTGCCGAGCAGCATCGCGACCTCGGCGTCGACCGAAAGTGCGTTGTTGTCGTCGTCGACGTGAACTACGACCGGCTCGTAGTGCTCGAGCTCGGCCTCGTCGTAGGTCGCGTAGGTGACGACGATGATCTTGTCGCCCTTGGCGACCAGGCGGGCAGCGGCGCCGTTGACCTGCATCACGCCCGAGCCGCGTGCTCCGGCGATCGTGTAGGTCTCGAAGCGGGCGCCGTTGTCGATGTCGAGCACGTGGACGAGTTCGTGCTCGAGGATGTTGGCCTGGTCGAGCAGATCGGCGTCGATCGTGATCGAGCCGACGTAGTGCAGATCACAGTCGGTGATCGTTGCGCGGTGGATCTTGCTCTTCAGCATCTGCCGTTGCATCAGATGACTGCTCCTTGAGGGGTGGGGTTGGTGGTGTCAGGGGCGGACACCGCGGCCGTGCTTGGCTGCAGTGCCAGGTTGTCGATCAAGCGGGTGGCGCCGACGCGGGCGGCGACTACGGCGAGCGCCGGGCCGCCGACCGTGGTCAGCGGTTCGAGCGTGCCGGGGTCGACGATCTCGAAGTACTCGACTTCGTCGACGGGGGAGAGCTCGGAGTGCGCTAGCTCGCAGAGCCGTGCGGCGTCTGTCTCACCCTCGGTAAGCGCGCCGGCGACCGAGTGCAGCGCACGGCTAAGAGCCCCGGCACGCTGCCGCTCTTCAGGCGTCAGGTAGGCGTTGCGCGAGCTGAGCGCGAGACCGTCGGCCTCGCGCACCGTCGGGCAGGCGACGATCTGCACGCGGAAGTTGAGATCGTGCGCCATGCGGCGGATCACGGCGACCTGCTGGGCGTCTTTCTGGCCGAAGTAGGCGCGGTCGGCGCCTGCCATGTTGAAGAGCTTGGCGACGACCGTCGTTACGCCGTCAAAGTGCTGGTGGCCTCGCCGCTCGGGTGCGCCGCAGAGCGTTTCGGTGATGCCGCCGACACTCACGCTGGTGGCGAAGCCATCGGGGTAGACCTCTTCGACGGGTGGGGCGAAGAGCAGGTCGGCGCCGCGTTCGGCGGCGAGCGCCGTGTCTTCGGCGAGCTTGCGCGGGTAGGCGTCGAGATCTTCGCCGGGGCGGAACTGCGTGGGGTTGACGAAGACGGTCACGACGGTGAAGCCGTTCTCCGCGACCGAGCGATCGATCAGTGAGAGATGGCCCTCGTGCAGCGCGCCCATCGTAGGCACGAGGCCGATGCTCAGGCCGCCCGCGCGGGCTACGTCGAGCTGGTCGCGCAGTTCGGCGACGGTGGCGACGGTTCTCATCGCGGGCACCTCGTACAGGTGCGTGGGTGACGGTTGAAGATCACTTTCGTTCCAGTTCTTGCGATACCGGACGAAACTCGGTCAGTCGGTGTTACTGCCGCCGGCAGGCGGCGAAAAGTCCGTCCCTCGCGGTGACGGCTTACTACAACTATAGAAGGGTTGGCGGGCGTTGGCAACAGCTTTGTCCAGTGCCCGTCGTCTGCCGCTATTCCCCGCTGCACAGCCTCTGGTTACGCTCATCCGGTGAGCGTTGGATCAAACGCCGAAACGCTGCGTTCGGCCTCGGCCGGAGACACCGAGCGGATAGCCGCCGAGCTGGCGGCGAGGCTTCGCGGTGGTGACGTCGTGCTGCTGCGCGGCGAGCTGGGTGCCGGCAAGACAACCTTCGTTCGGGGCGCCGCACGCGCTCTGGGCGTCGGCGGCCCTGTCACCAGCCCGACCTTCGCGATCGGAAATCTCTACGCCGCCTCACCTTGTGAGGTGGCTCACCTCGACCTCTACCGGCTCGATTCGATCGACGTGACCGACGAGGCCGTGCTCGATGACTTCCTCGGACCGCGCAGGATCGCCTTCGTCGAGTGGCCGCACGCCGAGCTCGCCGAGCTTCCCGGCGTACGGGCGATCGTCACGCTGAAACACGCCGGCGGTGACGACCGCGAACTCGCGGTCGAGTGGCGAGATCGTGGCGACGATTCGGAGGCGCTCACTTGAACCGCCTCGCGATCGATACATCGACCGCCGCGTGCTCGGTCGCGCTGTTGCGTGCCGACGGGGCGCTGTTCGAACACCGGCCGCGCGCGGAGCGCATCTTCGAGCAGCCGGCGCACGCCACCGAGTTGCTTCCGGCTCTCGTCGAGGTGCTCGAGCGCGCCGAGATCGGCTGGCACGAGGTCGGCGCGATCGCCGTGGGCATCGGCCCCGGCGCCTTCACCGGACTTCGCATCGGCGTTACGACCGCCCGCGCGATCGCGACTGCACGCGGCCTGCCGCTTGCGGCCGTGTCGTCGCTCGCTGCACTCGCCGCAGGCGCCGCCGAGCCCGCACGCCCCGTCGTTCCGGTGATCGACGCCCGGCGCGGCGAGTTCTACCACCGGCTACCCGACGGGCACGATGGCAGTGCGGATGACGCCGTGTCATCGCCCGATTCGCTCGCCAGGCGTGTCGCCGACCTGAGCGCGGCCGGCGGGCGCGTGCTGGCCGTGGGCGAGGGGGCGGTCAAGCTCGTCACGGAACTCGAGGCGGCCGGCGCCGAGGTGCCGCCTGCCGGCGACCCGCGCCACGTGACCAGCGCCGCGAACGTCGCCGCACTGGCGACCGATGCAATTGCGCTCGACCCGCAGCAAGTCGTGCCCAACTACATCCGGCCGCCCGACGCCAAGGTCAGCGCTCGCGAAAGCTGGCTGGTGACATCGTGAACGCGCTGCCAGCACAGCCGTTCGAATTGCGCCGGCTCGAGCTCACGGATATCCCCGACGCGCTAGAGATCGAGCAGGTCTCGTTCCCGACACCGTGGTCGCAGGCGATGTTCGTGCTGGAGCTGTCGAAGTCGTCGAGCGTATGCCTGGCGGCAACCGTGGGCGGCGAGCTGATCGGCTACCTCGTGGCCGCCCGCTACGCGCAGGTCTGGCACGTGATGAACATCTCCGTACGGCCCGAGAGCCGCCGCCGTGGCGTGGCCGGCGCGCTGATGGCCGAGCTCTTCCGG
>JACRKX010000021.1 GCA_016219715.1 Actinomycetota bacterium | reverse complement strand
GCCGATCCTTCGAGCCCGTCCACCAAGCACCGTGACCCGTTTCACCCAGGAGATCCGCCAGGACATCGCCGCCGCGCAGGCTCGCGACCCCGCCTCGCGCGGACTCGGCCGGCTAGAAGTGCTGGCCACCTACAACGGCGTACACGCGATTCTCATGCATCGAGTCGCCCACAGGCTCGACCGCGCCCGTATTCCGCTCCTGCCCCGCATGCTTGCCTACGCCACGCGCATCGTCACTGGTGTTGAGATTCATCCGCGCGCGAAGATCGGCGAGAACTTCTTCATCGACCACGGCATGGGCGTGGTGATCGGCGAGACGGCGGAGATCGGCGACAACGTCACGCTCTACCAGGGTGTGACCCTCGGCGGAACGGGACTGGAGCCGGGCAAGCGCCACCCAACCGTGGAGAGCAACGTGACCGTCGGTTCCGGAGCGAAGCTACTTGGCCCGATCCGCATCGGTCATGGCGCGAAGATCGGCGCCAACTCTGTGGTGATCCACGACGTGCCGCCCAACACCACGGTCGTCGGTAATCCCGGGCACCCAGTACGCGTCGATGGCAAGAAGCTCGAAGAGGGGCCAGACACCGACTGGATCCACCTGCCCGACCCGGTCGCCGACGCCCTGAGCGAACTCTCAGATCGTCTCCGTGCCGCCGAGCGTGAGATCGCCGAACTCAAGGGCGAGCAGCCAGAGCCGTTACCCACCGTGCGCCCGCTGCGCCGCCGCAAGGGCGGACAGGACCCAACCGGCGGTTAACGACCAGCGGCGCCCGCCGGCGCGGGGGCCGGAAGGCGCGGCGGCTCGACGAGAAACCCGATGTAAGCGCAATGCGGGCCGGCGCAGGGCCACATTGAGGGGCTCAAAACGGCCCCCGAACAGGCGTTCCGGCCCCGGGGCTATGCTCGACTGGTGACCCAGCTTTTCGCCGACACTGACCTGCTCGCGGGCTTGAATGAGCCACAGAAGGCGGCAGTCGTGCACCGCGGGGGGCCGCTTCTGGTGCTCGCCGGGGCCGGTTCCGGTAAGACCAGGGTGCTCACTCATCGCATCGCTCACCTGGTTCAGAGCGGCGACGCCCGCCCCGAGCAGATCCTCGCGATCACCTTCACCAACAAGGCAGCGGGCGAGATGCGCGAGCGCGTCGAGTCGATCGTCGGCGGTGGCCGCGCGCGCGCGATGTGGCTGATGACCTTCCACTCGGCCTGCGCGCGAATCCTGCGCTCCGAGGCCCAGCAGCTCGGCTACACCAGCGGTTTCACGATCTACGACTCAGCCGATTCTCAGCGCCTGGTGCGTCAGTGCATGGAGTCCCACGAGGTCGACTCGAAGCGTTTCCCTCCGCGGATGATCCAGTCGATCATCTCGCACGCCAAGAACCGCCTAGAGAACGCAACCGCCTTCGAGCAGAAGGTCGACGGAGTGATCGACGAGGTCGTGGCCGCCGTCTACAAGACCTACGAGCGCCGCCTGCGCGAGATGAACGCAATGGACTTCGACGACCTTCTATTGCGCTGCGTCGAGCTCTTCGAGACATACCCCGAAGTGCTCAAGCGCTACCAGACCGTCTTTCAGCACATCCTCGTTGACGAGTACCAAGACACCAACGCCGTGCAATATCGCTGGGTCGAGCTGCTGGCGCGCGAGCACCGCAACCTCGTGGTCGTCGGCGACGACGATCAGTCGATCTACGGCTTCCGCGGCGCCGACGTTCGCAACATCCTCGACTTCGAAAAAGACTTCCCCGACGCCGGCGTCGTGAAGCTCGAACAGAACTACCGCTCCACAGAGCGGATCCTGGCCGCCGCCCATGCTGTCGTGTCGCGCAACGCCGGCCGCAAGGGCAAGAAGCTCTGGACAGAAAGCGAGGGCGGTGAGCCGATCCGCATCCGCCAGCTCTCGGACGAACACGAAGAAGGGCGCTTCGTCGCCGGCGAGATCGAGCGCCTGACCGAGCAGGGCGTGGCCAATACCGACATCGCCGTCTTTTACCGCACCAATGCCCAGTCGCGCGTGCTCGAGGACACGCTCGTGCGCTACCGGCTGCCCTACCAGGTGATCGGCGGCACGCGCTTCTACGAGCGCGCCGAGATCAAGGACGCGCTCGCATACCTGACGCTGCTGGTAAATCCCGCAGACGCCGTGTCGCTGCAGCGCGTGATCAACGTTCCGCGGCGCGGCATCGGCAAGACCACTGTCGATCGCCTGCTCGCGCACGCCAACACCGTCGGCGAGGCGCCGCTCGAACTGGCTGGTCGCGCCGAGGAGGTGCCTGGCCTTGGCGGCGCGGCACTCAAGTCGCTTGCCCGGTTCAGCGAGGTCATGGAGCAGCTCGCCGAAAAGGCGAAGACGACCAAGCACGTCGGCGACCTGCTCGAAGCCGTGATCGAGCAGTCCGGCTACAAGGACGCGCTCGAAGCCGAGGCCCATGGCGATCCGCAGGCCCTCACGCGACTAGAGAACCTCGCCGAGTTCGTAGGCCTCGCGCGCGAATACGACCTCAATTCCGTCGGCGACGACGACGCGGGAGTCGAAGCCTTCCTGCAGCAGGTCGCGCTGTTCAGCGACCAGGACGCGCTGAAAGACGAGTCCGGCGCGATCACCCTGATGACGCTGCACAACGCGAAGGGGCTCGAATACCCGGTGGTCTTCATGATCGGACTCGAAGAGGGGATCTTCCCGCACTCGCGCTCCGTCGACAGCGGTGACGTAGAAGAGGAGCGCCGCCTCTGTTACGTCGGCATCACACGCGCGCGCGAGCGGCTCTACATGACTCACGCGGCCGCCCGCACCCTGTTCGGAGACCGCTCCTGGAATCAACCCTCGCGCTTTCTCGACGAGATCCCGGCCGAGCACACCGAGGTTCAGGTCGAGACTTCCAACGGCGGGTCGTTCGGACGCGGCGGCGCCCGCGGTTCGGGGCACGGCGGTGGAGCGGCCACGTCATCGGGCGGCGGCTTCGGCGGCGGCGTGCAGACCGGCGGACGGCTGGCGCTGGCCCGCTTCAAGATCGGCGACGACGTCGAGCACTCCAACTTCGGCGAGGGCGTCGTGATCGGCGTCGAGCCCGGAAACATGATCGTCGTGCGTTTCACCGGCGACGGCTCCGAGCGCAAATTCATCGCCGACTACGCGCCGATCACTAAGCGCGCGGGCGGTGGCTCGTGAGCGGCCGCGAGATCGTCTACCGGCCGCCGCGGCCGATCGGCGCGCCGTTTCGAGGCGACCCACACGACCGGCCAGTCTTCCCGACCGAAGGCTCGCCCGCGTCGTCGTCAAGCGCACAGATTCCACCATCGGCCGACAGCGGCCCCTACGTTCTGCCGCCCGAGGGCGCTACGGCCGGGCAGATCCCGTTGTCTGGGCCGTATTCGCGCCAGCCGTTGCCCGGCGACGAGCAGCCGGCCGGTCAGGCGCCAGTCTTCACCCGGCCGGGCGCCGGCCCGGTCAGCGGCCCGAACGCCGTACCGCCCACCGAAACCGAGCGCAAGGCGCGTACCGCGCTGACCATTGGCGTCGTTTCGCTGCTGATCCTGCACATCCCACTCGGCCCGATCGCGATCGCGCTCGGGATCAAGTCGATTCGCGCCGGCGAGCGCAAAGTCGGCGCGTGGGCGGTGTCGACCGGCGTGGCGGGCACGCTGATCGGCGTCACGGCGTTCGTGCTGTGGGCGACCGGTGTCCTGCCTACTCTCGATCAGCTCATGCAAGGCGACACGAAGTGAACGGCAGCGCGCGGATCATCGACGGCAAGGCCGTTGCGGCCGCCGTGCGGGCCGAGATTGCCGGTGCGGCCGCCGCCTTCAACGAGGCATACGGGCGACCGCCGGGTCTCGCGACCATCCTCGTCGGCGACGATCCCGCCTCCGACGTCTACGTCACCAGCAAGCACAAGGCATGCTCCGAGACGGGCATTGCCGGCGAAGACCACCGCTTGCCCGCCACCACGACCAGCGCCGAACTTTCCGAGCTGATCGCTCAGCTCAACGGCCGCGACGACGTCGACGGCATCCTGCTGCAGCTCCCGCTGCCCGACGGTCTCGACGACGCGCAGCTGACCGAGCTGATCGATCCCGCCAAGGACGTCGACGGGCTGACGGCGGCCAACGCAGGGCGCGTTGTGCAGGGCCGCGACGCGCTGGTGCCGTGTACGCCCAGTGGCGTCATGCGGTTGCTGGCGCACATCGGCGCTGAGCTAGAGGGGGCCGAGGCCGTCGTTGTCGGCCGCTCCAATCTGGTCGGCCGCCCGGTTGCGTCGCTACTGCTGGCCGAGAACGCGACCGTTACCACCTGCCATTCCCGCACCCGCGACCTGGGGGCGGTCTGCCGCCGTGCCGACGTGCTCGTTGCCTGTGTCGGCTCGCCTGGCATCGTCACCGGCGACATGATCAAGCCGGGGGCTATCGTGATCGACGTCGGCACCACCCGTGGCGCCGATGGCCTGCAGGGCGACGTCGTCTTCGACGAGGCCCTGAAAGTGGCGTCTGCGATCACGCCGGTACCCGGAGGTGTTGGACCGATGACGATCGCCTGTCTGCTCGCTAACACGATGAAGGCCGCGCAGTCGCGCGCCGCCGTCGCGGTCTGATGTCGCAGAAGCTGCGCACATCCGAGTGGCTGATCAGCGTGGGCGTGGTGGTGCTGTTCGCCGCCACGTTCCAGAAGTGGTTCTCGGCACCGGTCGCCGAGACGCTCGACATTGTCGCGCCCGACGCCGAGCTGATCGGCGACACGTCGCTAACGGTTCCGCTCAACGTCTGGGATCTGGGCTTCACTCGCTGGTTCGTGTACCTGTCGCTGGTCTCGGCCGCGATGCTGGTGGTCGCCGCGCTGTTCGGCGAGAGCGTTCACTACGCGACCGTGATGGCCACCCCGACCGTGCTGTTCGGCTTCATCTCGGCGATCGGACTGGTCGTCCGACTGATCTGGCCGCCGGCCGGCGCCGAGATCGAGACCGCCTACTACGCGGCCGTCGCCGGTTCGCTGCTGATCTTTCTGGCCGGTTGCTGGTCGCTGCGGTCCGAGTACGTGCCGCCCGGATACGCCCCGGCGCCAGAGCCGGAGCACATGCACTTAGACTCTGCGCCGTGATCGAGCGCAAAGACGTCGAATATGTGGCCCGCCTGGCGCGACTGCGCCTGAGCGAGGAAGAGCAGGAGCGCATGGCCCGTGAGCTGGGCGCCGTGCTCGGCTACATCGAACACATCGAAGAGCTGGACCTTTCGGGCGTTGAGCCCACGTCGCACGTTGTCGACCTCGTCAACTCGCTGCGCTCCGACGAGGTGCGCGAGAGCTTGCCACGAGAGGCGGCCCTGGCCAACGCCCCGGAAGTCGTCGACAACGGCTTCGCCGTGCCCGCGGCGGGAAGCTAACCGTGAGCGCCGACTTGATCGCCCTCTCGGCCGCCCAGGCCGCCGTAGCCCTTCATGCCGGCGAGATCGACGCCGCTGAGTTGTTCTCGGCGTACGCCGACCGCGTCGCCGGCGAACAGATAGGTGCCTACCTCTGGCGCGAAGAGGGCAATCCCCTTGTAGAACGCCCGGCCGACTTCCGCTCGACTCCGCTTGCCGGAGTGCCGATCGCCGTCAAGGACCTCTTCTGCATGGAGGGCGTGCCCAGCACCGCCGCCTCGAAGATCCTCGAGGGCTACCTGCCGCCCTACACCGCCACTTCGATCGCACGATTGCAAGCGGCCGGAGCGAGCGTGCTCGGCAAGACCAACATGGATGAGTTCGCGATGGGCTCGTCAAACGAGAACTCTGGCTACAAGACCGTCAAGAACCCCTGGGACGAAACGCGCGTGCCCGGCGGATCTAGCGGCGGGTCCGCCGCCGCCGTCGCCGCAGGCCTTGCGCCCTGGGCCACCGGTACCGACACCGGCGGCTCGATCAGGCAGCCCGCTTCGCTCTGCGGATTGGTCGGCTTGAAGCCAACCTACGGCAGCGTCTCGCGCTACGGCATGATCGCCTTCGCCTCGTCGCTCGACCAGGCCGGACCGATCACCCGCGACGTCACCGACGCCGCGCTGATGCTGAAGTACATGCAGGGCAAGGACGAACGCGATTCCACATCCACCGGGCTGCCCGACGAAGTCGAGCTGCCAAGTGCCACAGATCTGAACGGCAAGCGTTTCGGCGTGCCGAGCACGATCGACTGGAGCGGCGTGCAGCCGGGCGTGAAGGCCGTCTTCGACGCGGCGGTCGAGCGATTGACCGCGCTCGGGGCGGAGGTCGTCGAGATCACGCTTCCGCACGCCGAGCACGGCCTGTCGGCTTACTACCTGATCGCCCCGGCCGAGGCCAGCGCAAACCTTGCGCGCTTCGACGGTGTGCGCTTCGGCCTGCGCTCCGAAGGCGAGGGCCTGACCGCGATGTACGAGAACACCCGCCACGACGGATTCGGCGCCGAGGTCAAGCGCCGCATCATGCTCGGCACCTACGCGCTCTCGTCGGGCTACTACGACGCCTACTACGGCCGCGCCCAGCTCGTGCGCACGAAGATCGCCGACGACTTCCGCGCCGCGTTCAACAAGTGCGACTTCGTCGTTACGCCCACCTCGCCGACGGTGGCCTTCAAGGTCGGCGAACGCGTCGAGGATCCGCTCGCGATGTACCTATCCGACCTATTCACCGTGCCGATGTCACTGGCTGGCATTCCGGCGATCTCGGTACCCGCCGGCCTGGCCACACCGGACGGCGCGGCACAGGCCGCACCCGGCGACGACGGCGCGCTGCCTGTCGGTCTGCAGATCGCGGGTCCCGCCCATAGCGAGAACGCCCTGCTCGACGCGGCCTTCGCGTTTGAGCGCGCTACCGAGCACATGCCCGCACCGTGGGAGCGCTGACCGTGTCCCAGAACACAGCAACCGAGTACGAAGCCGTGATCGGCCTCGAGATCCATGTTCAGCTCAGCACGAACACGAAGATGTTCTGCGGCTGTCAGCTGCAGTTTGGCGCCGATCCCAACACGCTCACCTGCCCGGTCTGTCTGGGGCACCCAGGCACGCTTCCTGTGCCCAACGAAAAAGCCGTGCGTTACGCGATCGCAACCGGCCTGGCGCTGGGCTGCTCGATCGCTCCGCGCAGCATGTTCCACCGCAAGAACTACTTCTACCCCGACCTGCCGAAGGGCTACCAGATCAGCCAGTTCGACGTACCGATCTGTAGCGACGGCGAGCTGGCCGGCGTGCGCATCCACCGCGCCCACATGGAAGAGGACGCCGCAAAGAACATCCACGTCGGCGAGAGCGGTCGCATTCACGGCGCCGGGCGCACCGTGGTCGACTACAACCGCGGCGGTACGCCACTGGTCGAGATCGTCACCGAACCCGACATCCGCTCCGGCGCCCAGGCCCGCGAGTGGCTTCAGCTGCTGCGCGCCACGATCAAGCAGCTCGGCGTCAGCGACGTGAACATGGAAGAGGGCTCGCTGCGCTGCGACGCGAACATCTCGATCCGCCCGGTCGGCGCCACCGAGCTCGGCACCAAGACCGAGCTCAAGAACATGAACTCCTTCCGCTTCATCGAGCGCGGCATCGACGCCGAGATCGCACGTCAGACGGCGCTGGTCAACGCCGGCGAGAAGGTCAGGCAGGAGACACTGCACTTCGACCCGTCGACCGGCTCGCTCACGTCGCTGCGCTCCAAAGAGGAGTCGCATGACTACCGCTACTTCCCCGAGCCCGATCTGGTGCCGGTTGCGCCACCGGCCGAGCTGATCGAAGAGATCCGCGCCTCGCTGCCGGAGCTGCCGCTCGAGAAGGCCGATCACTTCGAGAACGGACTCGGCCTTTCAGTCGACACGGCGCGCTTCCTTGCCTTCAACGCCGAAATCGGCGCCTACTACCAAGAGGTGCTGCTCGAAGCCGGCGCCGACGTCGACGCCAAGCGCACCGCCGATTGGGTCACCGGCGAGCTGGTCGCGCGCATCGGCGCCGATGCCGACCCAGCCGAATCGAAGGTCACGCCGGTCGCACTGGCTCAGCTGGTCACGATGGTCGGCGAGAAGAAGGTCACCAACGCCGGCGCCAAGACTGTGCTCGACAGACTCGTCGAGAGCGGGGGAGTGCCCGAGCAGATCGTCGAGGCCGAGGGGCTCGCCGCAATGGGCGACGGCGACGAACTGGCCGGAATCGTCGACGCCGCGCTCGAAGCCAACCCCAAGGCCGTCGACGACATGAAGGCCGGCAACATGAAGGCGATCGGCGCCGTGATCGGCTTCGTCATGAAGCAGACCCAGGGCCGCGCCGACGGCGGCGAAGTCACGCGCATCGTGCGCGAAAAGCTCGGGCTCTAGTTCCCGGTCTGCCGGCCGGCTTCGTCCTAACATCAGATTCGTGGAGTACTTCGCGATACCGATCTTTTTTGGCTTTGTGACCGGCTGGGTCGGGCACCGGAAGGGGAGCAGCTTCTTCATCTGGGCGCTCGTGGGGTTCATCCTGCCGGCGATCGGCCTGGTGGCCGCGATTCTCAGTCGTACCCGGACGAGATTCTCGCGCCGGCCGCCGCGCCGGCGGCCACGCAGCCGTCTGCAAATGGCGGTCCAGGGCGTTAGACGCGCTAACGGATTCCCTGTACTCTGTCGTTACGCGTTTGGCGGTCGTGATCGGCCGCCGAGCGCCGTCCAATTTCGTTCAAGGGCGTAACCCGCGCACACCAGGCGGTTCAGCGCTATCAACATCAGGTGAGCGGCCGAGATCCGGTCCGCAGCCGTCGCGTAACAACCCCCGCCGGGGAAACCCACCGGCAGGGCGAAAGGAGATACCAGCGCGATGCGAGCAGTTGAAGCAATCATGCAGTGCTTGAAGGCCGAAGAGGTCGACGTCATCTTCGGGCTTCCCGGCGGGGCCAACCTGCCCACCTACGACGCGATCTACGACAGCGGGATCCGTCACATCCTCGTGCGCCACGAAGCCGGTGGCGGCCACGCCGCCGAGGGCTACGCGAAGGCCACCGGCAAGGTCGGCGTGTCGCTTGCCACCAGCGGCCCCGGCGCCACCAACCTCGTCACGCCGATCGCCGACGCGATGATGGACTCGGTGCCCACGGTTTTCATCACCGGCCAGGTCCGAACCGACCTGCTTGGCACTGACGGTTTCCAAGAGGCCGACATCACCGGGATCACGATGCCGATCGTCAAGCACTCGGTGATGATCCGCGACCCGCGCGACATCCCGTCGGCGATCCACGAAGCTTTCCACGTCGCCAGTACCGGCCGACCGGGCCCCGTGCTCGTCGACGTGCCGCAAGACCTCTCGCGCGCCGACATCGACTACGAGCCGATCACCAGCGTTGACCTGCCGGGCTACCAGCCGACGACCAGCGGCAACGCCAAGCAGATTCGCCTGGCGGCCCGCGCGCTGGCCAACGCCAAGCGCCCGGTGCTCTACGTCGGCGGCGGCGTCGTCAACTCCAACGCCAGCGAGCAGCTGCGCGAACTCGCGCTTTCCGACAAGTTCCCCGTCACGGCAACGCTGATGGGTCTCGGCGCCTTCCCGGCGCCGCACGAACAGTGGCTGGGCATGCTCGGCATGCACGGCACACGCGCCGCCAACTACGCGATGGACGAGGCCGACCTGATCGTCGCGATCGGCGCACGCTTCGACGACCGCATCACCGGCAAACTCGACGAGTTCGCCCCGCACGCGAAGTTCATCCACATCGACATCGACCCGGCCGAGATCAGCAAGAACGTGCCGGCGCACATTCCGATCGTCGGCGACGCCAAGGACATCCTCGGCAAGCTCTCGACCGAGTACAAAGCCCTGAACGCCGAGCCCGCGCGCATGAACGAGTGGTGGAGCAAGATCACCGGCTGGCGCGAGCAGTACCCGCTGGGCTACGAAGACTCAGCCGACAGTGAGATCAAGCCGCAGTTCATGATCCAGGAGATGCTGCGTGTCACCGAAGGGCAGGCGATCGTCAGCTCCGACGTGGGCCAGCACCAGATGTGGACCGCGCAGTACTACGACTTCCCCGAGCCTCGCCGCTGGATCAACAGCGGTGGCGCCGGCACGATGGGCTTCGGCCTGCCGGCCGCGATGGGCGCGCAGGTCGGCTGCCCCGACGATCTCGTCGTCTGCCTCGCCGGAGACGGGTCGCTGCAGATGAACATCCATGAGCTGGCTACCTGCGCCGACAACGACATCCCGGTGAAGATCTTCCTGATGAACAATGGCTTCCTCGGCATGGTTCGTCAGTGGCAGGAACTCTTCTGGGACCGTCGCTACAGCGCCGTCGACACCGGCAAACACCCGGACTGGGTGAAGCTCGCCGACGCCTACGGCGCTACGGGCATGCAGGTCACAGACAAGACGCAGCTTGGCGACGCCTTCAAGGAGGCGATCGAGACCGAAGGTCCGGTGCTCGTAGACGTGCGCGTCACGCCTGAAGAGAACACGTATCCGATGATTCCGGCCGGACAGGCCGCGCGAGACATGGTGGGCTGAAACATGGGTGATCCAGGAACCAAGGAAGTCTTCCGCCTCGAGGACCTCGAGGCGACCGGCGGGCGGCTGATGGGCCGCAAGCACGTGCTCTCGATCCTCGTCGAGAACGAGCCCGGAGTGCTGGCGCGCATCGCCGGCCTTTTTGCCCGCCGTGGCTACAACATCAACACGCTCGCGGTCGGCCCAACCGACGACGACCAGGTCTCGCGCATCACGATGACGATCGACGGCGCCGAGCACCCGATCGACCAGGTAACCAAGCAGTTGCACAAGCTCGTTCACGTGCTGAAGATCCGCGATCTCGACCCGAACGAATCGGTGCGCCGCGAGCTGGCGCTGTTCAAGGTCGAGGCCGACGCGCACGTGCGCCAGGAGATCGTGCAGTTGACCGAGATCTTCAAGGGGCGCGTGGTCGATGTCGCGCGCCGCTCAATCACGGTCGAGATCACCGGCGACGACGAGAAGATCGAGGGCTTCGAGCAGCTCGTACGACCGTTTGGATTGATCGAGATGGTCCGTACCGGCGAGATCGCGGTTCAGCGCGGACGCGCTGAGACCTGATCGAGGTTTAGGTGGCGGGACGCCTTCGCGCACGCTTGCGGTCTGGCCGCTCGGGCGCGGGGCGCCGCGCTGCCACCGAGCAGGGCTTCGGGCCGGCGGCGTATGAGCGGCTGGCGCGGCGCGTCGACGCGGCGCTATTGAAGGCGCGGTCTCGCGGGCGCACCGTCGTGGCCGGCGTAACGGTGCCTGTGCCGGCCGGGCTCGATCCGCTGGCACACGTCGCGGCCGCGCGCGAGCCGGGCGAGGCCTGGACCTGCTTTGAGCAACCCGCCCGAAACGGCCATTCGATCGCCACGCTCGGTATTGCCGTCGAGGTGAGCGCCGAAGGGGCCGGGCGTTTTGCCGATGTGGCGCGGGACTGTGCGACCACGCTCGACGCGGCCGAGATCGACGACCTCGCCGACGATCCCGACGCGCCGGCCGGAGCAGGGCCGGCGTGGGTCGGGGGATTCGGATTCTTCGCCGACGGGCCGTACGGCGACGCTTGGCACGGTATGCCGCCGGCGCGCTTCACCCTGCCAGCGGCGGCGCTTGTGCGTGGGCTCGACCAGGCGCGGCTCACGCTGAACGTGGCGGTTGCGCCTGACGACGACGCGGCCGCACTGATCGAGGGTGTGGAGCGGTTGGTGGAGCGTCTAGCTCTCGACGACGTGTTCGATGAGCGACCGCCCGCGGCGCCAATCGCCGCGGGCTGGGTCGATCAATCAGCGTCGGTCTCGTCGGTCGCCTCGCCTTCTCACTACGAGCAGGCGGTGGCTCGTGGCACCGAGCTGATTGCTGCCGGCGAGCTGGAGAAGCTCGTCCTGGCGCGCGAAGTCGTGCTGCGCCGGGGCCATCCGATCGACTGCGTCGCCGTGTTGCAAGCGCTGCGCGAACGGTTTCCGGAATGCACTCTGTTCGCGCTGGCCCGTGGCGACACGGTCTTCCTTGGAGCGACGCCCGAGCTGTTGATCCGGCGCGAAGGCCGCCGCGCTTCCACTCTGGCGCTGGCCGGCTCGATCCGGCGCGGTGCCGACGAACAGACCGACAGGCACCTAGGCGAACAGTTGCTCGCCAGCGACAAGGACAACCGCGAGCATGCCTTTGTCGTGCGCCAGATCGAACGCACGCTCGGCCGGCTCAGCGCCTGGACGGCCGTCGGCGAGCGGCCCGAGCTGGTCAAGGTCAAGAACATCCAGCACCTCGCCACTCCGATTCGCGCTCAGCTCACGGAGCCGCGGCCGGTGATTGAACTCGCCGGCCTGCTGCATCCCACGCCCGCCGTCGGCGGCGAACCCTGGCCCAAGGCAGGCGACGCCATTCGCTCGCTGGAGGGCTTCGACCGCGGCTGGTACACCGGCGGCGTTGGCTGGATGGACCAGCTCGAAGACGGCGAGTTCCACGTGGCGCTGCGCAGCGCGCTCGTGCAGGGCGATCACGCGCGACTGTTCGCCGGAGCGGGCATCGTTGGAGACTCCGACCCGGCGTCGGAGCTGGCCGAGACCGAGACGAAGCTCGAGGCGTTACTTCCCGTTCTGTCGCGTTGCTGAATGGAGCGCGTCGCACAGGGCGCCACTGGAAAGCGGCTGCCAGTAGTCGCTGAACTGTTGCCGGGCCGCCTCCCGTCGTGCAGCCAGCAGAACAGACAGCTTCGTTAAGCCCAGGTACTCGTTGCGGTGTGGGGCTGAGCGCAGAGCGTTCCATGCAAGGCGATCGGGGCCAGGCGGGGCGGTAGGCGCGATCGCGGCGGCGTCTTCGCCGCGTGCCGCTTCGATCGAGTCGTCGATCACGCCGCCGATGACGTCACAGTCGTGTAGCTCGCCGAGGATGTTCTGAATCGTCCGCGACTGCGCGTGGATCTGTGCCAGTCGGTCTTCAAAACAGAACTCGACCGCGTGGATCGCATAGCGCAGTCGTTTCGCGGCGATCCGGGTTGCGTGCAACTCGGCTGTCTCGCCGCTGGCGACGGCGCCATCGGCGAGCTTCGAGAGCTTCCTGGCGCGACCGTCGAGCATCAATCGGGCGTTGTCCCGGATCGACGCCGACGGGTCGACGCGCTTCAGCTTGCCGCCTTTGTACCGCTTGGGCGCCGGAGTGGCGACGATCCGCGCCAGATCGTCAGCGAAACGCCTGTCGTCGATCGTCGCGAGTGCGCCCGGAATGAGCTCCTGAGCTTGCCGGCGGAGCTCAACACGCGTCGCGATCAGCGCCTCGATGCCGACGCGGTCTGCGGCCGCCGCCTGTGCCGCCAGAGGCGTGAGCAGCTCGATCTGCACATCGAGGTCGCGCCGGCTTCCGAGCGCACGGGTCAGCGAGCCGACGTCTCGTAGTACGCGCCGCAGCGGTTTGCGGTCGAAACAGCGTTCGAACATCTCCAGCACGGCCCGCAGCCGCCGCGATGCGACACGCATGTCGTGTACAGCCTCGACATCGTCGGCATTCAGTACGGCGTCGCGCAGCTCGAACATGTCTTGCGCGCGCGAATCGACGATGCGCGCCGCGGCGACCGTGAGCACGTCGTCTGGTTTGATCCCGTCTGTCGTCTTCGTCCGAGCCATCGGCGCCTGTTTCGCACCTTACGGCCGATCGGGAGACGAAGTGGTTACAGACTGGTTACAGACGAGATCAGTGCAGCGCGCCGGTTTCCGTAAGCGCGGCCGAGACGGCGTCGATCACGTGCGCGACCACGCGATCGTGCGCGGTCTTGTTCGCGGCGCGTTCGGTGCGCAGGTGCACGACTCCCGGTCGCGCCGCCGCGGTGTTGAGCGCCGCAGGGTCGGTGGGGGAGCTGTAGTCCCAGCCGTAAGCCTTGACGATCGCTTCGATGTCGGCGCCCGATGGCGCGGCGATCCGCTGCTCGAAGTGCGATGCGTGCTCGGCGATCGGCAGGAACGAGAAGATGCCGCCCCCGTCGTTGTCGACGCAGACGATCGTGATCTCGATTCCGAGCTGTTTTGCCGCGCCAAGGGCGCTGGCGTCGTAGAGCAACGCCAGGTCACCCGTGAACAGGATCACGCGATCGCAGTTGAATGGCGCCGCCGCTCCGAGCGCGCTCGAGATCACGCCGTCGATCCCGTTAGCGCCGCGGTTGGCCAGGTAGCGCACGTCGAAGCGCCCGGGCGGCGCGTAGCTCTCGACGTCGCGAATCGGCATCGACGACGAGACGAAGACCGTCGCGCCGGCGTCGAGACCGTTGAGCACCGAGCGGTAGATGGCGGGTTCAAACGGAAACGGCTCGGCCGAGAGCGCGTTGCCGGCCGCGGTTTGTGCCGCTCGTTCGATTACTTCCCATGCACTCGACCACGAGGGCGCAGCCGAGGCGCGTGAAGCGGTGCCGTCGGCGATGGTGAACGCCGCAAGCGGATCGTGCGAGCTGATGCGCGCGGCCGTACGTGTGGGGTCGTGCCAGACGCCGCGCGGGTCCATCACGACCTGCGGGCAGGCGAGCCCCTCCAGCCAGCTGCGCAGCGGCTTCGATGTCGGGGTCTCGCCGATGCGCAACACGAAATCGGGCGCGAGGTGTTCGCGCACCACCGCGTCGCGCAGGATCAAGTCGTATGCGCAGACGATCGCGGACTGCCCGGCGAATCGTTCGCGGCGAAGCTGCGACAGCGCGTCGGCGAGCACCGGTGTGCCGGTCCGTTCGCTGTAGGTTGCGATCGCTTCGGCCAAACCGGGTGTGTTCTGTTCGCCAACGACGATCAGGGGCCGCTTCGCCGCGGCAAGCTCGTCGGGCAAAGCGCCGGTGCGTTCGGGGCGGGAGGGGGCCGTCCAGGGCGCGCCGCCGGCGCGGCCCCCGGCAGCCTCGCTGGCCTCCAGCTCGCCAAGTTCTTGCGGCGCGGGTGCCAGGGGCTCGCGCAATGGCAGGTTGACGTGTATCGGCCCGGGGTTCGATCCGGTCGCCTCGGCGACAACACGGCAGCCGAGTGCCCTGAAGTGGCGTAGGGTCTGCTCGCCCAGCGGATGATTACCGGCCTCGACAAACCAGCGCACCGACGAGCCGAACAGCTTGATCTGGTCGATCGCCTGCCCGGCGCCGACGTCGCGCAGCTCGGGCGGCCGGTCGGCCGTGAGCACGATCAGTGGCACCCCAGCGTGGTCTGCCTCGATCACCGCAGGATGCAGATTCGCCGCTGCGGTTCCGGAGCTGCACGTCACCACGACCGGTTCGCCGGTCGACTTGGCGAGTCCCAGCGCGAAGAAGCCGGCCGAGCGCTCGTCGAGCACTGTCCAGGTCTTGATGTCATCGCGGTCGGCCAGGCAATAGGTGATCGGCGCGTTACGCGATCCCGGCGCCGCGACGGCATGCCGCACGCCGCAGCGCGCCAGTTCGTCGATCAGCACGCGCAGCGGGGCGAAGGTTTCGTTGGTCAGTTCCATGGCGGTGTTTCGAGGTGAGCGTCGCCGCCGATACACCGCTGGTGCTGGTGCACGGCTTCGCGCAGACCCCTAAATCGTGGCAAACCACGATCGAATGTCTGGGCGACGCCCGGCCATTGCACGCTATCGAGCTTCCCGGTCACGGCGCGACGGCGCTGACGCGCGGGGAGCCGTCGGTTGAGAACGTACGCGCCCAACTGCTTGCCGACGTCGACGCGGTCGTTCCGCCGGTGGCGCTGTGGGGCTACTCCCAAGGCTCTCGCGTGGCGCTTGACTTCGCGCTGGCGCATCCCGACAGGGTCGCGGCCCTGATCCTCGAGAGCGGTACCGCCGGGATCGACGACCCGCTCGCCCGTGCCGACCGCCGCAGCCGCGACTTCGCGCTGGCCTCGCGCATCGAAAACCAGTCGATCGAAGAGTTCGTGCAGCTCTGGGAGATGGTGCCGGCGCTGACCGACCAGTCTCGCGAGTTGATTGAGGCCCAGCGCGCCGATCGGCTCAGTCACGATCTGGCGGCGCTGGCGGCCGCCCTGCGTGGCATCGGGCAGGCCGCCTACGAACCGATGTGGAGCCGGCTGCCCGAGTTGAGGGTGTCCGTCCTGACGATTAGCGGCGAGCGCGACAAGATCTACACCGCGAACGCCGAACGAATCACGGCCGCCGTACCGCAGGCAGAGCACGTGACGGTCGCCGGCGCCGGCCACTCTGTTCATCTCGAGCGCCCCGCCGAAGTGGCGGAGATCGTCGCCGGCTTCCTGGCCGAACAACGATCAGAGGGTCGGCGGTAGCCCGAAGGCGCTGAACTCGTTAGCGGGGAAGGCCAGTATCTCGGACACACGCCCGTCGGCCACGCGAACCACATCGATCGCGAAAGCTCTGAACTCGCTGTCGCCGGGCTTCCGCACGTAATTGGCGAACGCGAGCTGGCGATTGGCGCGCGTGACGCCGATCCGGATCTCGCCCCAATCGGGATCGCCGAGTCCGCCCGAAATCCACGCGTCGACCATGCATTCCGCACCGACCCAGATACCGAGTTCAGGCGGCATCGAGAATCTCGCATCCTCTGTCAGCAACTTCACCCAGGCGTCGCGCTCTATGTTCTCGGATGCCGCGAGGTAGCGCTCGGCCAGCTCGCGCTCGGCGGCACTTGCGTCGGCACCGGAAGGCCATTCTGCCCGCTTGGGCGGCAGATGTTCACGCATCGCTTCGCGTGCGCGCTGAAGCGAACTGTTGGCCGAAGCGACCGTCGTGTCGAGTAGTTCCGCCGTCTCCTTCGCGCTCCACTCGAGCACGTCGCGCAGAATCAGCACGGCGCGCGACTTCGGCGTGAGATGCTGGATCGCCGCGATGTAGGCCAGTTCGATCGTCTCCCGGTCGATCGCCGCCGATTCGGGATCGGCGTCGAGCAGTGCGTCGGGATAGGGCTGAAGCCAAGTGATTTCGGTTGTCGCTTCGTTTTCGCCGTCGTTGGTGTGAACGGCGACGGTCGCCGGCCGGCGCGCGATCGCGTCTTTCGCGTCGAGACAGGCATTGGTGGCGATGCTGTAGAGCCAGCTACGCAGCTTGGCCCGGCCCTCGAAGCTCTCGCGCTTGCTCCACGCGCGCAGCAGCGTCTCCTGGGTTAAATCCTCGGCCTCGTCGAACGAACCGAGCATGCGGTAGCAGTGCACCCGCAGCGCGGGGCGGTAGCGCTCGGCGATCGCTTCGAATGCGCTCTCGTCGCCCCTCTGGAACGCCTCGATCTCTGTCTGTGTGTCGGGCCTTGTCGAAGTGCTCATCGGTTTCATCCCCTTCGGTATAGGCGGCCAGTTATCGGTGCGAACACCGCGGTCAGAACCGCCGCCGTGACCAGCACCACCGTTATGTCATTGGTGTCCATGTTCCCCTCCATCAGCCCGCGCGAGGCCGACGCCAGGTACGAGATCGGGTTGTGCTCGACGACCCACTTCAACCCGTCCGGGAGCGTCTCTGGCTCGACGAAGACGTTGGACATGAAGGTCAGTGGGAAGATCAGCATGAAGCCGGTGTTCATCACCGCATTCGGTGAGCGCATCAGCAGCCCCATCGTCGTGAAAACCCACGAAAGACCGAAGGCAAAGAGCACCACTAGACCCAGTGCGGCGGCCGCACCGGAAACGCCGGCCGGCGGCCGGTAGCCCATGATCACGCCAACGAGGATGATCACGGTGCCGGCGATCACGTAGCGGACGGTGTCGCCGAGCAGCGACCCGACCAGCAGTGCCGGACGCCAGGTTGGCAGCGTACGGAAGCGATCGACGACGCCCTTGGTCAGATCGGTGTTCAGCGCGATGCCGGAGTAGACCGTGGTGAAGATCACCGACATCACGAGGATGCCCGGCAAGATGTAATCGAGGTACTCGGCCGTCGAGCCGGCGACCGCGCCGCCGAACAGGTAGGTGAACATCAGCACGAACATCACCGGCGTGATCGTGACGTCGAGCAGCTGCTCGGGCACGTGCTTGACCTTCAACATTCCGCGCCAGGCGAACGCGAACGCCGCTGTGATGGGACCGGCCGGTTTTGCGGGTGCGCCGGCGCCGAGTGCCTGGCTCAGCGAGTCGCTGATCTGGCCTTCGGTGACCTTGGCGGACCGGTCGACTGCGGGCTGGCCGTCGCTCATTCCGATTCCTCCTCGTTGGCAGTTGGCTCCTCGGCCGGGTGGCCGGTGAGCGCCAGAAACACCTCGTCGAGGCTCGGCTGGCCCAGCGAGAAGTCGGCCACCTCGACAGAGGCGCCCGACAGCGCGGCAAGCGCAGCGGTGGCCTCGCCGGCATCGCGGCAGGTAGCCGATAGCGCCGTCGAATCGGCGCCGCGATGAACGCCGTCGAAGCGCTCGCCAAGTAGTCGCTCGGCGATCTCTCGCTGGCCGGGGTGAACGACTCTCAGATGCAACGATCCGTAGCCGACCGAGGTCTTCAGCTGTGCGGGCGTGCCCTCGGCGATAACGCGGCCGTGGTCGATCACCGCGATGCCGTCGGCGAGCTGGTCGGCCTCGTCGAGGTACTGAGTGCAGAGCAGAATCGTCGTGCCGCCCGAGACCAGCGCGCGGATGATGTCCCAGACCTGGTTGCGCGAGCGTGGATCGAGACCGGTCGTCGGCTCGTCGAGGAACATCAGCTTCGGCGTGACGACGATGCTGGCGGCTATGTCGAGCCGCCGTCGCATGCCGCCCGAGAAGTGCTTGACCAGCTTGTTCGCGGCCTCGGAGAGATCGAACGCCTCAAGCAACTCGTCGGCCCGCGCCCGAGCGCCTGACCGGCCGAACCCGAGCAGGCGGGCCAGCAGGATCAAGTTCTCGCGGCCGGTGAGGTCTTCGTCAACGGAGGCCATCTGGCCGGTCAGACTGACGGAGCGGCGCACGGCCGCCCCTTGCGAGACGATGTCGTTTCCGAGCACCTGGGCAGTGCCAGAGTCGGGGCGCAGGAGCGTCGCGAGCATGCGAATCGTGGTCGTCTTGCCGGCGCCGTTGGGACCGAGCACGCCGTATACGCTGCCGGCCGGGACCGCCAGGTCAACGCCGTCGACGGCACGCGTGTCGCCAAACGATTTGACCAGTCCGGATGCATCGATCGCAAGCATTCAACAACTATGACGGCGGCCAGCCGCAAAAGTAATCGGTCGACCGATGAGTAATTTCGTGCTTCAGCCTCGGTCGATCGCGAGTTCGGCCATTCGCGACTCGTCGAGTTCTATGCCCAGCCCTGGGGCGTCGGCAAACGTCAGCGCTCCATCGACTGGATCGGGCAGGCCGCGCGCATACGGCTCGCCTTCGAAGATCAGACCAGTCGCCAGCCCACACGCGATCTCGATCTCCGGCCGGGCGCACGCGAAGTGCAGTCCCGCGGCCAGTCCAACCGGTCCGTCGAGCGTGCTGGTGACAAAGCAGAACAGCCCCGCCGCCTCGGCCTGGTCAACCAGCAGGTGCGCGCGCGAGGGCCCGCCAACCTGGGAGAGCTTCACCGCCACCCCGTCACACGCGCCGCCGCGCACGTAGTTGCGCAGGTCGGCGGCATCGCGCACTCCCTCGTCGGCCACGACCGGGATGGTTACCGACTCGCGTACGCGGTGCATGCCGATCAGATCGTCGGCGCGAACCGGCTGCTCGATCAGCTCGACCCCCAGCTGGGTGAGCGCGGAGAGCTGGTTGACGGCCTCGGCCGAGAACCACGAGCCATTGGCGTCGAGCCGCAGGGCAATCGACCAGCCGACAGCGTCGCGCACGGCCTCGGCGCGAGCGAGGTCGTCGTCGAGTCCGACTTTCAGCTTGAGCGTCTTGAATCCGAGCGACACGAACGCTGCGGCCTGAGCGGCGAGCGTGGCCGGGTCTGCCGCTGCCAGCGTGGCGTTGACCGGCACGCTGCGGCGAGCGGGGCGTTCGAAGAGCTGCGCGAGCGGCACGCCCATGCGCCGCGCCTGGAGATCGAGCAACGCCGTGTCAACGGCTGCCAGCGCCGGCGCGGGCAATCGCGCGCCGATCTCGTCGAGCGCGGTCGCGCTCGTGGCGATGTCACAACCTTCGAGTCGCGGTCGCGCTTGAAGTTCGGTGACTTCGAGCAGATCGTTAAGACCACTGAAGCGGGGGCGGGGGTAGGGCGTTATCTCGCCGAGACCGATGAAACCGTCGCTATCGGTCAGGCGCAGCACGGCGACGTCGCGCTCGGACACGGCGCCTTGGCCGGTCTCGAACGGCTGCTTCAGCCGCAGCCGCAGCGGAAACAGTTCGACCCGCTCGATCCTCATACGGCAGAAGCTACGTCAACAACAGGCCGGCGGAGAGCAGCACGCAGAAGACGAGCTCGAGCCGGGCGGTGTCGCCGAGCGCTTTGTTCAGCGCGGCGCCGTCGGTCCGATCGCGCACGGTGCGCGCCAGGGGCGGTGCCAAGGGCAGGGCCAACAGCGCCAGATTGATCCACGGCGTCAGCTCGAAAACGAGCCATATGCCAGGAACGACGAAGAACGAGAACAGCAAGCTCATCGAATAGACCTGCCGCATCCGTCCGCGCCCCAGCCGCACCGCCAGCGTCTTCTTGCCGGCCCGGCGGTCGGTGTCGAGGTCGCGAATGTTGTTGACCATCAGGATCGCGCAGGCCAGCAGGCCGACCGGGACGGAGAGCGCGAAGGAATCCCAGCTGAGTTCGAGGGTCTGCACGTAGTAAGAGCCCATCACGGCGACGACGCCGAAGAAGATGAAGACGAAGACCTCGCCGAGGCCGGCGTACCCGTAGGGCCGTGGCCCGCCGGTGTAAAGCACGGCGGCGATGATCGAGGCGACGCCGACCAGCAGCAGTTCCCAGCCGGCCTCGTAGATCAGGTAGGCACCGGCGGCGAACGCCAGAACGAACGAGATCCAGGTTGCGTAGAGCACGTACTTCGGCGGCACGAGCCCACCGGCCGTCACGCGTACGGGGCCGAGCCGGTCCTCGGTGTCTGCGCCACGCCGGGCGTCGGAGTAGTCGTTCGAGAGATTCGCGCCGATCTGGATGAACAGCGCGCCAAAGATCGTGGCGGCGAAGATCAACGCGTCAAACTGGTCGGCAACGCCCTGTGCCAGTGCCGTGCCGACAAGCACGGGGGCGAGGATCGCCGGCAGCGTTCGCGGCCGTGCGGCCTTGATCCATACGGAGGCGGCGCCCATC
>JACRKX010000080.1 GCA_016219715.1 Actinomycetota bacterium | reverse complement strand
TTTCGCCGCGGGACCGTCGCGTAAGCTTGAGCACGCAGTAGACAGCCTTTGCAGCAATCACAGGAGATTCTTGAGTAAAGAAGAGAAAATCGAGATGGAGGGCGAGATCCTCGAGGCCCTTCCGAACACGATGTTCAAGGTCAAGCTCGACAACGACCACGAGGTCCTCGGGCACATCTCGGGCAAGATGCGCCGCCACTACATCCGCATCCTGCCGGGCGACCGGGTGAAGATCGAGCTTTCGCCGTACGACCTCTCGCGCGGCCGCATCACCTACCGCTACAAGTAGGCCCGCCGGCAACGCCGCTTCGCTTCCAAACGCCGTGCGGTACGGCGCGGGGCCTACGCGTCCATTCGGCGGATGCGTGAGATCGCGAACCACCAGGCCAGGGCGAGCATGCCGGCGATCGCCAGTAGCCCGGGCCACGTGTCGTGCCAGCTGATCTCGCCGATCCAGCCCTGGCGCACGGCGTCGAGCAGGTACGTGAAGGGGTTGACCTGAGCGATTGCGCGCATCCAGGGCGCCAGCAGCGCGATCGGCGCGAAGATCGCCGTCAATTGGAAGGCGATGAACCCTGATGTCTGCATCAACGGTGCCGCGTCCTGCGACTTGAACTTCATCGCGAGCCCGCAGGCCCAGCAGGCCATCGCCGCGGCGAGCAGCGCCGCCAGTGCGATCGAGATCGCCAGCGTGCCGGCGCCCGGCCAGCCGATGCCGGCCAGCCATCCGCTGACCAGGATCAGCACGCACGGCAGCAGCACGCGGATCGACGCGGAGCCGGCCACGCCGGCAACGAGCACTCGCCGTGGCGCCGGGGCCAACAGCATGCGGTCGAACCAGCCGTTCTCGATGTCGCGCGCGAGGTTCACGCCGGTCGCGGCGCCTGTGAAGACTCCGGCCTGAATGAATGCGGTGGGCAGGATCCACGCGAGGTAGTCGTCGCCGGAGAAGCCGGGCAGCAGGTTCAGCCGGCCGAATACGGAGTAGCCGCCGAGCATGTAGATCGTCGGCGCCACGACACCTGGGATCGACGCGCCCGGCACGCGCAGCACCTCGTTGAGCCCGCGACGGACGAGCACCCAGGCCAGGCGCAGTTGCTCGGCGATCCCGGCGTTCACGACGCGCCTCCAAGCCGCACGCGCAGCGCCCACACGGCGATCAGCGAGGTGACGGCGGTCAGTGCCAGCGCAACGCCGAATGCCTCGAGTGTGATCGCGAGGTCGAGCCCGGTGATGATCGGCTCGCGGATGCCCTCGGCGATGTAGCTGATCGGGTTGTATGCGGCGATCGCGGCGGCCGGTCCCGTCATCAGCTCACGCGGGAAGAACGCCGAGCTGAGGAAGATGATCACGAAGATGACAGGGAACATGCCCTGAACCCACTGGGCCTGGGCGCGCAGCGCCAGAGCTGTCGCCAGCCCTCCGAGCGAGGCGGCGCAGAGCGCGGCCAGCGCCATGATCAGCAGCACGCCGACTACGCCGCCGCGCAGCGGTGCTCCGAAGGCGAGACCGAGCGCCAGGTAGAGCGCCGCCTGGAAGATCGCGATTGCGCCACCGCCGAGCACGCGCCCGAGCACCAGCGCCGAGCGCGGCACCGGCGCCACGATCATGCGGTCGAAGAACCCGTTGTCGACGTCGATCGACGTGGTGATACCGGTCATCAGGCCGCCGAGCATCGTCGACTGCACGATCGCGCCGGCGATCGCGAAGTGGAAGAAGCTGTCGACCTGCGGAAAGCCCGGCAGGTCGACGGCGCGCGCCACGCCTCCCGAGGTGACCGCCAGGAAAACCGTGGGCACGATGAAGATCGGCATCAGCGACTGCGGCCGGCGGACGATGCGCAGGATCGAGCGCCGGGCGATCGCCGACACGATGCGGAAGTATGCGCCCACCTAGCGGCCTTTTACTCCGCGACGGCCGCGTCTGCCGCGGCCGGCTCGTCGCCGTCGGAGGGGAAGTGGTGCCCGGTCTGCATCAGAAAGACATCGTCGAGCGACGGCTCGACGAGATCGATGCGGTCGACCGTCACGCCGGCCTGGTCGAGTGCCACGACATACGGCGCGAGTGCCGATTCGCCGGGCTCCAGGCGCAGGCAGAGGCTGACGCCAGAGCGCGGCGCGAGCAGCGAGCGCCGCGCCGACAGAAGCTCGCGGGCCGTCGCCAGCTGGTCGGGGTCGTGGATCGTGACCTCGAGCTTCGACGCGCCGGCCTGGGCCTTCAGCTCAGCCGGCGTGCCCTCGGCGACGATCTTGCCGCGCGCGATGATGCCGACGCGGTCGGCCAGCTCATCGGCCTCCTCGAGGTACTGGGTCGTCAGGAAGACGGTCGTGCCGGCCGCGTTGAGCCGGCGCACTTCATCCCACAGAACCTTTCTGCTGATCGGATCCAGGCCGGTGGTCGGCTCGTCGAGAAACAGCACTCCGGGTTCGTGGATCAGCGACATCGCAAGGTCGAGGCGCCGCCGCATGCCGCCCGAGTACGTGCCGACGCGCTGCGGACCGGCGAAGGTGAGGTCGACCCGTTCGAGCAGCTCTTCGGCCTTGTCTGCCGCGGCGCGCTTGCGCAGGCCGTGAAGCGAGGCCTGTAGCGAAAGCAGTTCGAACCCCGTCATCAGCGGATCGAGCGCCGCGTCTTGCAGGGTGACGCCGATCGCCGATCGCACGGCGGCCGCCTCGCGCACGATGTCGTGGCCGGCCACGCGGGCGCTCCCTGCCGTTGGGCGCAGAAGCGTGACGAGCATCCGGACGAGCGTGGTCTTGCCGGCGCCGTTGGGGCCGAGAAATCCGTAGACCTCGCCGTCTTCGACACGCAGATCGACGCCATCGACGGCAGCTAGCGGCGCGCCGTCGGGGCCCTTGAAACTGCGCTCGAGCGCGGAAACTTCAATGATTCCGGCCATTTCGCGGCAGTCTAATCGGCGCCGTCGCCGCGATTGAGGTTGCAGGATCGTCTGCGTCGACGCCCGCTACGCGTACTATTTGGTGCGCAACTTCCGCGTGCGCGGGTGTTGTAATCACCGAACATGAGGCTCCTCAAAGCGAACAAGTCGATTCTCGCGCTGGCCACTGTTGCCGTGTTGGCCGTCAGCGTGCCGGCGGCCGCGTCGATCATTGAGATCGGCGGCACCGACGAGCTGCCGGCCTCGGGCTGCCCGACCGACAACCTCTGCCGCGCGGTGACCGGCGTCACCGGCTACCAGATCCAGGTCGGCACCAAGAAGAATCCGTACATGATCCGCGCGTCGGGCAAGGTCGTGGCGCTGACGCTGCGCCTGCCTGAGCTGACCAAGGAGCAGATCAAGTACTTCGAAGACAACTACGAGGGCGAGCCCAAGGTCAAGGTGGCGATCCTGCGTCCGCGCAAGCGCAAGGGCGTGAAGTACCGCTACGTGCTGGCCGGACAGAGCGAGTCGATCAACGTCGCGCGCTACCTCAACAGCGAGCCTCAGTTCCCGCTGCGCCAAGCGCTGACCGTCAAGAAGGGCGACATCGTCGCTCTGACGGTCGGTCTACGGCTGCCAGTACAGCACTGCTCAGCTGCTGTACAAGGCGACCGTCATCAGCACGCCGCGCGCGACTTCGAAGTAGCGGCGTCCGGCCGCGCGGTCAGCCGTTGACCGTCAGCGCAGAGTCGCGCTCGGCCTTCGCGTCGTGCAGCACGTTGTCGCTGCGACGCATGAACGCCTCGGCGTCGCCGATGCCGTTCCAGTGCACGGCTCGCACCGTTGCGCCGGTCGGAATGCCGTCTGTCAGCTGAGAGCGGGCGTCGCGCACGGCGTTCGAGATGCGATCGGCGAGTGCGTCGACGTCGGTGTGGTTGTCGCGCGCGCAGACAACCGCGAACTCATCGCCGCCACGCCGCGCGACGAGTTCGTCAGCGCGCACGACGCTACCGATCGCCCTCGCGCTCTCGATCAGGACCTTGTCGCCGATCGTGTGGCTGTAGCGGTCGTTGACCTGCTTGAAGCCGTCTAGGTCGATCACCAGGATCGAGAGGTCGCCGCCGGTCACCCGGCAGCGGTCGATCTCGTCCTCGACACGACGGCGCAGCGCGCGCAGGTTGCCGACGCCGGTCAACGGATCGACGACGGTCAGCTGGGCGGTGGCGCGGTAGAACTCGTCGACGGTGCGCTGACCGCGCGCGAGCATCAGCGAAAGCACCAGGATGATGCCGATGAAGATCGCGATTCGCACCGGCGCTCCGTCGAAGTCGCTGGCGAGCAGGAATGAGGCGTAAAGGTAAAAGGAGGCCGCCAGGTACGGCAGCGCGGCGCGCCGGCCGAGGATGTAGATCGCCAGCGGCGGTTGGATCGCGTAGAGCTCGAGCAGTGCCTGGCTCGACTGTTCGGCCTGGGCGATCGCCAGGGTCATCAACGCCATCGAGCCGCCGACGGTGAGGTGTGCCCAGCGCAGGTCGAGATCGCGAAGCCCGGCGACCACGCTGAAGGCCGCAAGCACAAGCATGCCGAGGATGCATACGGCAAACGTCACGCCGCGCAGGTCCGGTGCGAGCCCGGTAACCGCGACCGTCGCAAGCAGCGCGGCCGGAACGCCGGCGCCGGCGCCTACGAAGTACCAGCCGACGTGCAGATCTCGCCGGCGCATGCGCGGCAGCGCCGCCGACGCCGGGGCCGTCTCCGGAGACTCGGCGAAGCGGTCGAAGTGGTCGTGGGCTTGCCTTCGGGTTGAGTTCCGGGCAGACCGCCAGTCGCGCGTGCTCGATCGCCAGGGCGATGCGCGCGGCGAATTCGTCGAGGTCGCGGTCACTTCTGCGCAGCGTCAGCACCGCGAACTCGTCGCCGCCGCGCCGGACGAGCAGGTCGCCGGGCTCCATCACCTCGGTCAGTTCGGTGGCGACGGCGCGCAGGACGCGATCGCCGAGTTCGTAGCTGAACAGGTCGTTGACGAGCTTGAAGTCGTCGAGGTCGATCGCGAACAGCACGATGCGGTCGTCGCGGCGGTTGTTTGCACGCTTGACCTCGTAGTCGAGACGCGACTGCAGGCGGCGCAGGTTCGCAAGGCCGGTCAGCGGGTCGGTGACTGAGAGCTTCCGGTTCAGGTCGGCGGCGCGGCGCACGCGCTGCTGCGCGTAGATCAGCCCGCCCGCGACGGCGGTCAGTGAACCGCCCAGTATCACCACGCGAACTTCCATGGCGGTCGACTCGTCCCAGATCCAGAGTGCTCCGGCCATGTTCGCGATCGCGAACAGGCAGTAGGGGATTGCGATCTTCGGCGGATGCAGGTAGGCGATCGCAATCGTCGGAAACATCGTGATCAGCACAAGCGAGGGCAGCGAATCCTTCAGTGTCGCCGCGCCGGCCGCGAGCACCAGCAGGGGAAGCAGCATGCGTACGTGAGCGCCCCACCACACCGTCGGCATGTAGCGCGCTCCGAGAATCAGGAAAGGCACGACGGCGAGCACGAAGGTGGCGAGCACCCCGACTATCGGCGAGAACGTGCCCGGCTCGGAGAAGCGTTCAACCGTCAGCACCGCGATCGCGCCGATCCAGTACAGCGCTCCAGATACGTACCAGCCGACCGTTTCCGGCAGGCCGATGCTTCCGAAGTGGCTGTCCTCGCCATCGCGAAAGTCCGTGATGGTCACGGTTTCGGCCCCGCTGTCACGTGCCGAAAGCTCGACTTCGACGTCGATCGTCTTGTCCCCAGTGTGCCCCGTCAACTCATCCATCCGTGGTAAGTGCCCGGCTTATCGTCAGCATGGACCTTTACCGGCGGATCGGCGTCACGAGATCAAATGAACGTCCAGGTTCCTAGCGTTATCGAAAACACGCCCAGGTCGATACGCCACTTGAGGTATGTCTCAAGTGGCGGTGTGAAGCGCTGGCCGCGATCGTTAAGCGAGGCCCGGAATCAGTTGCCGGGCGCTGCGCCGCCGGTGTCTTGCGGCGTGGTCGTGTCGGTGCCCGTACCGGTGCCGCCACCCGTGCCTGTGCCGGTACCGCCGGTGTCTGTGCCGGTGCCCGTGCCGGTTCCGGCGCTGCCTGTGTCGGTGCCGGAGGTTGTGTCGCCGGTCTCGCCGGTTGTGTCGGTGGAGCCGTCGTCGTCGGACTTCTCGGCGGCGACCGAGGCGTCGGGGACCGTTAGTGGCGGACGCGCGGGAAGCGACTCATCGGAGGCGGCGTTGTCGTCGCCGCAGCCGGTCGCCGACAGGGCCAGGACGATCGCCGTGCCGAGCAGCAGCGCCGCTCGGGCGCTCATACGCAGTGCGATGCCGGCCCGGGCCGACACGACCCTACGACTCCGAGCCGGCCGCCGGGACGCGGCGGTCGCAGTACGGGCAGTCGTTGATGTCCTTCTGAACGAGCTGTTCGCGGGAGCAGCCGCAGAGGCGAAGGTTGTCCTCGCTCCAGGGCAGGTCTGACGGCGAGGCCAGTGGCAGTACCTGGCCAACGACCTGGAACGGCGTGCCCGACTGACGATCGACGTAGGTGGCGGTGTCGCTGGCCGAGGTGACGATGTCACGCTTGTAGCCGGCCGACCGCAGGTGAAGTTTCTGAGATTCGCTCACGGGCCGGCAGAATATCAGCGGCCGGGGCGAAACAGTCCCGTGAAATGCCGCCGGCGACCGGTGCGCTCGCCCGTCTGGTGGATGGGCTCAACGTCCAGCACCGGTGGCCGGCGCCCGCGACGACCGTTAACCTCGCCGCGGATGCGGGTTCTGATCTTCCATGGCTACCTGTTGCGGGGTACGGGCAGCAACGTCTACAACGCCGAACTGGCGCGCGCGCTTGCGGCTGCCGGTCACGACGTGCACCTGCTCTGCCAGGACCGCACCCCCGAGGAGCTGCCGTTCGTAGACGCCGTCGGCGAATGGGGCGGAGGCGGGCTCTCGGTTCGCGCAATCGACCGTGTGCGCCCCGATGGCTGGGGGAGCTGCACGGTTTACCGGCCCGACATCGGCGGGTTGCTGCCGGTCTACGTGGCGGATCGTTACGAGGGCTTCACGGCGAAGACCTTCCCGGAGCTGACCGATGACGAGCTGAACGCCTACCTGGCGGCGAACATCGCCGCCGTGCGCGATGTCTGTGCGGCCGCCTCGCCCGACTGTGCTCTGGCCAACCACATGGTGATGGGGCCCTACGTGCTTTCTCAGGGTCTTTCCGGGAACGTGCCCTACGCCGTGAAGATCCACGGCAGCGCGATGGAGTACACAGTGCGGCCGAATCCACGATTCCTGCGCTACGCAGTCGAGGGGCTCGAGCACGCGGCGACAGTGCTCGTCGGCTCCACGCACATCGCCGAGCGCGCATATGACACCGTGAAGATCGAGGGGCTCGAAGCGCGCACGTTCCTCGGCCCGCCGGGTGTGGACGTGTCGCGATTTGCGCCGCGCGATCGCGCCGTGGCGCGCGCGGGGCTGAGCGAACTCGCCGATCGCGTCGAGGCGCTGCCGCGGCGCGGGTACGGACCGGGGGCGGCTCGCGCCACTACGGCTCTCTACGGGCGCGTCAGCGGATCTCACCGCGACTCCTACGAGTCGGTCGCCGCGCAGCTCTCCGAGTTTCACAGCGGCTACGACACGGCCGGGATCGACGCCGACGCACCCGACGCGCTGCGCGCTCTGGCGTCGGTGGGAGACGCACCCGTCGTGCTCTACGTGGGCAAGCTGATCGTCTCGAAGGGGGTGGACCTGCTGCTGGCTGCATGGCCGCTGGTGCTGCGGCGCAATCCCGAGGCGCGGCTGGCGATCACCGGCTTCGGCGCTTACCGCGAGGGGTTGCAGATGCTGCTGGCCGCTCTGTCGGCCGGCGACCTGGCGACCGCTCGTCACATCGCCGCCGGCGGCCGCGCCTTCGAAGGCGGTCCGGCCGACTCGCTCGGTCATCTGATCGCGTTTCTCGACTCGCTGTCGGGCGACGCCTTGATTGACTATGTGAGCGCTGCGGCCGGGATGCGCGGGAACGTGCACTGGTTCGGCCGGCTCGAACACGACGTGCTCGCCGACCTAACGCCGGCAGCCGATGTGCAGGTCGTGCCGAGCACGTTTCCCGAGGCCTTCGGGATGGTCGCTGCCGAGGCCGCCGCCTGTGGCGTGCCGCCCGTGGTTGCTGACCACTCTGGTCTCGCGGAGGTGTCGCGCCAGCTCGAAGCGAAGCTGTCCGGCGCGATGGCGGCGCTGCTGTCGTTTCGCACCGGCCCGCAGGCCGTGCCGCAGCTCGCCGCGCGCATCAACGGTCTACTCGCGCTCGACAAACACTCGCGTGCGGACCTCGCCGCCCGCCTGGCCGAGGTGTCCCGCGAGCGCTTCTCGTGGGCTGGTGTGGCGCGCGAGCTGACGCTCGCCGCCAGCGGTGACCACAGGACGCTTCGGCGCCCCTGAAGCCGTCGTAAAAGCGCCGTTTCTGGACCGGCGAGGGTGAGGCCGCCAAATATCGTGCTGCCGCCCGATCATTGGCTAGGATGCCCGCCAACTATGCAGACAACGCCCTCAAACACCAAGCTTTCAACCACCAAAACCCTCCTTGTCACGGCCGGGCTCGCAGTCGCGATCTTCGCGGCCGGATGCGGCAACGACGACGAGGCGGACCTTGCAAACGGCAAGCAGCTCTTCGTCGAGAAGTGCGGCGCCTGCCACACGATGGCTCGCGCCGAGGCCGCCAAGGGCGTCGCCGGACCGAATCTCGACGACGCGTTCATTCAGGCCCGCAACGACGGCATGGACGACGCGACGATCAAGAGCGTCACGCTTGGCCAGATCAAGCATCCGTCGCAGCGCGTTCCGGCGGCCGCACGTATGCCGGCCGACATCGTCACCGGCATGGACGCGCGCGACGTCGCCGCTTACGTGGGCTACGCCGCGGGTCGCGAGGGCAAAGACGAGGGCGATCTCGCGAAGGCCGGGCAGCCCGCCGTCAGCGACAAGACCGTCAAGGCTGACTCCTCGAACACACTTCAGATCGACGCCGACCCGACCGGCGCCACGCTGTACCAGGCGGGTAAGGCCACCGCCGCGGCGGGTCTGGTCAACCTGATCATGGACAACCCGTCCTCGGTGCCGCACAACATCGCGGTCAAGGGCGCGGGAGTCGACGAAAAGGGCGATGTGGTCGGCAAGGGCGGCACCTCAAAGGTCTCCGCCAAGCTCAAGGCCGGCGAGTACACCTTCTACTGCACTGTCCCCGGTCACGAGGCCGGCGGCATGAAGGGCACGCTCAAGGTCAGCTAGCGGTTTCCCCGGCGCCCGTCAGGTGCTTAGGGGAAAGCCCCGGCGCAACGCCGCCGGATCGACAAGATGGTTTCCCACGGGGGCGGAGCGATCCGCCCCCGTTTTTTTTGCGGGCCCAGGCCGCCGCGACCCCCGGCCCCCGCCATGAAGTCAGCCCCATTTCCTTGCGGAAACGTACGCAAGGCTGCGTGCGACCTCAACCCCTCAATGCAACGCCGCCTCCAAGGTAGCCGCCGGCGTCTTCCAATCCAGTGTCTTCCTGGGACGGGTGTTCAGTCGATCGGCGATGAAGTCAAGATGCTCCTGGTCGTGGCTTGAGAGGTCTGTTCCTTTCGGGAAGTACTGACGAAGAAGACCGTTGGTGTTCTCGTTTGACCCTCTCTGCCAGGGACTGCTGGGATCGCAGAAGTAGACGTCGAGGTCAGCGGCGATCGAG
>JACRKX010000079.1 GCA_016219715.1 Actinomycetota bacterium | reverse complement strand
CGGATCTTCTCGCGTGGGCCGATCAGCGACAGCTCCTCGATCAGCTTCGTGGGCAGCTTCGACGCGGCCTCGTCTTTCTTGCCGGCGAGATAGAGATCCTGGATCTCCTCGATCTCCTTCTCGTAGCCCATGCGAATCGGCACGTCGGCGTGGAAGTTCTTGCCCTTCGCGCCCATGCCGCCGAAGTACAGCGCGTAGTAGTGGCGCAGCATGTCGGCACCCTGCTCGACGTCGTCGCAGACGATGAACGGCACGGTTGCTGTGATGTCGAAATCGTCCCAGCCGCGCCTCGCGCCGTCGCGCTCAAAGCCCTCGTTGAGCCGATCCTTGTAAAAGTCTTCGAAGCCCGGCGAGAAGAACAGTCCCATCCACCCGTCGCACAGCTCGGCCGCTAGCGAGATGTTCTTCGGGCCCTCGGCCGCCAGGTAGATCGGGATGTCCTCGCGCAGCGGATGGATCGACGACTTCAGCGGCTTTCCCAATCCGGTGCCGTCGGGCATCGGCAGTGGGTAGAACTCGCCGTCGTTGGTGACTGGACCATTGCGCGCCCAGATGTCGCGCAGGATTCCGATGTACTCGCGGGTGCGGGCTAGCGGTTTGGCGAAAGGCATGCCGTACCAGCCCTCTACGACCTGAGGGCCGCTGACGCCGAGCCCGAGGATGAAGCGGCCGTTCGAGAGGATGTCCATTGTCATCGCGGCCATCGCGGTGGCCGCCGGCTGGCGTGCCGACATCTGCATGATCGACGTGCCCAGGTTTACGCGTTCGGTCTTCGACCCCCACCACGCCAGCGGTGAGATGCAGTCCGAGCCGTAGGCCTCGGCCACCCAGATCGAGTCGTAGCCGAGCTTCTCGGCCTCGGCGATCGAACTCTCGACGCCGGGGGGTGGTCCGCCGCCCCAGTAGCCGGTGTTGAGTCCGAGCTTCAGGTCTTTCGCCATGTGTGCACTCTACAGCTAAATGATCCGGTTCGGACGATTGGGCGACGATCGCCGATGACGGAGCCGTGAGGCGGCGCAGCGACCGCCAGATGGTGTGCTGTGCGAGCGTGAACAACCCGTTAAGAGGCTGTCAAGCGCGGTTTCGCGGGCGCGGATTGCGGTTAGTTTCCGTCGAATGCTTCAGCCGAACAGTGACATCCTGCTGGCCGCCAAATCGCGCGACGACGACGCGTCTCGACCACGCGACACGACCGCGTCTCAACCCAGCGCCACGACGGCACCACCATCTCGCGCCACCTCTGCGCCTCCATCCCGCGACACCGCGTTCGACGGGCTTCGCGGGCTGGCCGCGCTGGCCGTGCTGTCGTTCCACGTCTGGCTGTTCACAAACTCCCACAACGCCGGGCGTCGCGAGGGCGTGCTCGACTACGCCTTCGCCGAGCTGCGTCTCGGCCTGTATCTGTTCTTCGCGCTTTCGGGGTTTCTGCTCGCGCGACCGTTCATACGGGCGGCGCTCGCCGGCGACGCGCGGCCGCGGCTGTTGCCATACGCGCGCAACCGCCTCGCCAGAATCGCGCCGGCCTACTGGGTGTCGGTGCTCGGCGCGGTCGGATTGATCGCAATCTCGGGCGGAGTCGAGCGCCGCATGCCGTCGCTGGGCGAACTGGCCGCCTACCTTGGCTTCGCCCACAACTTCTCCGAGCGCACGATCATGCAGCTCAACGCGTCGATCTGGTCGTTGCCGGTCGAGCTTGGCTTCTACCTGATGGTCCCCGCGATCGGCGCGGTCGCCGTGCTGACGGCTGCGAGGTGGCGCAGCGAACGGATGGTCGCCGCGTCGGTGATCGGCTGCGCCGCTTCGATGATCGTCGCCGGACTCGTCTGGAACGCGATGACGATCGGCGGCTCAAGCGTGCAGCGCCTATCGCTGATCGCGATGCTCCCCTACTTCGCCGTGGGCTTGCTCGCGGCGCTGGCCGTTGAACTGCGCGCGCGCCGTGACCGTGCCCCCGCGCGGCGCGCGTGGCAGTGGACGGCGGCCGGCTTGGCGATGATCGCTACCGGTAGCGTGCTCTACGAGCGCGCGCCACTTTCCACCGAGATGCAGATCGTGCGGGATCTGCCGGCCGCCACCGGCTTCGCGCTGGTGATCGCCGCGCTAGCGCTGGCGCACGAGCGCTCGCCTCTGGCGCGCGCCTTCGCCTGGCGGCCGCTGGCCGCGCTGGGCACCGTGTCGTACGGCGTGTATCTCTGGCATGTGCCGCTGTTGATGTTCGCCATGTCCTACGGCCTACTCGACGCCGGCCTGGCGCTCAACGTCGCGCTGGTGCTCGCGGCTTCGATCGTCGCGGGCGCCGCAAGCTGGTTCGCGGTCGAGAGGCCGGCGCAGGCCTGGGCGCGAGCGCGCGGCCGCCGGCCGGTCGAAACGTCAGGCCGGAGCGCCCGACCCGCCCGGCACCACGGCAAGCTCCTCCAGGGCGAACTTGCCCTGGGCGCGGTCGGTGTCGGCCAGCGGGTAGTCGCCCGTGAAGCAGGCGTCGCAGTGGGCGCCACGTTCGCCGCGGATCGCCTCGTAAACGCCCTCGAGCGAGATGTAGGCCAGCGAGTCGGCGCCGAGTTCCTTCGCGATCTCGTCGACCGTGCGGCCGTGGGCGATCATCTGCTCGTTGCTCGACATGTCGATTCCGTAGTGACAGGTGTGGCGGATCGGCGGCGCGCTGATCCGCAGGTGCACCTCTTTGGCGCCGGCTTCGCGCAGCATGCCGATGATCTGCATCGTCGTGTTGCCGCGCACGATCGAGTCGTCGACGACGATCAGCCGCTGACCTTCGACGATCTCGGGCAGCGGCGTGAACTTCATGCGCAGGCCGAGCTTGCGTAGCTCCTGGCCGGGCTGGATGAAGGTGCGCTGCACGTAACGGTTCTTGATCAGGCCGTCGTCCATCGGGATGCCGCTCGCGCGCGAGACGCCCTTTGCCGCGGGGTTTCCGCTGTCGGGCACGGCGACGACGATGTCGGCGTCGACCGGGGCTTCGCGCCAGAGGATCTCACCCATGCGGCGGCGCGACTGCTGAACCAGCTGGCCCTCGAGCTTGGTGTCGGGGCGCGCGAAGTAGATGTGCTCGAAGACGCAGAAGGCGCGGCGCTCGCCGGGACAGACCATCGCTGTCTCGATGCCGCGCTCGGTCAGCGTGATCATCTCGCCGGGTTCGACCTCGCGCAGGAAACTGGCGCCGATGATGTCGAAGGCGCTGCTCTCTGACGCCAGGCAGTAGCGCTCGCCGATCTGCCCGAGCGCGAGCGGGCGCAGGCCGGCCGGGTCGCGGAAGCCGACGACGGCCTCCTTGTTGACGATCACCGTGCTGAAGGCGCCCTTCAGCTTGGGCATCACTTCGGCTACCGCCTCCTGCAGCGTGGCGGCCTGCGAGTTGCTGACCAGTGCCGCGATGATCTCGCTGTCGCTGGTGCTGCGGAAGTTGACGTTCTGTTCGCGCAGTTCGGCGTGCAGCTCGACGGCGTTGATCAGGTTGCCGTTGTGCGCCAGCGCGATCATGTGGTTGTCGGCGCGGTAGATCGGCTGGGTGTTTTCCCAGCCGCTACTGCCGGTGGTGCTGTAGCGGACGTGGCCGACGGCCATGTCGCCGGTCAGGCCGCGCAGTTTGTCTTCGTCGAAGACCTGGCTGACCAATCCCGTGTCGCGCAGCGTGATGATGTGGGTGCCGTCGCTGGCGGCGATGCCGGCCGACTCCTGGCCACGGTGCTGTAGCGCGTAGAGGGCGAAGTAGGCGAGCCGCGAGACGTCGAGCTCGGGGGCGTAGATGCCGAAGACGCCGCACTCGTCACGCGGGCCGTCGCGCTCGGCGATGGCGTCGTTGGGGCGATCTGAGGTAACCGGCGACGCGGCAGCCGCGTCGGCGACTGCGGAACGGCCCGGTCCTCGGGACTTCCGCTGTTTATCAATCAAGAAGAAGCTCGCTCTGCCAGCGCCCCTGCATGGATGCGCTGAAGGTTGGGTACATCCAACGAGATCTCTTTCAGAGTAACAACGGCGCCGGGGCCGGTGCCCGTGCCAGCGGACGAATCGACCGCTGAAAATCCGGCGATGTCGAGTTTGGCGCTGCCGGTGGAGCCCAGCGCCAGGAAGCCGACGCCGTGCGCGCGGCTGGAAAGCTGCATCAGCGACTCACGTGAACCGGCGACGACGATGCCGCCAGGGCCTTCGCCGAACAGCGCGGTCTCGACCAGCGCTTCTGCATCGAGACCGGCTCCGGCCTGGCTGCGGCTGAGCCGTTCGATGAGTGGGCCCAAGTCGATCGTCGCGCCGACGCCGCCGAGGCAGCACTCGGCGAGAGCGGTGGCCAGGCCGCCCTCGGAAACGTCGCGCGCGACTGTCACGGCGCCTGAGCGCACGGCCTCGCGAACGAGCTTGAGGGATTCGGCGTGAAGCGAGAGGTTCAGGTCGGGGAGCTTCGTCGGCAGCTCTTCGCCGCGCAGCTTCGCCAGCTCACTCGCCGGCAGCGTCGGCTCGAACGGGCCGATCAGCGCCACGGCGAGGTCTGGGTCGGTGAAGGTGTTTCCGGCGATCACGCGGGGGTCGGGCAGCGAGCCGACCATGCCGACGACCGGCGTGGGGTAGATCGGTCCGTCGCCGCTCTGGTTGTAGAGCGAGACGTTTCCGCCGACGACCGGCACATTCAGTGCGCGCAAGGCGTCGGCCATGCCGCTGACGGCGCGGTCGAGCTGCCAGGCGATGTGTGGCTTCTCGGGATTGCCGAAGTTCAGGCAGTTGGTCAGGCCCAGCGGCTCGGCGCCGACGCAGGCGAGGTTGGCGGCGCATTCGAGCACGACGCCGATCGTGCCGCGGTACGGGTCGGCGGCCACGCGCCTGCCACTGCCGTCGATCGAGACGGCGATCGTGGGGCCGTCGGCGTCGCCGGGAGTCTGAGCCTTGCCGCTGCCGGCCGTGGAGGGGGCGCCACCCGGGCCGTGACGGCCGTCGTTGGCCCCGAGTCGCAGCACCGCCGCCTCGGCAGCCTCCGGCCGCTTGATCGTGCGCGAGCCGACGATGCAGTCGTACTGCTCGAAGTATTCGCGACGCGAGGCGATGTTGTCGCTGCCAAGCAGGGCAAGCAGGTTGTCGGCGGGCGCGAGGCCGTCTTTGATGCGGCGCTTGGGCGCCGGGTAGATCTGTGCGGGCGGCTCTTCCGGCGAGAGGTCGTACATCGGGCAGTCGTCGACCAGTGCCGTGACCGGGATGTCACCGACCAGATCGCCGTCGCGGTAGATCTGCATGTGCCGGGTGTCGGTGACCTCGCCGATGACCGCGTGGTGCAGATCCCACTTGTCGCAGATCGCCAAGACCGCGTCGAGCTGCGCGGGCTCGACTACGCAGAGCATGCGCTCCTGCGACTCGCTGACCATGATCTCGAACGGCTCCATGCCTTGCTCGCGCAGCGGAACCCGGTCGACGTGGATGTCGAGTCCGACCTCACCCTTCGAGGCCATCTCGCTTGACGCGCTGGTCAGGCCAGCGGCGCCGAGATCTTGCAGCGAGGCCAGCAGGCCGGCGTTCAGCAGCTCGAGACAGGCTTCGACGAGCTTGCTCTCTTCAAACGGGTCGCCGACCTGTACGGTCGGGCGCTTCGAGTCGTCGTCTTCGCCGAGTTCGGCCGAAGCGAGCACGCTTGCTCCGCCGATGCCGTCGCGGCCGGTCGAGGCGCCGAACAGCACTAGGTGGTTGCCGACTCCGGCCGCGGCGCTGCGGATCAGCTTGTCGGCCGGCGCCAGGCCCAAGCACATCGCGTTGACCAGGCAGTTCTGCTCGTAAGGGCCTTCGAAGTAGATCTCGCCGCCGACGGTTGGCACGCCGATCGAGTTTCCGTAGTGGCCGATGCCGGCCACGGCGCGCGCGGCGAGGTAGCGCGACCGTGCGCTGTCGAGCTCGCCGAAGCGAAGTGAATCGAGCACCGCGATCGGCCGCGCGCCGACGGCGAAGATGTCTCGCATGATGCCGCCGACGCCGGTGGCGGCGCCCTGGAAGGGCTCGACGGCGCTGGGGTGGTTGTGCGACTCGACCTTGAAAGCTATCGCCAGACCGTCGCCCACCGTGACCGCGCCGGCGTTCTCGCCGGGCCCCATCAGCAGCGCCGGACCCGAGGTCGGAAGCTTGCCGAGCAGCTTCTTCGAGTGCTTGTAGCTGCAGTGCTCGCTCCACATCAGCGAGAACATCGCCAGCTCGGTCGCATTCGGCTCGCGGCCGAGCTTGTCGCAGATCAGGTCGTATTCGGAGTCGGTAAGGCCGAGCGCGCGGTGCGGCGCCTCGGCGGCCGGGGTGTCGGCGGCGGCGCTCACGTCATGTCTCCGCTGCCGACGGCCATCGGCGCGGCGCTGGCCAGCGAATGGAAGAGCTTCAGCGCGTCGTCGCTGCCGGTGAGCGGGTCGACGGCGTGCTCGGGGTGCGGCATCAGGCCGAAGACGTTACGGCCTTCGTTGGTCACGCCGGCGATGTCGTTGACGGAGCCGTTGAAGTTGTGGCCCTCGGCGTAGCGCAGAAGCACCTGGCCGCCATCTTCGATTTGCGCCAGTAACTCGGGCGGCGCGTAGAACCGGCCGGCGCCGTGCTTGGCGGGTACGGAGATGATCTCGCCGGGCGCGCTCTCGTGGGTGAACGGCGTCTCGGTGTTCTCGACAATCAGGTCTGCCTGCTGGCAGGTGAAGCGAAGGTTCGTGTTGGGCAGCAGCGCGCCGGGCAGCAGGCCGGCCTCGGTCAGCACCTGGAAGCCGTTGCAGATGCCGAGCACCAGCCCGCCGCCGGCGGCGTGCTCGGCCACGGCGCCCATGATCGGAGCGAACTGCACGATCGCGCCGACGCGCAGGTAGTCGCCGTAGCTGAAACCGCCGGGCAGAACGACGACGTCGACGCCGCCGAGGTCGGTGTCCTTGTGCCAGAGCAGCTCGGCGTCTCCGACACGGCTACACGCCAGCAGCGTGTCAGTCTCGTCGCACGAACCGGGAAATTGAACGATGCCGAAGCGCGTCGCCACGCGCTCAGGCTCCGGAGCTGTCGGAAAGTACGACTTCGAAGTCTTCGATCAGCGGATTGGCGAGCAGCTTCTCGCACATCGCGTCGAGCTGGGCCGGGTCGTCGACCTCGAGTTCGACCAGCCGGCCGACGTGTACGTTGCTGACGCCGGAGAAGCCCAGCGCCGGCAGCGCCTCTTCGACGGCCAGTCCTTGCGGGTCGAGGATGCCCTGCTTGGGGCGAATGAGCACTTGCGCCTTCATCGTGAGCATGCAGCGTATCGAGCGCGGGCGCGGCGGTTTTCGGCCCTAGGCGGCAGTGGCGCCGCTGCGTTCGAGCCAGGCGGAAAACGGTTCGCCCGTCAGTCGCTCGTAGGCCTCGGTGTAGCGCGCCTGTGTCTGCGCGACGATCTCAGGCGGCACCTCTGGCGCCGGAGGGGACTTGTCCCAGCCGGTGCCCGCGGCCCAGTCGCGTACGAACTGCTTGTCGAACGACGCCTGTGCACGCCCGGGCTCGTACATGTCGGCCGGCCAGTAGCGCGAGCTGTCTGGCGTCAGCACCTCGTCACCCAGGGTGATCGCGCCGGTGGCCGGGTCGACGCCGAACTCGAACTTCGTGTCGGCCAGGATGATGCCGCGGGCGCGGGCGTGTTCGCGGGCCTGCCCGTAGACCGCGAGCGAGAGATCGCGTAGCTGTTCGTAGATCGACAGGCCATGCTCGGCGCCCTGGGATCCGCCGAGGATTTCGGCCGCCCGCGCCGCGTCGACGTTTTCGTCGTGGTCGCCCACTTCGGCCTTCGTGGCTGGAGTGAAGATCGGTTCGGGCAGCTCCGAGGATTCGAGTAACCCCGGCGGGAGCTCGATGCCGCAGACCGCGCCGCTTGCGCGGTAATCGGACCAGCCGCTGCCGGCGAGATAACCGCGCACGACGCACTCCAGCGGCAGCATCTCGAGCCGCTTGACCTTCAGTGCTCGGCCGCGCAACTCCGGCGGCACGTCGTCGGTGTACGAGATCACGTGGTTGGGCACGATCCCGGCCAGCCGTTCGAACCAGAACACCGAGGTGCCGGTGAGCACCTGTCCCTTGCCGGGAATCGGGTTCGGGTGTACCGCGTCGTACGTGCTGATCCGGTCGCTGGCGACCATCAGCAGCGAGCCGTCGGGCAGCTCGTAGGTGTCGCGCACCTTGCCGCTGTGCAGCAGCGGCAAATCCGGTGTGGGATAGCCGGGGTCGGAGGTAGGGGCTGCGGACATGGGCGGGATGCTATTCGCCGGGGTCGGCCAGCGCCGTTAGAGTCCAGGTCATGGCCGGGCCACTTGTGGAACTCGATCGCGTCGGGCGTCACTATGACGTCGGCGAACGCAAGGTGATCGCGCTCGACGACGTCACGCTGACGATCCAGCCCGGCGAGTTCGTAGCCGTGCTCGGCGCCTCGGGCAGCGGCAAGACAACGCTGCTGAACATGATCGGCGCGCTCGACACCGCCAGCGCGGGGCGCATCAAGGTCGGCGGCGTCGAAGTGACCGATGCCTCGCGGGCCGAGCTGGCGCAGATCCGCCGCCGGCAGGTCAGTTTCATCTTCCAGACGTTCAATCTGTTTCCCGGTCTGACCGCACTCGAGAACGTCGAGTTCGGGGCCGAGGTGGCCGGTCGTGAGAATCCCGGCGAGGCGGCGCTCGAAATGCTTGGCCGTGTCGATCTGGCCGAGCGCGTTGGCCACTTCCCGCACGAGCTCAGCGGCGGCGAGCAGCAGCGAGTGGCGATCGCCCGCGCGCTGGCCACCGGCAACCCCGTGCTGCTCGCCGACGAGCCGACGGGCGAGCTCGACTTCAAGACCGGCGTGCAGATTCTTCAGCTGCTGCACGAACAGACGCACGACGGCGAGTCGTCGGACGGCAAGAGTGGGCGCGCCGTCGTGGTCGTGACGCACAATCGCGAGATCGCGCGAACCGCCGATCGCATCATCGAGCTCAGCTCGGGGCGCGTCGTCGGCGACGCGCCTCCGGCCGGCGGTCAGGCCGAAATCGCCGATCTCCACTGGTAGGCGGGCGGACCGGTGAAACAGCTTCGTTTCTGGTTGAGATGGTCGGCCAGAGACCTGCGCCGCCGCTGGTTGCAGGTGCTGGCCACCGCCGGTGTGATCGCGATTGGCGTGGCCGTCTACGCCGGACTGGGAGGCATGCGAGAGTTTCGCGAACAGTCGGCGGCGCGTAGCTTCGAGGCGCTCAAGTTCCACGATCTGCGCGTCACGCTGCCCGACGGCAGCTTCGCGAAGAGCGGTGAGATCGAGAGTGCCGCGCGAGCGTCTGGCCCTGAGCTCAAACGGGCATTGGTCGCGCAGGAGCGGCTGCTGGTGCCGACGCAGATCGACGGCCGGCCGGCCGGGAAGGACATCCTCACGCCCGGTCTGTTGATCGGTCTGCCCGTATCCGGCGAAACGGCCGGCAAGGTCGACACGGTGCGCGCGATCCGCGGCAAGGGTATGCCCTCCGACCCGACCTCGCGCAACGCGGTGATCGATCGCAGCTACGCGAACTTCTACGACCTGCCCTACGAGGGAGAGCTGAAGCTCGCCGGCGGGGCGACGATCGAATACGCCGGTCAGGGGCAGTCGCCGCAGTACTTCCTGATCACCTCGGACACCGGCTTTGGCGGCGAGTCGACGCTTGGCGTGCTCTACGCGCCACTGCCTCTGGTGCAGGGCTATGCCGGTCGCGCGGGCGCGGTGAACGAGCTGGTTGTGGGGCTGGCCGAGGGCGACGATCCGGCGGTAGCCAAGCGGTCGCTCGAGCGGTCGCTGGCGAAGTCGCTGCCCGGCGCCACCGTGACGCTCGGCACCGAAGAGCAGTCGCACACGATCATGTTCCGCGACGCCAAGAACGACCAGCGCATGATGGGCTTCTTCGGTCTGCTGGTGTTGCTGGGAGCGAGCATCGGTGCCTTCAATCTCGTCGGTCGCGCAGTGGAGGCCGAACGTCGCGAGATCGGCATCGGCATGGCGCTGGGTGTGTCGCCGAGCCGGCTGGCATTGCGACCGCTGCTGCTGGGCGGGCAGATCGCATTGACCGGAACGCTGCTGGGAGCGTTTCTGTCGTGGTGGATCGCTGGTGCGTTCGCAGGGGTCTTCGAGCAGTTCATGCCGCTGCCGTTCTACGCCGATCCGTTCAGCGCCGGCCAGTTTCTGCGTGGCGCGGCAGTCGGCTTCCTGCTGCCGTTTGCGGCGACCGTCTGGCCGGTGTGGCGCGGCGTCCGCGTGCAGCCGGTCGAGGCGATCCGCGTCAGCGAGCGTTCGGCGCGCGGCGGCATGGTGCGCGCGGCTACGCGAATCAAGCTGCCCGGTGGCGCCGTCAGCCAGATGCCTTGGCGCAACAGCTCGCGCACGCCACGGCGCACGATGCTCGCGGTGGTCGGGATGGGCGCGGTGATCGGCGTAATGATGGCGCTGCTGGGGATCGTCGACGGCTTCAACAAAACGATCGAAGAGAGCCGCGCGCAGTTGATCGGCGACGCGCCCGGACGGCTGTCGGTGGCGCTGGCCGAGCCGCTTCCGGTGGACTCGCCGCAGGTCGCGGCGCTTTCCCGTGAGAAGGGCGTGGCGAGCATCGACGCGAAGCTCGACCTCTCGGGCACGCTTGCGTCGGAGGGTCATGACCCGTTCCCCGTAGTCATGACGATCGCCGACCTGGCCGGCGGCGCGTGGAGCCCCACGCTCGAAAGCGGGCGTCTGCCGAAGACCGGCAGGGAGGTAGCGATCGCCCCAAAGGCCGCCGACGATCTCGGCGTCTCCGTCGGTGACTCGGTCGTCTTCACGACGGCCGGCCGCGACTCGTCGGGCCGGCCGACCGAGGCGCGAATGCCGATGCGAGTGACGGGCCTCGTCGCCGACCCCTTTCGCGTGTTCGCCTATGCGCCGCCGGTACTGGCCGACGATCTCGGGCTGTCTGGAGAGACCAATTCGCTGTCGGTCATGCCTCAGCCAGGCGCGCGCGGTTCTGCCGTTCAGCGATCGCTTGCCGAGAACTCGATCGTTGCCACGACCAGGCCGGTGACCGCCGACAGCGACGCGCTCGACGACACCATGGACCAGTTCAAGGGAATCATCCAGGTAGCGGCCGGAGCAGCGCTGGTGCTTGCCGTGCTGATGGCATTCAACCTCGCCGGAATCTCGCTCGAGGAACGCCGCCGCGAGTACGCCACGATGTTCGCCTTCGGGTTGCCCGTGCGCCGCGCCCTGCGCATCGCCGCCGCCGAGAATCTGATCGTTGGAGCGCTGGGCACGCTGCTGGGACTGCTGATCGGATATCTGGCGATCGGCTGGATGATCGCCGAGCTGTTTGCAGACACCTGGCCCGAGATCGGCATCATCCGCCACATCTCGCCGGGATCGCTGCTGATCGCGGTGCTCGTCGGCGTCGCCGCCGTGACGTTGACGCCTTACCTGATGTCCCGCCGCCTGACGCGCATGGATGTGCCCTCGACGCTGCGCGTCGTCGAGTGACCTTGCGGGTTACGTAGTTCTCCGGAAAACCTCGTAGTTAACCCGCAAGAGGTAGCGAGCCGCTCGATTTATTCTCGAAAGGTGGAGGTCGGATTGCCGACCGAAACCCCATCCAAATCCAGAGTTGCGCCGCAAGGGACGGGCGCAATGGGTCACGGCGGTCGTGGGGACGCGCTGTGATCCGGCAAGTGTGCGCCGGCCGCACCGCAGGGTGCCGGTCGGCGCCACGAGTCTTTGGGCCCCCATTGTTGCCTTTTCGATACGAGCTATTCACATTCCGGTCTTGACTCGTGACAGGGGCTCTGGTTGAGTGAATGCCGTGTTCGACTATCCCGAGCTTCAGACCCTCGCAACCTCCGGCCGCCGTGCGCGACAAACAACGCTCGACAACGACTGCTACGTGGGTAGCAGAATTGCTACCATGCCTCCATGGACGCCACCGTCCCCCAAAAAGATCTGCGCAACAACGTCGGCGAGGTCCTCCGCCGCGCCGAAGGGGGTGAGCGTTTGACGATCACCGTTTCCGGCCGTCCGGTGGCGCAACTCGGCCCGGTCGAAAAACCGCGATGGATCTACGCCTCCGAGCTGGACAAGATCTTTTCAACGCCCGTACCGCGAACGCTTGCGAAGGATCTGGGCAAGTTTCCCGGCGGCATCGGCGATCCGTTCCAGTGACACGGGTTCTGCTCGACACATCGGTGCTGATCGGCGAAACCGCGCCCGCTGACGTGGAGTGCGCGATCAGCGCGGCGTCACTTGCCGAGCTTCACTTTGGGGTGCTCGTGTCCGCTGGCGCAGACGAACAGGCTCGGCGAATGCAAAGACTCGGAGCTATCGAGTCGACTTTCAGCGCGATCCCGATCGACGATGCCGTCGCTCGCGAATGGGGGCGACTGGCCGCCGCCGTCGCACAGCGAGGCGGCAAGCCGCGCCGACGCACGATGGACCTGGCGATCGCCGCAACGGCCAACGTGCTGGGGGTTCCTCTGTGCACGGCGAACGTCGCGGATCTCGAAATCATCAGAGACCTCGTCGAGGTGTTGGCCGTAGAGTGAGCACCGAGCTTGCCATGGCCCGCGCCGACCTACCCATCACCCAATTGCTTGCCGACCTCGGCGTCGTTGCCGCGACCGAAGTCGCGACGGCTCGCGCGGCGCTCGAAGACGCCGGTCTCACCAACCCGCGCAAGACCAACATCTCGCTGGCAAAGCGTGACGCCGTAACCGACACGATCGACCAGCTTTACCGCCGTCTCTGCACGCGCTGCGCAGTCGATGTCGATGCCGGTAACGACACGCCCGGCGCCCCGCCGGACCAGCGTCCGATTCTGCGCGTAGCCCAACCCCAGTGCACGCGCTGCGGCGGCTCCAACAACCAGCGCGCGGTCGACGAGATGCTGGCCGCTTGCGGGTGGGCCGGAGTCGGCAAGATCGTCTTCGTCGGCGGATCGCCGGCCGTGCGCCAGGAGCTGGCGCAACTGCTCGGCGAGGTGCTCGATCTGCGCCTGATCGAAGGCACTCGCTCGCGCACCCGCGCGGCGGCCGAGGCCGACATCGCGTGGGCCGACCTGGTGATAGTGCTCGGCACCAGCGAGCTGGCGCACAAGGTCTCGATGCTCTACACCGACGACCCGGCCGCTCGCAAGAAGGCGATCACGGTCCGACGGCGCGGGGTGGAGGCGATCGCGCAGGCGATCACCGGTAGCGATCGTGTCTCACGCTCGTAACGGTCAACATCCGATCGGATGTTGAATGTCAGATACGCGCTGTAAGGGTCATGCGCTGCCGGGCTCGTCGTCGCGCAACCCCGCCTCTTCCAACCACTTCACAAGCACCTCATGCATTGCCTCCGCGCCGACAATCTCGTCGGGCGTCTCGCTCCAGCGCGACGGAGCCAGCACGAACGGCTGCGTCTGCATGCCGCCGAGCCCGCCGTGGCTGCCGACGAGCTCCTCGAAGGCGGCGACCTCATCCTCGTCGGTCCAGTAGCGGCTGACCACGTAGACGTCGGGCGCGTGCTCGAAACCGTTGTTGCGGGCGAGCACTCGCGGGGCCTGCGCTCCGTAGTCGGCGAGCGGATCGACCCCCATTGTCTCGCCGCTCTCGAGCCGGTGTTCGCCGTCGGGGCCGATCGCGACCGGTCCACCCGCTTCGCTGTCGACCATCACGAAACCGATGCCGGGGTGGATGACCAGTGCGTGGATCAGTCCGGGGTAGGCGTCGTCGATCTGCTCGCGCGCAAGCCGCCGCTGTGAGCCCGGTAGATAGACGAGCCCGAGGTTGCCACTCGCCAGCACGATCGCGTCGGGCCGACCGTCGCCGTCGCCGGCCGAATCGTCGCCGGCCGCCATCTCCTTCAACTGCTGACGCTGCTCGCGCTCAGGCCCGAGCGCGACCGCGCCGTCCTCCTCTGTCGTGACGCCTCGCAGCGCGGCGCCGAATGCGCCCTTGCTGTGGCTGGCCTGTGTGACCGCGCCGCCGATCGCGCCCCACGCTTCGTCTAGCGATTCGATCTCGGCGACCTCGAGCTGCTCGACAAGCGCGTCGTCGACGACGTCGCCGAGCGTCTTGCCGTAGCGCTGCAGGAAGGTCGCTCCCTGGCTCTGTCCGTGATCGCTCAGCACCACGAACTCGTACGGGCGAGGTGCATGCTGGGCGACGCGCTCGAGCCTGGCGAACTGCTGGTCTAGCCGGCGCAGGACGTCCATCGCGTCGCGGCGCTCGACGCCGCTGTGGTGGGCGACCTCGTCGTAGCCGACGAACGTTGCGTAACTGACCGGCACTCCTTCATACATGTCGCCGATCAGCGAGAAGACGTTGAAGTCGCGCATCGCCACCGTCATGCCGACGCGCAGCAGCGGGTACTTGCCGCCGCGCTCGATGCGCGGGCGCACGTCGAGCCGGCGCTGCCGCGCGGCCTCGACCAGCTCGGTCAGCACGTCCCAGACGCACAGCGCGATCGTGCGCGGAGGGTTGTAGGGATCGGCGAAGTAGGCGTAGAAGTCGCGGGTGTAGGGCTGCTTGCGCACCTGGCTCAGCGTCAGCAAGCTGCGCGGTGCATCGCCGCTGATCAGGTTGCCGCGGCTGGTTCCGCCGTAGGCGAGCAGCCCGGCGCCGGTGCTGAGTCGCTCTTCGAGGGCGGCAACGACCTTCGGGTCGCTGCTCGCCTTGACCTCGCCGCTTTCACGCTCGTACCAGCGAAAGGCCGGGATGCCCTCGTTACTGCCGAGCAGTAGTCCGGCCTGCGCGGCGCTTGTCTGCGAGCTGAGGTCGGTCGTCCAGCGAATGATCCGGTGCGAGCCGTCCTGAAACCAGCGCGCGACGGTGGGCATGTGGCCGTTGACGATCGCGCGGCGCAGCACCGGCTCGGCAAGTCCGTCGATCTCGAGAAAGAAGACGCCTGGCACGTCGGTGTAGTTGACCTTGCGGCCCTGCTTGCGTGCGGCACGCTTGACGGCGCGCAGGACGACGTGCTGGTAGTACCAGTCGCGGTCGCCCATCGCGAGCAGCGTCGTGAAGATGATGTTGGCGACGGTCAGCACTACGCCCACGACGACGGCCGCGCCGAAGCTGACGGCTACGCCGTCGATCAACTCGGCGGCGAGCATCACGATGCCGCCCGAGATCAGGATCGCGCCGAGGCCGAGAGTGAGCGCCGCAAAGCGGAGGGCGATGCTGATGATCGCCGGCCACAGCAGTGCGTTGCCGACACCGATCGCGATCGCGATCAAAACCGCATGGCCGTAGTTAGGCACCTCGAAGTTCGCGGCGGCCTTCGAGCACAGCAGGATCACGAGACCGTTCAACGCAAACGTGACGATGGCGCGCCAGAGCGTGCCGAGCAGCGATCGAAAGGTTTCACTCATTCGTCGTTCCTTTCGACGGCTGCTTGCCCGGCGCCTGCGCCGGTGGCGAGTTCGAGCTTGCCGCCGGGCTCGACGATCTGTACATCGGTCGGCAGCGACATGCGTTCAACGATTCGCGCGAACTCTCGCGGCGGATCCTTCAGCAGCCTGGCGTGGGAGCGTCCGAGACCGGCCGGCAGGTAGCCGCCCCAGTGGATCGGTACGGTCGTGTGCGCTCCGATCAGGCCGGCGGCGCGGGCCGCGCTGGTCGGATTTAGGTGACCTGGCCCGACCTTCGGTCCCCAGCCCCACACGGGTAGCAACGCGAGGTCGATGCCGTCGCGGGTCAGCGCGCCGAGCTGTCCCATCGCCGGGTAGATGTCGGTGTCGCCGGCGAAGTAGAAGCTGCGCTCACCCTCGACGATGAAACCGAGCGTGTCGGCGTCGGCGCCCCACGGCATCCGGCCACCGCCGTGGATCGCCGGCACTGCGGTGATCTTCAGGCCATGCGTGTCGACGTGCTCGCCGGGTGTCACCGTGGTGACGTGGCCGTAGCCGAGCCGGAGGAGGATCTTCCCGGCGTCGCGCGGAGCGATCACGTGTGCCTCGCGAGCGATCCGCTTGAGCGACTGCCGGTCGAGGTGGTCGAGGTGCGCATGCGAGATCAGGATCACGTCGGGCTGGCCGAAGATCGCCATGTCGATGGCCGGTGCGTGACGCCGGAGGTGCAGCAGCCACTCGCGGAACAGCGGGTCGGTCAGCACCTTCACTCCGTCGATCTCGATCAGCACCGACGAGTGGCCGCCGAAGTGGACGTGGATGGGGCTCGACATGCAGAGAATCTATTGGGCTGCGGTGGTCGGATGGGCGTCGCTGTGGGGTCCTGCCAGACTGGCGGCGATGGTTCCGCGCTCCGCGAAGTCCCACCTGCGCTCCGCCGACCCGGTGATGGCGGCGGTGATCGACGCGATCCCCGACGCGCGGCTGACCAATCCGCAAGATGGCCGCCCCGATGACCATTACGGCACGCTGATGCGGGCGATCGTCGGGCAGCAGGTGTCGACCGCTGCTGCTCGCACGGTGTACGCGCGGCTCTGCGACAGGTTCGGCGGCGGCACGCCGACGCCGCGGCAGATCCTCGACGACGACCCCGAGCAGCTGCGCACGGTCGGGCTCTCGCGCGCGAAGACGAGCTATCTGCGCTCGCTGGCCGAGCACGTGGTCAGCGGCGAGTTGGAGCTCGACCGGCTGGAAGAGTTGGACGACGAGGCGGTGATCGCCGAACTCGTGGCGGTGAAGGGCATCGGCGTGTGGAGCGCTCAGATGTTCTTGATGTTCCACCTGAAACGGCCAGACGTGCTGCCGACCGGCGATCTCGGAATCCGCCGTGCGGTGCAGATCGCGTACTCCATGGAGGAGCTGCCATCGCCCGCTCCGCTGACAGAGATCGCGGAGCCGTGGCGTCCGCATCGCACGCTGGCGTGCCGTTACCTGTGGCGCTCGCTCGACAACGAGCCGGTGTAGCGGCCGGCGCTGGGTCAGTCGTCGAGCCGGCCGACGATCGCGCGAGCGTGCTTGGTGTAGGCGCTCGGATCGAAGACCGCCTCGATGTCGATTTCGATTCCCTGGTCGGCAGCATCGGCGGCGAGCAGGTCGCGGAAGTGGGTGCCGGTGTCCCACGCCTGCTGGGCGTTGCGCTGGACGATGCGGTAGGCGTCGTCACGCGTGAGGCCGGCGCCCACGAGCGCCAGCAGGGCGCGCTGGCTGAAGAGCGCGCCGTGCGTGACTTCGAGGTTGCTGAGCATTCGCTCGGTGTGGACGGTCATGCCGGTGACGATCTTCGTGGCCAGGTACTGCATGTAGTCGAGCAGGATCGTGCTGTCGGGCAGGATGATGCGCTCGGCGCCACTGTGGCTGATGTCGCGTTCGTGCCAGAGGGCGACGTTCTCGACTGCCGCCTGCGCGTTGCCGCGCAGCACTCGGGCCAGACCGGTGATGCGCTCGCAGGTGATCGGGTTGCGCTTGTGCGGCATTGCGCTGCTGCCCTTCTGCTTGCCGCTGGCAAACGGCTCTTCGACCTCGCGCACTTCCGTCTTCTGCAGCGCGCGGATCTCGGTCGCGAAGCGCTCTAGCCCGGCGCCGGCGAGTGAGATGGCGGTCAACAGTTCGGCATGGCGATCGCGGGCGACGACCTGGGTGCTGACCGGCTCGGCCTTGAGGCCGAGGCGCTGCAGAACGGCGGCCTCGATCTCGGGTCCGTTGGCACTGTAGGTGCCGACCGCGCCAGAGAGTGCTCCGACTGATGCCTGCTCGAAGGCGCGCTCGAGCCGGTCGAGGTTGCGCCTTGCCTCGAAGGCGAAGCCGGCGAGCTTGACGCCGAAGGTGGTGGGCTCGGCGTGAACGCCGTGCGTACGGCCGGGACAGAGCGCGTCCTCGAATTCGCGAGCGCGCTCGGCGAGAGCTGCCGCGTACTCACGCGCACCGACCAGCACGATTTCGCCGGCCTTCTTGATCTGCACACCGAGCGCCGTGTCGAGCACGTCGCTGCTGGTCAGGCCGTAATGGATCCAGCGCCCGGCCTCGCCGACGGGCTCGCTGATGATGTCGACGAAGGCGGCGACGTCGTGGTTGGTGATCTTCTCGCGGTCCTTGACCGCCTGCACCGTGAAGGCGGCCCGGTCTTTGATGGCCGTCAGATCGGCGGCCGGAATCACGTCGTGCTCGAACAGGGCGTCGCAGACGGCGAGCTCGACTTCGAGCCAGCTGTCGAACTTCGCCTGCTCACTCCAGACGGCTCCGATTGCGTCGCGTGTGTAGCGCTCGATCACGGGGTGATCCTATTCGCCGGGCCGGAATCGACCGTGGGACTACGCGAACAGGATCCGCGTCGCCAGGATTGCCGCGTTGCGGGCGCCGTTGACGGCGACGCAGGCGACCGGCACGCCGGGTGGCGCCTGAGCGATCGAGAGCAGAGCGTCGAGTCCACCGCTGACGGCGTCGTCGGAGCGGATCGGCACGCCGATCACGGGAAGGTCGGTATGCGACGCCACCACGCCGGGCAGCGCCGCGGCCATGCCGGCGCCGGCGATGATCACCTTGATGCCCCGTGAGCGGGCGGCGCGGGCGTACTCACGCACCTGCTCGGGGTCGCGGTGAGCGCTGACGACGGTCGTCTCGTGCGAGATGCCGCGCTCCTGCAGCTCCTCGACCGCTGCGCGCATCGCCGGCATGTCGCTCTCCGACCCCATCATCACCGCGACCAGCGGTCCGGGCTCGAGTTCGATGTCGCCGAACTTCAGTTCAGTCTCGGGAGTGAGAGCCGCGGCTTCCTCTGTGGATTGCATTTCGGCCTCCGCGCCGGGGTTGGACGAGAGCATGCGCGATCCGCGCACGCGGGTCTGCCGCGAGTCCCTAGTTTGCCTGAAAACTCGCCGTCGTGCCCGCATCACCTAGTTGATTCGCTCTGCCGCGCCGGTCTTCCTGTGCGACGCAATCTCTGAAAGAAAGCGCCGCTCTTCAGATCCCGGCGGCGATGTCGTTGCGCATCTGGCGTCCGTCGAAGGTGATCTTCGCGGCTGCCGCGTAAGCCGCGGCACGCGCGTCGGCGACGGTCGGGCCGAGCGCGGTCACGTTGAGTACGCGTCCGCCGGCGGTCACGGTCTGGCCTGCCTCGTTAAGCGCTGTGCCCGCGTGGGTCACCTCGATGCCTTCGGGAACGTCGTCGAGGCCGGCGATCACATCGCCCTTGCTGGCGCTCTCCGGGTATCCGGCAGAAGCCAGCGTGATCGTGACGGCGGCGTTGGCTGAAGCCCGCAACTCAACCCCTTCGAGACCGCCGCGCACGGTGCTCGCCAGCATCAACTCCGCCAGCGACGATTCGAGTCGCGGCAGGAGCGCCTGCGTTTCCGGGTCGCCGAATCGCGCGTTGTACTCGAGCACCTTTGGGCCGTGTGTAGTCATCATGATGCCGGCGTAGAGGATTCCGTGAAACGGTGTGCCGCGGCGTTTCATCTCGTCGACGATCGGCGTGTGAACGAGCTCCGACAGTTCGGCGATCGCGGCCTCGCTGACCTCCGGCACCGGCGAGAAGGATCCCATGCCGCCGGTGTTGGGCCCCTGGTCGCCGTCGAAGATGCGTTTGAAGTCGCGCGCCGGCATCAGCGGTAGCGCTCGCTCGCCGTCGCAGATTGCCAGCAGCGATAGCTCCTTGCCGTCGAGGAACTCTTCGACGATCACGTCGGTCGCGCCAAAGCGCTGCTCGGTGAAGTACTGCTCGATCGCCTCGTGGGCGCTCTGCTCGTCGGGACAGATGATCACTCCCTTGCCGGCCGCGAGGCCGTCGCTCTTGAAGACCGCCGGATACGAGATGCGGGCTGCCTGCGCCAGCGCGTCTTCGCGAGAGCGCACGACCGCGTGAGCGGCCGTTGGCACGCGGGCGGCCTCCATCACGTCCTTGCTGAAGATCTTCGATCCCTCGAGCTTCGCCGCGGCCATCGATGGACCGAACGCGGGAATCCCCGCCTCGGCGCATTCGTCGACCAGACCGGCGACCAGCGGAACCTCGGGCCCGACCGCCACGAGGTCCACCTGCTGATCCCTGGCGAGGTCGACGATCGCGCGCACGTCTCCATCGCTGATGTCGCTGAAGCACTGCGCGTCGCGCGCGATGCCGGGATTGCCCGGCGCGCAGAGCACTTCGAGCGGCTCCTCGCCGCGCCACGTTCGTTTGAGGGCACGTACGATCGCGTGCTCGCGACCGCCGCCTCCGACGACGAGGATCTTCATGCGACGCCCTGGGCCCGCTCTAGAACGAGTCGATCAACTTGTCGACGGTGATCGCCGGAACGATCTCGTACTGCGCGGTGCCGCGTGAGCCGAGTTCGATCGCGGCGTGGGCGATCGCCTGCTCGTTCGGTGCCTCGACGATGCTGATGAAGTGGTACGGGCCGAGCGAGGCGTACTGCGCCTTGACCTCGATGCCGAGCGCCTTGACCTCGTCGTTGACCTCGAGGATGCGCTTCGGATTCTCCTTGATCGTGCGCACGCCCTCGGTGGTGAGCTTGCTGTACATGATGTAGGTCGGCATGGTTGCTCCTTCGCAGCGGTCGGGTCCGGAAAGTTCAAGGCAAAAACTATCGCGCCAGCCGTCAAGCACCGCGCGCGACGCTCGCCGACCGATTCGGGCATCGTGCATACTTGCCCGATGGCCGCGCTCGCCGACGCCGATCTCTCGCTGAAGCTCGACAAGTCGACGAGTGCCGAGCGGATCGCCGAGCTGCAACGCCGCATGCTCGCATTGCGACTGCAATGCGGCGGATTGATCGGCGACGGCCGGCTCGGGCCACCGGTATGCGCGGTCTTCGAGGGCTGGGACGCCTCCGGCAAAGGCGGTGCGATCCGCCGGCTGGTCGCTCCGCTCGATCCGCGACACGTTCGCGTGGCCAGCTACGCCGCGCCGACGCCTGACGAAAGGCGGCATCACTTCCTCAGCCGCTTCTGGCCCGTGCTGCCCGGATGGGGCGGGATGTCGGTGCTCGACCGGTCCTGGTACGGCCGCGTGCTGGTCGAGCGGGTCGAGGGCTTCGCCACGCCGGAGCAGTGGACTCGCGCCTACCACGAGATCACCGAATTCGAGACGATGCTCGCCGCCGAAGGCATGGTGATCGCCAAGTTCTGGATGCACATTTCAGCCAAGGAGCAAGAGAAGCGCTTCGCGGCGCGCGCGGCTGATCCGCTGAAGGAATGGAAGTTGACCGGCGAGGACCAGCGCAACGCGGCCAAGCGGCCGCAGTACGAGGAGGCGATCGGCGAGATGCTCGACCGCACCGACCACGCCGCCGCGCCGTGGCACGTGATCGCCGGAGAGTCGAAGCACTTCGCGCGCGTCGCCGTGCTCGAGACGACGATCCGAGCGATCGAGAATGGACTGCGCGCGAACGGCATGGAGCCGGTACGAGAAGAAGCCGAGTTGTAGCCGGACGCGCACAGGGAACGGCGGCCGTTCCCGTTTGACCGGCGCAACATTTTGGGTACGACCGTGTTGCAACGGAAGACACGCATCTCGGTCCTGCGAGTGAAAGGCATCCCCACATGCGCACCTCCGCACCAGTAGCGTTGCTCGCCGCCTGCGCGATCACACTGATCGCCGCCGCATCCGCAAGCGCCCAAGTACCTCAGCCCCGCATCTCGGCCGGCGCCGCCAACACCTGCGCGATCTTCCCTCCGGCGCCCGAAAAGGCCTACTGCTGGGGGTCGAACATCAACAAGCAGCTCGGTATCGGCGAGAACGATCTCAGTTATGCGCTCAACCCGATTCCGGTGAACGCCCTCAACGGCATCGCCAAGGTGGTGGGTACGGGCTACGACTCGGCCTGCACGATCGTGGACTACGGCTCGGTGCGCTGCTGGGGCAACAACGAAAATGGCGCGCTCGGCGCAGCCAATGCAGGCGAGAACCTTGCCAGCAGGCAGGTCTCGGGCGCGCTCAAAGGGCCGTGGGCTCCGCCGGGCAGCGTGGCCGTCGGCAGGCGGCATATCTGCATCCTCGATCTCGATGGGATCTTGCGCTGCCAGGGCCTCAACAGCTCTGGTCAGCTTGGTAATGGCACCACCACCAACTTCGCCACCCCCGTCGATGTGAGCACGCTTGGCGCAACGGTGATCCAGGCCGTCGCCGGAACCAACCACTCGTGCGCGCTGCTGGCCAACGGCAATGTGCGCTGCTGGGGCGCCAACGATCGCGGGCAGCTCGGCGCGAACGTCACCATTACGCCACTCTCGAGCGTGCCGATCAATGTCCCCGACCTGGCCAACGACATCACGCAGATCGCGAGTGGCTACGACCACAGTTGCGGCATCCGCCAGAACGACAACGTCGTCTGCTGGGGTGCCAACAGTTACGGCCAGCTGGGCGATGGCACGATCAATCCGTCGAAGGGAACCGAGACCACCGAGAGCCTCGGAGGCCGAGCGGTCGAGGTGGCCACTGGCCAGTCCCATACCTGTGCACTTCTGGTCAACGGCACGATCCGCTGCTGGGGCGCCAACAGTTACGGCCAGTTGGGCAACGACACCTTGACCGGATCGCCGACTCCCGTCAGCGTGGTCGGCCTGCCGAGGAAGGCCACGGCCATCACCGCCGGCGCTTTCCACACCTGCGCCTTGCTCGACGACGGGTCTATGCGCTGTTGGGGCCGTAACGACAAGGGTCAGCTGGGAGCCGGCAACCGGGACAACTCGGACGTGCCGGTCGCCCTGGCGCGCTTCGCGGGACCGAGCTACACGAAGGTCAAGGTCGACCATGCCAGCGGTCGCAGCAACTTCGTCGGACTGTTCATGATTGTGCCGCCCGTGCCCGGTGACATCGCCGACCGCTGCAAGGGCTCGACGGTCTCGACCGTCAGTGTCACGCAAGACGGCGTCACTCGCCGCAAGGGCGTTCGCGCCAGCCTGCGTGTCAGCGGTACGAAATGCGTGGCCTCGCTACGCGTCAACGGCATCAGCAGCAGCGTCAGTCCGGCCGATGTTTACATCCGCAGCAGCTTCCGCGGCAACTCGCGTCTGCCCGCCGCGAAATTCAGTCAGACGTTCTCCGGCCTGTAGAAACGGACTCACCGTGGCGCCCTCGCGGGCGCCACGGACGGTTATCCGAGGTGCGGCGCACGGCGCACACACAGTTGTAAGAATGGAAATCCGATGCGGACTCCGGACCAGGAAAACGTGCGTGAGCTGACCGCCTTCAAGCCCGCGCTCGGTGTTCTCTCCGTGTTCGTCGACCTCGATCCAGTCAACCGCGGCGACGCCTGGAAGATCCGCCTGCGCGACGCGATCGACGAAGCAGTGGCCGATCGTCGCAACGAGCCTGAGGTGAAGGCCACGGTCGAGCGCGTGCACGACCACTTTCGTTCGCACGGAAATCAGCGCGACACCGGCCGCTACGTCGTCGGTTTTCTCGAGGTCAGCGTGAAGGGAGGCCGCGACGAGTGGTTCGAGCTTCAGGCGCCGAAGATCGAGACCGCGGCGCAACTCAACCATTCGCCGTTCATGCCGCCGCTGTTGAAGCTGCTCGACCAGGCGCCGGTCGCCGGCGTGGTCGCGCTCTCAACCGAAAAGGTCGAGCTGTACGAGTGGCGCTTTGGCATGGCCGAGTCGGTCGGCTCGTGGGAGTTTCAGCGCGGTGACACCGGCCGTGAGCGCAAGGCGCCGGTCGTCGATCCGTCGCACGGCACCACCACGAGCAGCTCCGGACGCGACCAATTCAACCAACGGCTCGACGAAAACCGCCACCGCTTCCTGATCCAGGCGGGCGAGGCCGTGACGGAGATCGCGCGCAAGCGCGGCTGGCGCAAGGTGATCTGTTTCGGCCACGACGCCTCGCACAAGTACTTCGTCGAGCACTTCGGTGAAGCGCCGCCGCGCCTGGCGGGAAATCTCGATCTTGTCGGCCACCCGCTGGGCGAGATCGCTCGCGCCGCCAGCAACGCGATCGCCGACTGGGAGGCCGAGCGCGAAAAGTCGATCATCGCCCGCGCCACCGATGCCGCGCTGTCGAACAACGGCCGCGGCGCAGTCGGCATGACCGAGGTCACGGGCTGCCTCGAGGCCGGACGCGTCGACCACCTGATCTACGACTCGTCGCGCGAGTTCGACGGAGAGCTAGACACACTCGTCGCGAAGGCGATCGCCACCGGCGCTCACGTGACCCCGGTCGAGGCCGATCGCGCCGATGCGCTCGCCGAGCATGGTGGAGTGGCGGCGATTCTGCGGTACTGACGGTCGCGTGGCCGGATGTCTTGAAAACGGGATTTAACAAATATGTTAAATAGCGCATCGAGTCGCCGATGCTCTAAACAACATATTTGTTAAAACGCGTTTTCGAGCTAACCGCTGCGGCTCTCGGCCGGCGCCGCCGACCGGCTCACGCTTTCGCCTTCGACTTCTTCTTGCCTTTGGTCAGGATCAGCTCGCCGTCGGCGGCGCCGACCTGCACGGTGTCTCCTTCGCCGAACTCGCCTTCCAGGATTGCCAGCGCCAGCTTGTCGACCAGGCGCTTCTGGATTACTCGCTTCAGCGGGCGTGCGCCGTATGTCGGGTCGAAGCCCAGTTCGGCCAGTAGCGTCTTGGCGTCGTCGGTCAGCTCGACCGTGATGCCGTGCTCGCGCACACGGCCGACGAGCTGATCGACCTGGATCTCGACGATCTCGCCGAGCTGCTCCTTGGTCAGGCGCTTGAAGATGACCGTGTCGTCGATCCGGTTGAGGAACTCGGGTTTGAACGTGTCGCGCAGCGTGCCCTCGACGAGCTGGCGTACTTTCTCCTCGGCTTCTTCGACGGACTTGCCGGCCTCCTTCGCCTGGGACTCGACGTCAACGATGTATTGAGAGCCGACGTTCGAGGTCATGATCAGAACGGTGTTCTTGAAGTCGACGGTGCGTCCCTGGCCATCGGTCAGGCGGCCGTCGTCCATCACCTGGAGCAAGACGTTGAAGACGTCGGTGTGCGCCTTTTCCATCTCATCGAGCAGCACCACGCTGTAGGGCCGCCGCCGCACGGCTTCGGTGAGCTGGCCGCCTTCTTCGTACCCGACGTAGCCGGGAGGCGCGCCGACCAGGCGCGCGACGGTGTGCTTCTCCATGTACTCGCTCATGTCGAGCCGCACCATCGCCTGCTCGTCGTCGAACATGAACTCGGCCAGCGCGCGCGCCAGCTCGGTCTTGCCGACGCCGGTCGGACCGAGAAACAGGAACGAGCCGATCGGACGGTTCGGGTCTTGCAGGCCAGCGCGCGACCGTCGCAGCGCGTTCGCGACCGCGGCGATCGCTTCGTCCTGGCCGATCACACGGTCGTGGAGGCGCTCCTCCATGTGCACGAGCTTTTCGATCTCGCCTTCCATCAGGCGGCTGACCGGGATCCCCGTCCACTTGGCGACGATCTCGGCGATGTCCTCTTCGTCGACCTCCTCCTTCAGGAAGCGCTTGCCGCCGGCCTGCTCAAGCTTGGCCACGGCGGCCTCCTGCTCGGCGAGCCTGGCTTCGAGTTCGGGGATGCGCCCGTAGCGCAGTTCGGCCGCGCGTTCGAGGTCGCTCTCGCGCTCGGCGCGTTCGACCTCGCCGTGGGCCGCCTCGAGCGCCTCCTTCGTTTCGCCGATGCCGCTGATCACGTCTTTTTCGGCGCTCCAGTGCGCCTTCATCTCGTTGCTCTGCTCTTGTAGCTCGGCGAGCTCCGCGGCCAGCGCGTCGAGTCGCTTCTTCGACGCCTCGTCGGTCTCCTTTTTCAGCGCCTGTTCTTCGATCATCAGCTGCTGGATTCGGCGCTCGATCTCATCGATCTCGGTCGGTAGCGAGTCGATCTCGATCCGCAGGCGGCTGGTCGCCTCGTCGATCAGGTCGATCGCCTTGTCGGGCAGGAAGCGGTCGGCGATGTAGCGGTGCGAAAGAGTGGCGGCCGCGATGATCGCGGCGTCCTGGATGCGCACGCCGTGGTGCACCTCGTACTTCTCCTTCAGACCGCGCAGGATCGCGATCGTGTCCTCGACGCTCGGCTCGCCGACGTAGACCGGCTGGAAGCGCCGTTCGAGCGCGGCATCCTTCTCGATGTGCTTGCGGTACTCGTCGAGCGTCGTCGCGCCGACGGCGCGCAGTTCGCCGCGCGCCAGCATCGGCTTCAGCAGGTTCGCGGCGTCGACCGCGCCCTCGGCCGCGCCGGCGCCGACGATCGTGTGCAACTCGTCGAGAAAGAGGATGACCGTGCCCTCGCCTTCCTGCACTTCCTTGAGCACCGCCTTCAGACGATCTTCGAACTCGCCGCGGTACTTGGCGCCGGCGATCAGAGCGCCGATGTCGAGCGCGATCACTCGACGGTCGCGCAGCGACTCGGGCACGTCGCCGCTGACGATGCGCTGGGCCAGCCCCTCCGCGATCGCGGTCTTGCCCACGCCGGGCTCCCCGATCAGCACGGGGTTGTTCTTCGTGCGGCGGGAAAGCACCTGGATCACCCGGCGAATCTCGTCGTCGCGGCCGATCACCGGATCGAGCTTGCCGCTCTCGGCGGCCTGGGTTAGATCGCGGCCGTACTTCTCGAGTGCCTGGTACTTGTCCTCGGGGTTCTGGTCGGTTACGCGGTGTGCGCCGCGTACCTCCTTCAGTGCCGCGACGATGCCGTCGTGGTCAGCGCCGAAGCCGGTCAGCGCCTCGTGCGCGGCGTGGCCGGGCACGCTCGCCAGCGCCAGCAGCAGGTGTTCGACGCTGATGTACTCGTCTGCCAGGTCGCGCGCTTCGTCTTCGGCTTTGCGAAGAACGGCGACGAGCTCGCTGGCGGGAGTGGGCTGCGCGCCGGCTCCCTCCAGCGTTGGCAGCTCTTCGACCGTCGTCAGCGTGCGCTGGCGCACCGCGCCGGCGTCGACGCCGAGCTTGTGCAGCACCGGCGTGACGATGCCGCCGTCCTGGTCGAGCAAGGCCACGAGCAGATGGGCGGGCGTCACCTGCGGATTGCGGCGGCCTTCGGCGAGCCGCTGCGCGGACTCGATCGCCTCCTGGCTCTTGATCGTGAATCGGTCGGGTCGCATGGTTAGCCCTCCTGTTCGGCGTCTTGGGGGTTCGGCCGTTGGATTGCGATCTCGGTTCGGGTGAGCGCGGTTACCGGCGGCCGGTAGAGCACCAGCTCCGCGCGTTGCGAACGGCGGATGCGCTCAATTTCGCGAAGCATCTCGGCGCGGGTCTGTTCGAGTTGCCGCTCTAGTGAGGCGATCCGGCGCTGAGCGCGGGCGAGACGGGCCTCGACGTCGAAAACGCGTTCGACGCCAGCGAGGTTCATGCCCTCGTCGGTCAGCTGCTGGATGCGGCGCAGCGTGTTGACGTTCTCGTCGCTGTAGAGGCGCGTGCCCTTTGGCGTTCGCTCTGGCGAGATCAGCCGGCGCTGCTCGTAGATGCGAAGCGTCTGCGGGTGCATTCCGGCCAGCGAGGCCGCCACCGAGATCATGTAGAGGCCGCGCTCGTTTGCGCCGGCCCGTCGTCGTTGTGGCTGCTCGCTCATCGTCGCAGTTAGTTCCTGGCCGCTCGCGCAAGCAGCGACTCGCGAGGGTTGCCGTTCATCACCGTTGCGAGGTCGTCGACGGCTTCGGCCTGTTCCTTTGTTAGCTCGGCGGGCAGCTCGATCTCGATGCGAAAGTGGATGTCGCCGCTGCCGCCACCCTTGGCGCGCGGCGGGCCCTCGCCTTTGAGCCGGACGATCGTGCCGTGCCGCGTGCCCGGCGGCACCTTGATCTGCTTGGAGCCGTCGAGTGTGGGCACTTCGATCGTGGCGCCGCGAAGCGCCTCGACGACGGTGATCGGCACGCTGACCTCGACGTTGTCGCCCTTGCGGCGAAAGACCGGCGACTCGCCGACATGGGCCACGACGAACAGGTCGCCACTCGATCCGCCGTTGCTGCCGGCTTCGCCCTTGCCGGCCACGCGGATGCGCGCTCCCTCGCGTACGCCGGCCGGAATCTTTACGCGGTAGCGACGGACACGCTGTACGCGACCGCCACCGCCGCAGGTGCCGCACGGGTCTTCGACGATCGTGCCCCGGCCGCCGCAGACGCTGCACGGCTGGGAGATCGAGAACATCCCCTGGCCGACGGTCTCCATGCCGCGACCTTCGCAGCGGGCGCAGGTCTTCGGGCTAGAGCCCGGCCTGGCGCCGCTGCCGTGGCAGGTGCCGCACTGCTCTTCGCGAGGAACGCTGACCGAGACCTCGGTGCCGCTGATCGACTGGTCGAAGCCGATCTGCACGTGGGCTTCGAGATCGCGGCCGCGTTCGGCGCGGCTGCGCGCCCGACCGCCACCGAAGATGCCGCCGAGGATGTCGCCGAAGCCCGAGGTGTCGAAGCGCACGCCGCCCTGTCCGCCGCCGGCGAAGGGATTACCGCCACCGAAGATGTTGCCGAAGCCGCCACCGCTGTCGTAGGCCTTGCGCTTGCCGGCATCGCCGAGCACGTCGTAGGCCTCCTGGATGTCTTTGAACTTCTCTTCGGCCTGCTTGTTGCCGGCGTTCTGGTCGGGGTGCCACTTGCGCGCGAGCTTGCGGTACGCCTTCTTGATCTCGGACTCGGTGGCGTTCTTTGCCACCCCGAGCACCTTGTATGGATCCTTCTGGGCCACGGCACTGCTCCTTTAAGCGGTCACCACCACGCGGGCCGGACGCACGACGATCTCGTCGAGCTGGAAGCCCTTCTGATGGACTTCGTGGATCTGTCCGGCCTCGACGCCGTCGACGGGCACCGAGGCGATTGCCTCGTGCAGCGCCGGGTCGAACGTGGCGCCTTCGGTCTCGATCACCTTCAGACCGAGCCGGTCGAGGTAGCTGTGCAGTTCGAGGTGGACCATCTTGATCCCCTCGAGCAGCGCGCCGGAGTCTTCGCCGGTCTGGGCAGACTGCAACGCCCGGTCGATGTTGTCGACCACCGGCAAGAGATCGCGGATTACGTCGGCGATCGTCTTGGCGCGCAGCTCGGCGCGCTCACGCGCGGCCCGCTTGCGCAGATTCTCGAGATCGGCCTGGGTGCGACGCGCGAGATCGAGGTACTCGTCGCGCTCGGCGAGCGCCTCTGCCAGCGCGTCGTTACCCGCGTCTGTCGGTTGAGGGGTCTGCGATTCGGAGGTGTCGGCGTACTCACCGGTAGCGGTTCCCCCGGCCTCTGGTGAGACCGGGGGATTGCCGCTGGTCGACCCGGAAACGGTCTCGGCATCCGCCGGGTCGGATTTGGTGCGGCCGAAAGACGAACTGCTTCCTGCAGACGCCTCCCCATGGCCGTCGGTTCCATTGCCGATTATGTCACTGCCTGAGGTCGTCATGTGGCACCTGTTGCGCACTTAGCCCGCAATTTGGACTATTTGCCCTCGTCGACGACCTCGGCGTCGACGACTTCCTCTTCGGCTTCTGCGCCGCTGTCACTCTCGGGAGCACCGCCGTTTGTGCCGGTTTGCTCTGCGGAGGCATCGGCCGCGGCGGCGGCGTAGACCTGCTCGGCCGCGGCGTTCATCACTCCCATCAGGCTCTCGACCTTGGCGTTGATCTCGGCCGGGTCGGTCGACTCGAGCGAGTCGCGGACATCCTTGACGCCCTCCGTGAGCTTGTCTTTGGTGTCGTCGTCGAGCTTGTCGTCGAGGTCCTTGATCTGCTTCTCGACCTGGTACGCGGCGTTCTCACCGAGGTTGCGAGCTTCGGCGAGCTCGCGCGCGGCGGCGTCTTCGTCGGCGTGGGCCGTGGCGTCGGCGACCATCTTGTCGATCTCTTCGTCGCTCAGGCCGCCACCGGCCTTGATCTCGATCTTCTGCTCGGTGCCGGTGCCGAGGTCCTTGGCGGTCACGTTGAGGATGCCGTTGGCGTCGATGTCGAAGCCGACCTCGATCTGCGGGATGCCGCGTGGCGCCGGCGGGATGCCGGTGAGCTGGAACTTGCCCAGCGACTTGTTGCCGCTGGCCATCTCACGCTCGCCCTGCAGCACGTGGATCTCGACCGACGGCTGGTTGTCGTCGGCCGTGCTGAAGACCTCGCTCTTGCGGGTCGGGATCGTGGTGTTGCGCTCGATCAGCTTGGTCATCACGCCGCCCTTGGTCTCGATGCCCAGCGTCAGCGGGGTGACGTCGAGCAGCAGCACGTCCTTGACGTCGCCGGCCAGCACGCCGGCCTGGATCGCGGCGCCGACGGCGACGACCTCGTCGGGGTTGACGCCCTGGTGCGGATCTTTGCCGGTCAGCTCCTTGACCTTGTCGCGCACGGCCGGCATGCGGGTCATGCCGCCGACGAGCACGACGTGGTCGATCTTGACGTCGCCGGCGTCGGCGAGCGCCTGCTTCACGGGCCCGACGACGCGCTCGATCAGTTCGCCGGTCAACTCGGCGAGCTTCGAACGGGTGAGGCGCATGTCGAGGTGCTTCGGGCCGGCGGCGTCAGCGGTGATGAACGGCAGGTTGATCTGCGTCTCCTGGGTGGAAGAGAGTTCGATCTTCGCCTTCTCGGCCGCCTCGTAGAGACGCTGGAGCGCCATCTTGTCGGCGGCCAGGTCGAGAGCGTTGTCCTTCTTGAACTCGGCGACCAACCAGTCGACGATCGCCTTGTCGAAGTTGTCTCCGCCGAGGTGGTTGTCGCCGTGCGTGCTCTTGACTTCGAAGACTCCGTCGGCGATCTCGAGGACCGACACGTCGAAGGTGCCGCCGCCGAGGTCGAAGACGAGGATCGTCTGGTCGTCTTCCTTGTCGAGGCCGTAGGCCAGCGCGGCCGCGGTCGGCTCGTTGATGATGCGCTTGACCTCGAGGCCGGCGATCTTGCCGGCGTCCTTGGTGGCCTGGCGCTGGTCGTCGTTGAAGTAGGCGGGCACCGTGATGACGGCGCTGTCGACGCTTTCGCCGAGGTACGCCTCGGCGTCGGCCTTCAGCTTCTGCAGGATCATCGCGGAAAGCTCTGGCGGGGAGATCTCCTTGTCGTCGATCTTCACGCGCACGTCGCCGTTTTCGCCGCGAATGACGGTGTACGGAACGATCGCCTCTTCTTCCTTGACCTCGGCCTCTTTGCGGCCCATGAAGCGCTTGATCGAGAAGATCGTCTTCTCGGGGTTCGTCACCGCCTGGCGCTTTGCCAGCGTGCCGACGAGGCGTTCGCCGCTCTGGGCGAAGGCAATGACCGACGGTGTTGTGCGGCCGCCCTCCGCGTTTTCGATGACCGTCGGCTCGCCGCCTTCGAGGACGGCCATGCACGAGTTCGTGGTGCCGAGGTCGATTCCGATTGTCTTAGCCATCTTTGCTCTCAACTCCTATGGGGTAGGTACTGCCAAAGTTGTTGATCGGATTATGGCAGAAAATCTAAGTCACCGTGTTATAGATCAATGAAGCGACCGGACCGCGCGATTTGCCCTGCAAATGGACGAATCGCGGTTTCCGTTACCAAATAGCGCAAGAAACGGCAGCGGAGTGCCGAAACACACTCAGTGACCGGCGGACACTCCGGTCGCGGAAACATCTTTGCTCTCTCAGAAAAAGGGGATCCCAGCGTCATGGCTCACGCCGACCGCCGCTCCGCAAAGGGCCGGCTTCTCTCGTTCGCCGCATTCGCATTTCTTCTCGCCCTTGCCTTCGCGCCACAGGCGCAGGCCGGTGGAGGTGGCCAGCCAAAGGTCGTCGCCGGCACGTCGCATACCTGCGCGATGACCGATCGCGGCACCGTCTGGTGCTGGGGCGACAACAGCTTCGGTCAGCTCGGAACCGGCGACACCGCACCGCAGTCGGCGCCGGTGCCGGTTCCGGGCCTGACCGAGGTCAAGTCGGTGGGGGCCTACGGGTTTGGCACCTGCGCGGTCAAGCACGACGGCACCGTCTGGTGCTGGGGCGCCAATGACCTGGGCCAGCTCGGCCAGGGCACTCAGGACGCCGATCCGCATCCCACGCCGGTGCAGGTGCAGGGCGTCGAGGACACCTACTGGATAACCGGTGGCAGTGCGCACCTCTGCTCGGTTACCTGGCAAGGCACGGTGAGCTGCTGGGGTTCGAACTCCGACGGTCAGCTTGCGAATGGTGGAGTCGGCGGCTTCAACGGCACGGCGACCGCGATCGTCGGCGTCAGCGAGATTCACTCCGTCTCGGCCGGCGCGAACTTCACGTGCATCTCGACGAAACTCAAGAAGGTGCGCTGTGCCGGTGCAAATGGCGCCGGCCAGCTCGGCGACGTAGCGTTTGGACCGAACAGCGGGGCGCTGGTCGAAGTGCCGGGACAAGAGGGCATCTACGAAGTCCGATCCGGCGCGACCTTCGTCTGCGGTCTCAGCTGGAGCGCCGAAGGTCACCGGTGCTGGGGCGACAACGCTCTCGGTCAACTGGGACAGGGCGTACTCGCGGCGCCGCTGGGAGGCTCCGAGCCGCCGGCCGCGCCCACGCTCTCGATCAAGCAACTAGGTGGCACGGCCGGTGCAACCTGCGCCAAGCTGAAATCCCGGCGCGTTGCCTGCTGGGGCGACGGCACGGCCGGCGCTCTTGGGCTTGGAAGCGAGGCCGGTACAGACACGCCGACAGCACTTGCTCTGGAAAACGTCGCGGCGATCTCGAGTAGCTCGACATCGCGTACCCAGTGCGCGATCGTGCGCGGTGGTGAACTGCACTGCTGGGGTCTGAACGATTTCGGCCAGGCTGGCGTGGGTGGAGCCCCGGCGCCGGTGCTGACACCGGCACTCGTTCCAGGTCTCGATCTCGTCACGCGCCCGCAGTACCCCGAGGGTGCGTGGATCGAGCCGACGTCGCAGGTCCGCAAGAACAAGTCGGGTACGAAGTGGATTCTGAAGTCGCGGGTCACCGTGGAGCCGTCGGCTTTCGTCTTTCCCGAGCAGGCCTGCAAGGGCATCGTGGCGGCCGACATGTTCTACTGGCGCAAGGTCAGCAAGCGCGGTGCCACCAAGTCGGGCGGCGACAAGTACGAACTGCGCAAGGTCGGAGTCCGGACGAAGAGCAAGCTGCGACTGTCTGGCGGCCTCTGCAAGGCCAACTTCGTTCAGCGGATGTCGATCGCCAAGTTCGCGAAGTACAAGCGCAGGCTGCGCATCAGCGCCACCGGTTTCGGCAACGACGTGCAGAGCAAGTTCTCGACCGGCGAGTTCGAGCTGAAGAACATCAACCGGGGCAAGAAGTAACCCACAAGACCTGCGCTGTGCCGGACGTCGACCGCGGCGTCCGGCACGGTGCGCTTTCGGCTACTTCACCTTGAAGGTGACGGTGGCCGGCGCGTAGCCGGTCTTGCTCGCCTTGGCCTTCTTCTTGCCCTTGGCCAGCTTGAACGTGGCAACGCCCTTGGAGTTTGTCTTCTTGCTCTTCTTGCCGACCTTGACCTTCGCGCCCTTGATCGGATCGCCGGCGTCGGTGACCGTCAGTTTGACTTTGCCCTTGCCGGCCTTTGCGGCGAGGGTCAGCTTGGGCAGTACCCGCTGGTGCCAGTTGTGGATACCGGCCGGCGTCTCGGCAAGTGCCAGCAGGTCGAGGGCGCCGAGCGAGCCTTCTCCGGCGAGGTTGTAGACGGTCGAGGTGCCGTTTGGCGGCTTGACGGTGGCGAGCGCTCCGAACTTCGAGACTGCGGCGTTGCTGCGCGTGGCATAGAGCACGCCGTTACGCACCCAGAACAGCCAGAGCTTGCCTGCCGGAGCGGGGGCAATTCCCAGGTGCAGAGCGCCTCGTGCGCGGGTGAACTTGATTACGTCGGTCGTTCCCGTGCGGACGACCGCGGGGATCGATGTGAACTGGTTGTCGCCGAACAGGTACGCCAGAAAGATGCCGCTCGCGCCGATCCGGCCGGTGATCGCCGTGCGTGTCTCGTTGTTGCCTGAACTCGGCCCCGGCGGTTCGATGCGCGTGCCGGCGGGGGAGATCGACTGATAGGCAACGCCGTTGGTCGCATGCAGGAACTGCCAGGCAAGCACGGTCTCGCCGGTTACGGAGTCGACGCCGATGTTTGGCGCGTACACGCAGCACTCGGTCGAGAAGCGGTTATCGGCGCTGGCGAACGACAGGTCGAAGTGGTACCCGGCTTCCCCGGGGGCGGAGTCGCCCCATGCCGACACCGGAACTCCGCCGGAACCGAGCGCGGCGGATATGCCGGCCGCCGAATAGACCGCGCTCTTGCCGCCGGGCGAGTTGTTGGAGGCAGCCGTTGGCTGTAGTGACCAGCTGCCGCCGTCGGCGGATGTCGCGGTTGCAAGCACACCCTGTAGCGGGTCGCTCTCGCTGCCGGTGAGTCCGCTGAAGAAAGCGCGCAGGCCGTCGCCACTTCGGATCAACGCCATTCGCTGGTTGATCCCCCCGCTGTAGGTGAGGATCGTGTGCGGGCCGGCGACGCCAACCGCACTTGCCGGAATCGAGTTGTGCATGGCCGATCCGGCGAGCCCCGACGTGCTGGGTGAGATCAGGTGAAGTGTGCCGTCGGGTGTGCGCGCGATGCCGATCTCGGCGGTGTTGTTGTGCGGGCCCGTGGCCTGGGTCCAGCTGCCCGGCGGTCCCGCGGTCGCGCCGCCCGCCGCCAGCAAGGCACCGAGCATTGCCAGCAGAATTGTCGTGATCGTGCGGCGCATGAGCAGCGTCTCCAGTGGGTCAATCTACCGCGTCTCGCCCTGTAGGGCAGACTTCCAGCAACGGGCATTCGCCGCAGCGCGGTTCGCGCGCGTGACAGAGGCGCCGGCCGTGACGGATCAGGTTGACGTGCATCTCGTGCGCCAGATCGGGTGGAGCCAGCGTGAGGATCGTGTCGTGCATCTCTTCGAAGCCTGCCTTGGGCCGGAACAGCCCGAGGCGCGAGCCGACGCGGCCGACGTGGGTGTCGACAGGGATGTCGGGCAGGCCGTAGGCGAACAGCAGCACGCAGGCGGCGGTCTTCCTGGCGACGCCGGGCAGCGTGCAGAGGTAGTCGCGTGAGACCTCCAGCGGCGCCGTTGCCATCCAGCCGAGGTCGATCGCGTGGGTGCGGGTCCAGGCCGGCTCGCCGCGCGCGGTGGTCACGACCGCGCCTTCGGGCGGCTCGTCGGTGGCCAGCCGGTCGAGGATCTGCTTGATCCGCGCCGACTTGATCTTGCTGATGCCGCCCGGGGCGATCGCGGTCTCGATCTGCTCGACCGGCGCCGCGCGTACTTGCTCCCAAGTGCTCCAGCGCTCTTCCAGCCGGGAGTAGGCGATGTCGCGGTTGCGGTCGTTCGTGTTCTGACTGAGCACTGTCAGCACCAGCTCGGCGACGGGATCGTGGTGGGGCTTTGGCACCGGGATGCCGTAGTAGCCGCGCAGGCGCCGCCGGATCGCTCGCAGGCGGTTTGGGTGGGGTGGGGCTGCCGGGTCGGCCTTGCGGGAATTCACGTGCCCAAAGCTATCGACGGATGGCCAGTTGCCGCCCCGGCCGCCCTACCCTTAAGCCGTCATGACCGAGACCGCCGCGCAGTCGCGCGAGATCAACGAGCACGACGAGCTGATCGCCGGTACGCGCGTCTTCTGGCGCTCGGCCGAGCCGCCCGAAGGGGTGGCGCCGACGCTATACGTGCACGGGGTTCCGACGAACTCCGACGACTGGACGCCGTTTCTCGAGCGCACCGGTGGCGTCGCGCTCGATCTTCCGGGCTTCGGCCGTAGCGAGAAGGCTCAGACCTTCGAGTACACGATCGGTGGCTACAACACCTTCCTGCAGGCATTCATCGGCCGGCTCGGGTGGGATCGCTTCAGCTTGGTGGTTCACGACTGGGGCGGACTCGCGCTGGTCACCGCTCAGGAGCTGCACGAACGGCTCGACAGACTCGTGATCGTCAACAGCGTGCCGCTGCTGCCTGGCTACCGCTGGCACCGCATCGCCCGCGGCTGGCGAACGCCGCTGCTGGGCGAGGTGATGATGGGCACGATGACGCGGTCGCTGGCGCGCTGGTTCAGCAAGGAGTCGCGTCCCAGTGGCGAGCCGTGGCCCGATGAGATGCTCGACTCCGTGTGGCGGCACTTCGACCACGGCACCCAGCGCGCGATCCTGCGCCTGTATCGCTCTGCGCCGCCTGGTGCGCTCGAACTGGCGGGCTCATGGCTGAGCACGATCACTGCGCCTACGCTGGTGTTGTGGGGCGAACGCGATCCCTACATCCCGGTGCGCTTTGCCGAGGCCTATGCCGCGCACCTGCCAAACGCCGAGCTGCGTTTGCTCGCCGATGCCGGTCACTGGCCGTGGCTCGATCGCGATGACACGGTTGCGATCGCGTGCGACTTCCTGACCGGCGATACTGACGCTTGATGTCCGCCATCCGCGCCTTCGCGCGAAAGCTGTTCGTAGCGGTGCGTCCGCATGCCGGTCCGGTGGTGCTGGCCTTCGCGCTGAGCGCGATGTACTTCATCCTCGACCTGCGCGGCGGCGACCTCGCCGCTCATCTCTACCGCGCCGAGCTGTTCAAGAACGACGGCTTCTTCGTCTGGAACTACAACTGGTACGGCGGCCACTATGTCGTCAGCTACGGAGTGATGTTCCCAACGCTGGCGGCGACGATCGGAGTGCGTCTGGCCGGTGCGTTTGCCTACATCGCCGGCGTGCTGCTGTTCTCGGTGCTGGCGCGCGAGGTCTTCCCGCGTCGCGGCGCAACGGCGGCGGCGTATGTCTTCGCGGTCGTGTTCAGCGCGACGCTGGCGATCGGCCAGCTGCCTTACGCGCTGAGCGTGGCGATCGGCCTCGGCGCGCTGCTGGCGGCCGCGCACGCACGGCCGTGGATCGCGCTGTTCCTTGCGATCAACTGCGCGCTGACCAGTCCACTTGCGGCGCTGTTCATCTCGTTCATCTCGTTCACCGTCTGGCTCGCGGCCTGGCTGCCGCGACGCGCGGCCGATCCGGCACACGAGGGCGATCCGCGCTTCCGGCTTGGCCATCTAAACGTCTGGGCGCCGATCGAGCAACGTCCCTTCCTAGTCGTCGCCGCCGGCACTCTGCTGCCGGCGATGGTTGTCTCCGCGCTGTTTCCCGAAGGCGGTAGTCAGCCCTTCCACGTTGCGTCTTACCTCGGCGCGCTGGCCTTCACGGCCTTCTTCTGGTACTTCGTGCGCGACGATCTAAGTGACGACGCCCGCCGGCTCGTCGGCATTGGCGTGATCCTCTACGTCGTCTTTCTGACCGGCAACGAGTTGGTTGCCTCGCCGATCGGCGGCAACGCGATCCGGCTGGGCATGATCCTCTTCCCAACGGTCGCGGCGGCCGCGCTCTGGCCGCGTGCCGGGCGCTTCGCGCTGGCCATCGTGATTCCGCTGATCTGCTGGCAGGGGGCCACCGCCGCCTGGGCGATCGTGACGCGTGACGACACTGCCGACCCGCGCTACTTCGCGCCGGTCAACGCCTTTCTGGACAGGCAGGATCCCGGGCGCGAGGAGAAGGTCGAGATCGTCTTCACGCGCAACCACTTCGAGGCGGCATACATCGCCAACCGCCGCCCGATTGCAAGGGGCTGGGAGCGGCAACTCGACACCAAGTACAACGCCGTCTTCTACCAGGGCGACTTGACCCCCCCCGCCTACGCCCAGTGGCTGAAGGACAACGACGTCCGCTGGGTGGCGCTGCCAGACGCGCCGATCGATTACAGCGCCCGCGCCGAGGCCGAGTTGATCCGCGGCGGTCTGCCGTACCTGGAACGCGTTTCACGCCTGCGCGACTGGAACATCTACAAGGTCAACCTGCCGGCCGTCGGCGGTCTCGAGCCGCGCTACTTCGACGAAGAGTCCGGACGTGGTTTCAGCATTGCTCCCGAGCGTTATGGCAAGACCTTGACGCGCGTTCGCTGGCAGCGTTTCCTGCGCCCGTCGATCGGCTGCATTCGATCGACCGACGACGGCTATCTGGAGATCATGCTTCCCGAGCCACCGGCCGACGATGTATCGTCCCGTCCGCCCGTGGTCACGATTACCGCAGATTTCTCACTCGGCCGGCTCGTCGGCTCGGCGCCCAGCTGCGCCGAAGGCTGGCGCGTCGACGAAGACGACGACAGCGTTCGTCGTGACTCCGACGACGCCACTATTGGCGGCACCGCGTGAGTCCCGAGCAGAACGGAACCGGCCAGGAGCGCCCGCAGCGCGGCGGGCAGTTGCTCTCCGACGCCGCGCGCGACCGGCTGATCGAGTCGCGGCTGACTCCGAACGCGATATCGATGGTCGGGCTGATCGGCAACCTCGCGGCGGTCGCTTTCATCTTCGCCGAGATGTGGATCCCGGCCGGCTTCGCCTTTGTCTTCGGATCGGTAATGGACCTGCTCGACGGCAAGTACTCGCGCATGAGCGGCAAGGCCACGCTGTTTGGTGCCTTCCTCGACAGCTCGCTCGACCGGCTCGAAGAAGGGTTGGTGCTGGCGGCCGTCGCCTGGCAGTTCGCGCGCAGCGGCGACGAAGCAGCGGCGATGGCCGTGGTGCTCGCCGTGCTCGGGTCGTTGATGGTCAGCTACACCCGAGCACGCGCCGAGGCGTTGGGTATTGAGTGCAAGGTCGGCATCGCGACGCGGGCGATCCGCGTGGTGATCGTCTCGGCCGGCCTGTTTCTCGCCGACATCACGATCGACGGCACCGAGCTTGCGATCTTGAAGGGCGCGATCTACCTGCTCGCCGGCCTGACGATGTTCACGATGCTGCAGCGCATCTGGCATGTGTACCGGCAGAGCAAAGTGCTCGACGCGCAGCGCGCGGCCGCGGCTTAGCTTTCGTCTTCGCTTGACCGTTCGTCGACTCGCGGCATGGCTGCGAGGCGTGCGCCGGAACTCACCGCGTGGATCTCATCCGGCAGCTGCTCGAACTTGACGCTGGCGACCATCGACTGCCGCTGACCCAGTGGTTTGAAGAAGTTGTCGTAGTGCGTGGGCACGATCACCGCCGGATCGAGCTTCGGAAGGATCCGCTGCCAGAAGCGCGGCGTCACGTTGCGGCCGGCGACGCCGGCAAGGAAGTAGTCGACGGGCTCGTCGGGGAGCGCGTCGTCGATCAGGTCGGCACTGCCCTGGTGGTAGAAGCTGACGCCGGCGACCTCGATACGGATGCCCCACACATCACCGCACTTGTATGCGCCGGGCGTCAGCCCGTCGACCTGTTCGCAGGTCAGTTCGCCGTCCCACAGAACCTTGCGGCCGAGGATCAACTTCGAGTGGGTGCTCGGAACGAAGCTGACCGTGAACGGACCCAATTCGTAACGCGTGTACGGCTCGACGACGACCGCTCGATAGCCGAGGCCGTGCAGCTGCATCAGGCGCCGAAGCGACTCCGAGCCATAGGCCTTGCAGCCATAGCGCCGGGCGATCTCGGGAGCGTCGACGGCATGATCGAAGTGGGTGTGGCCGACGAGGACGCCCTCGACTTTGCCATTGGGGACGATGTAGCTGTCGAGCTTCTCAGCGTCGGGGATGGCCGCCTGGCGCAGCAGCACCGCCCGCAGCTTCACGCGCGACACGTACGGATCGATGAAGATCGTCGAGCCTGCGTAGGTCATGCGGTAGCCGGATACGCCGAGCCATTCGAGATCGAGGCCAGACGGTAGGCCGAGGTCGTTGCGCTCGATCTCCCGAAGGGTCTGGAACGCGTCGTTCACCCGCCAAGCATGGCATGGGCAACCCGTATCGATCAGGCCGGTTTGCGCCAGGTCTCCGGCCCAGCGTCCATCTTCTGCAACAGGCGCGCCGCCGCGGCGTCGTCGCCGGCCAGGATCAAGTCGGCGTAGGCCTGAGATGGGGCGGCTAGGGGCCACCCTCGGGCGGTGTGCGATCTCGCGCTTGCGGAGACCAGCCCACGGCCGTGAACCGTGAGGACCGAATCGGTCCTGTCGGCCGCCGTCTCGCCGCCGAGGCGTCCGATGAGTCCGGCCGTATCGTCGCAGTGAACGAAGCAGCGGTGTGGATCGGCTTCGCCCGTGAAGTGCGCCGCCGCGTGTTCCCCACCGAGCAGAAACGAGCCGCGTGGTGCCCGTTTGAGCAGCGCGAGCGCCGAGTCGAGATCGCCCGGCAACGCTAAGCGCAGCGTGAAGCGTCGCTCGGAGGCAGACCAGTCGTTGGCCCAGCGACGCAGCAGACGCGGCCAATCGACTGAGTCGATCCATCCGGGAGCGCCCTTCTCGGCCAACCCCTCGTCGACCAGCAGATCTAGTACCCGATACGTCGAGCCCGCCGAGGCATCGGCCAGCTGGGAAATGCGCGCGATCGGGATCGGCGCCCGGAAGTCGCAGAGCGCGCGCACGACGCGGGCGGCAGGCTCGCCGCGCAGCGCGTCGCGTGTGTGCGAGCGGCGCCACGGATCGCGCTCTTTGCCGGATCGCGCAAGCGCGATAGCCGGCGCCGGACTGGACAGATGCACGTTGCCGGTCGCGTCGATCAGCGACGCGCCGGTCTCGGTCAGGTGCTCCCGCACGGTCGAGGAGAGGTAGCGCGAAACCACCAAGGGCATTGCGTCGCTGGACTCGCACCAGCGCCGCAGCATGGCCAGCAGCGCCGCCGCATCGCGTCCGGCGAGAGTCATTCGGGCGGCGAGGGCGAACGTTGCGGTGGAGCCATCTGGCGCGGTGACTTCGAGCAGGGCATCGGGGGCGGAGCGGCGGTCTACGTATGGATCGTCGGTCGCCGGCGAGAGACTCGTCTGCCACGCGTCTGGCAGCAGATCGTCGAGTGTCTGGACTGCCCGCGCAAGCAGGTCGTTCGACGACAGTGGCTCGATCAGCGCTGGCATTTTTCTAGTTTAGCTATCTTCCGAACGCAGCGGAAAACATATGTTTGTGGAAATTGGCGCGCGCGTATGTAACGTTCACGCCTCGGGCCTGTAGGTTCGAGCAAGCGCGGCAGCCGTCAATCCGAGCGCCGCAGCAAGCAGCATCCAATTGCAAACACTTCCGGAAGGATCGATCACATCGTGAGTCCCGCCCCCAGCAAGAACGGCGCGAGCAAGAACGGCGCTGGCAAGAACGGCGCCGGCCGCTACCAGTCCGACAAGGTCCGCGTCGCGATCATCGGCGTCGGCAACTGTGCCAGCGCCTTCGTACAGGGCGTCGAGTACTACAAGAACGCAGACCCCAACGAGTCGGTGCCCGGCTTGATGCACGTCGACCTCGGCGGCTACCACATCAGCGACATCGAGTTCAGCGCCGCGATCGACATCAACGCCAAGAAGGTCGGCAAGGACCTCGGCGAGGCGATCTGGGCCGACCCGAACAACACGGTGAAGTTCGCCAAGGTGCCGAAGAAGCTCGGCGTCACGGTGCAGCGCGGCATGACCCACGACGGCCTCGGCAAGTACCTCAAGCAGAAGATCACCAAGGCGCCCGGCGAGACCGTCGACGTCGTTCAGCTGCTGAAGGAAACGAAGACCGACGTCGTCGTCTCGTACCTGCCGGTCGGTTCGGAAGAGGCCACCAAGTGGTACGTCGAGCAGATCCTTGAGGCCGGCTGCGGCTTCGTCAACTGCATCCCCGTGTTCATCGCCCGCGAGCCCTACTGGGACAAGCGCTTCAAGAAGGCCGGTCTGCCGAT
>JACRKX010000078.1 GCA_016219715.1 Actinomycetota bacterium | reverse complement strand
GGACAACGCCCCAATTCCTTCGATAAGACTCCCGCGGCACGGCCGAGTTGTCCGTGTCCTTGGCGATGAACCATAAGGCCAAATGTTGCCTTCTTGTAACTGACCCCCGCGTAATTTGTCGCTAAGAGCGGGTTTTTCGTGTCAGTGTGAGTTTGTGAAAAGTTGGACAAACTCTGGGTGTCCCCTGGCGTGCCTGTAGATGAGCATCCGGCGAGTAACTAGTAGCTATCGCGAGAACCACACAATCGTGTCGGATTGGAGGTCTCGGCGGAACGAGGTGTCTTTCGCGCGGTGGGAGCGCGTACCAACTGTTGACCAGGTTCTACTCGCAACTCAATACCTACTGAATGGTAACGATAATTGGTGCAAAATCGTTACAAAGTATGGGTAGTTGAGTGCGTACAATCGACCGCCAGTCAATCCATCTCATGGGTGGCGGCGGGGCTCGTTTGTGGAGTTCGATGAGCCGCCAGTCAGATAACAAGGAGTTGAGTTAGCGAATGAGAGCAAGAATCTGCTTGGCGGTAGCGACCTTCGTATTGACGACTGCCGCATTTGGAGCAATCACGGGAGTCGCGTCTGCGCATACCGTTTCGCGAACACAATTGAAGAGTGTCGGTGAGCACTGCCTGAGGCGTGCGATGTCGTTGCGTGAGACGAGTTCTGCGCCGCTCCAGATGTTTTCCTACCAGATGCCATACATGCCGGGGTGTAGCCGTCCGGTTGTCATGGATGACGTCACTGGCTGGCCGTTTGACTACCAGGTGCAGTTGAACGCGAAATTGCTGGTTTACACGGGTTCTGGGCCGTATGCTGGCTATTCAATCTGCCGAAATTCATACTTTGAGGCGATGATCCGAGAAGCGGTAGCCAGCACGACCAACACCTTCTGGAATTGGTCGAAGGGTCCGTGTGGCTCGGCTTACTACGCCGCAGCTGTATGTACGGTCAGGTACGGAATCTGGACATGGGAGGCGAATAACGCCAATCCACCGCTTTCGACGAATGGCTTCCCATCGAACATCTATTCACCGGGTGATTGCAGCCGACCGTACACGGATTGGACCTGGACCAACGACTGGCATTACTTCAGTTGAACAGACTCGGTTTAGCTCTGTTTAGTTAGCTGAGTCGAACTTCACGAGATGCTCAGCCGCGGAGCATCGCCGGATGCTCCGCGGCGACGGCCATGATCGCTTCGATCGCGCGGTCAAGGTGCTCGCGCTCGTGCGTGGCCATCACGCTTGTGCGCAGCAGCGCGCCGCCATGGGGGACGGCAGGGTGCATCGCGACGTTGCAGTAGACACCGGCGTCGTAGAGCTTCTTCCAGACCAGCCCGGCCTCCCAGTCTTCGCCGATCAGGACCGGCACGATCGGGGTGAAGGGCTTGACGCCGTAGCGCTCGCCCAGCTCCATGCCGGGGTCGATTACGCGCACGCCGCGCTCGTTGAGCTGGGTCCAGAGGTACTCGGCGTTGGCGAGCACCTTGGCAAGCAGGGCGCGGCCCTCGTCGCTCTTCGCGATCTTGACGGCGGCCAGCGCCGAGCCGACGGCTGCCGGCACCGCGCTGGCGGTGAACAGGAATGAGCGCGCGTACAGGCGCAGGAAATCGATGATGTCGGCGTCGCCCGCGATGAAGCCCCCGCAGCTTGCCAGCGACTTGCTGAAGGTGCCCATGCGCAGGTCGACCTGGTCCTCGACTCCGAGTAGCTCGCACGAGCCAGCGCCGCGGGCGCCGAGCACACCGCAACCGTGAGCCTCGTCGACCATCAGGCGGGCGCCGTAGGCCTTCGCCAGCTCTGTCACCCGCGGAAGGTCGCAGATGTCGCCCTCCATCGAGTAGACGCCATCGACGACCACCAGCACGCCGCCGCCGTCGGAGCGGGCGCGGTCGAGCATCGTCTCGAGCTTGTCGAGGCGGCCGTGGCGGAAGGGGCGTACCTTCGCGCCCGAAAGCTTGATTCCATCGAGCAGCGAGGCGTGATCGCCGGCGTCGCAGATCACCGTGTCCTTGGCTTCGAGCAGCGCGCTGAGCGTGCCGAGGTTGGCCTGGTAGCCCGTGGTGAAGACGATCGCGTCGGCGGTGCCCATCCAGTCGGCGATTTCGGCTTCGAGTTGAGTGTGTAGCTCGATCGTGCCGTTGAGCAGGCGCGAGCCGGTCAGAGCGGCGCCGTACTTGTCGATCGCGTCGTGAGCGCCGGCGATCACGCGCGGGTCGCCGGTCAGGCCGAGGTAGTTGTTGCTGCCGAGCATCACGCGCTCCTTGCCCTCCATCTGCACGATGGGGCCGGCCGGGCCCTCGAGCAGGCGGAAGAACGGCAGCATGTCGTGCTCGCGCGCGGCGGCGATGATCTCGGCGCGGTCGTGGTGGCGAGCGCGCTCGAAGAGATCGATCGCGGGGCCTGTGGGGACTGCTGCTGCGGCTGGGTTTCCGGCGGAGTGCTGGTTAGAGTCCATGCTCGTGAGCGATCCTATCGACGTCACCCCGGTCCGCGGCAAGCGCGACCTCAAGGCCTTCATCGACCTGCCGTTTCGCCTGCACGAGGGCGATCCCATGTGGGTGCCACCGTTGATCATGGACGTCAAGGATCAGCTCGACCGCAAGAAGAACCCGTGGTTCGAGCACTCCGAAGCCGAGTTCTACCTAGCTCGCCGCGGCGAGCGAGTCGTCGGCCGCATCAGCGCGCACATCGATCGCAACCTCAACGAGTTCCAGGGCAACGACTGGGGCCTGTTCGGCTGGTTCGAGTGCGAAGACGACCCGCCGGCGGCCGCCGCACTCTACGACGCCGCCGCCGAATGGCTGCGCGAGCGCGGCCGCGACCGCATGGTCGGGCCGATGAACTACACGACCAACGACGAGCTGGGGGTGGTCGTAGACGGCTTCGATGTGCCGCCGTCGATCTTCGAAGCTTGCACGCCGCGCTACTACCCCGGACTATTCGACTCTGCCGGCTTCGCGAAGGCGAAAGACCTCTACATGTATTCGCTCGAGGTCACCGACAAGGAGAAGGTGCACCCGGCGATCTTCGGCGCGGCGCGGCGCGTCGATGATTCGAGCTACAAGATCAAGAAGTTCTCGCGTTTCACCGTGCGCTCCGACGTCGACCGCTTCCTCGACATCTACAACGCATCCTGGGAGAAGAACTGGGGCTTCGTACCGCTCAACGAGCACGAGGTGCGCCACTACGCCAAGCAACTGCTTCCGGTGCTCGACAAGCACTGGGCCTTCATCATGATCGGCAAAGACGGCGACAACGCCGCCGCCGCGCTGACGTTGCCCGACTACAACCAGGTTCTCAAGCACTTGAACGGCCGGCTGTTGCCGTTCGGATGGCTGAAGTTCCTCTGGTACCGCCGCAAGATCGATCGCGTGCGCGTGTTCGCGCTGGGCGTCAAGCCCCGGTATCGCACGACTGGTCTGGGCGCGCGGCTCTATGTCGAGCACTTCACGGCCGCCGACAAGACCGGCGTGACCGGCGGCACGATGGGCTGGATCCTCGAAGACAACAAGAACTTCACGGCCGCCGACAAGACCGGCGTGACCGGCGGCACGATGGGCTGGATCCTCGAAGACAACAAGACGATGAACAAGGCCATCCAGGGCATGGGCGGCCAGATCATCAAGACCTTCCGGCTGTACGAGCGGATGCTCTAGGCCGGTTTTGGCCACCTAGGCCAGCTTCTGTCCGCGCGAGCCGGGGATCGTCGGCCGCTGCCCGCCCACCAGTTGCCCGCCCCGCCCGTCAGGCGAGGTCCCCATTCCCATGCGGCTCCCCACTCCAAAGCCTGGCCTTGGAGTTGCTCCAGGGCCAGGCTTTGGAGTGGTTTTTGGCTATGGAATCGGGCAGCGAGATGGTCGCTGATACTGATCGGTGCGCGTCTCGGTCGGAACTGGGTCGAAGGGCAGGTAATTGTTGAAATTCAGTTACAAGGGGGGTAAGAACGGCGGCTCTCGATCGTTAAGTAAATGAGAGCCGATGCCCAGCCGAAATCAACGCAAATCCCACGCGGCCGTCGACCGGCTGTTCCACGTTTACAACAGAGGGATCGATCGGCTCGCAATATTCCAGGACGCCGTTGACCAGCGCGAGTTTCTGCAGTGCTTTCGCAGGTACCTGTCACCTGAGCCGTTCCGTGACGATCATTTCCGGCCGTATCGAAAGCTGAGCGACCAGGTTGCGGTGGCTGCGTACTGCTTGATGCCCAATCACTTCCACCTGATCGTTCACCAGATCCAGGAGGGCGGCATGGCGAAGCTGATGCATGGGGCGCTCTCGGGCTACGTGTCGTCCTACAACCGGCGGCACGGTCGATCGGGAAGACTCTTTGAGGCGCCGTACAAGGCGGCCGAGATCGTCAGTCACGGGCAAGCTAAACGGGCAATCGCCTACGTCCACAACAACCATCCGATCGGCCCAGACTACGAGCTTTGCACCCATCCGCTCTATCGAGGCAAGGCGCAATCCGATTGGATCGCAGTTGAGACCGGGTTGCGGGTGTTCGGTGGCGTGGACCACTACTCGGACTACATGGATCGCTATGTGGCATCGAAATCCGCAGAGCCGTTGTCGGCAGCTGGTTTCGACTCGCTTCGCATCCACTGACGATCGTCTTCGGCTCCTCGATTCGGCACGCCGGCACCTGTCCTGTCGTTGGCCTGGGCCCCCGGCCTCGCGCGCTTCTAGCCAGGGGTTGTTTCCAATGCGATTCCCACTCCAAAGCCTGGCCTCGGAGTTGCTCCAGGGCCAGGCTTTGGAGTGGTTTCCAGCTTTGTAAGGAGTTCCTCCCGTCGACTTCGACCGGCTGTTGCTTCCGGTGGTGGCGTGGTTAGACTGCGGCAATGGCTTTCAGGCGTGACAAGACCGGGGCTGACGACGTCGACGCCGAGATCGTGATCGACGCGGAAATCGCCGACGACGCCGCGGCCGGCAGTGCACCTCTACCGGTCGAGCGCAACCGCGCACTGGAGGCCCGCGAGTTGCGCGCGATCGAAGCCCGTCGCGAAGGCGACATCGCGATTCGCAACGTAGCGGTGGCTACCGCCGGAGGCATCGCCGCCGGCGCCGCCACAGTCGTGATCGCTCGCACCGTGCAGAGGCTGGCCAAGCCCGCGCCGGGGCTGGCGCGACGGCGCCGCAGCGATGTCGTCGCCTCGCGCTCGTTCATGGTCGACGTGCACATGCTCAAGCCGCAGCGCTGATCAGACCAGCGTCGCGCCCCTCCGTGGCGCTCAAGCAAGCGATCGCCGGTGACAGCCGCGAGACCCGCTGGCCCCGCGCCCGTCACCGGCGAATGACGCTTCCGGACTACTCCTGTGGGCCCTGTCCGGGCAGCAGGTCGTTGGTGTAGGCGGATGTCGCGTCGGGCGCCTTCTTCAGTAGCTCCTGATCGCGCATGAAGTTGCCGAAAGTCAGCCAGATGTCTGGGTCCATCCAGGCGTAAGGCTCTTCGGGGTCACTGCTCTTGAGCAGCGGCAGCGTGACCGCGAGCGAAGCGTTCAGCTCTTTGCGGTCCTTCGCCAGGTCATCGAAGTTCTTGACCAGGCTGTCGCCGGCGAGCTTCGGGTTGGAGATCGCCGCGCTGGTGCCGTCGCGCAGACCCGCCAGCGTGCGGCGGTAGGTTTCGACGCGGCCGCCGTCTTTCAGGTTCTCCTCGCTGGCGATCAGCACCAGCTCGTTATAGGCAGGGGCGCCGGCCTCGTCGACCGGGGTGATCGTTGTGGGCTTGCCCTTCAGCTTCAACTGAACGCCTTCGACGTTGTAGTACGCGCCGATGATCGCATCGACGTTCTCGGCGACGAGATTCGGCAACAGGTCGTAGCCGACGTTGACCTCCTTGACGTCGCCGGGCTTCAATCCGGCCTTGTCGAGGATCACGTTGAGGAAGGTCGACGCGTAGGCGCCCGAAGTGCCGATTTTCTTGCCCTTGAGGTCGGCGATCTTCTTGATTCCCGAGCCCTTCAGCCACATCAGTGAGTTCAATGGCCGGTCCACGATCGTGCCGACGGCCTTGATCTTCGCGCCGGCGTCGCGTGCCTCCATCACCTCGTTCTGGTACGAGATACCTAGGTCGGCGCGGCCGGCCTCTACCTGCTTGATCACTGCTGCGGGGTCGCTTGGCACCTGCGGTTCGAGGTCGATGCCCTGGCGCTCGAAGGTGCCGGTCTCGATGCCCGTGTAGATGCCGGCGTGGTTGGCGTTCGGGGTCCAGTCGATCAGCAGTGTGATGCGGTTCTTCTTCAGCTTCTTGCCCTCGGTTGTCTCGTCCTTCTCGCCGCAGGCGGCAAGGCTCAGCGCGAGCGCGAGCGTCAGGACCAGAACGGCGGCGCGCGTGACCAGGCGGCGCGTGTCCGTCGATGGGTGGTGGGCCGGGGGTTCAGCGTGGGCGTCCAATGGAACTCCTTGTTCGTTTGGGATGTTGATTGGGGATTCGGGGTCGGGTGAAGATGAAGTGCCGGCGCCTAGAGGCTCTGCTCATGACGCAGCCACGGGATCAGGCGACGTTCGGCCAGTGATACGAGCGACCAAAGCAACAGCGACGCTGCCGCGAGGATCAGAACGGCCGCACTGACGCGCGCGGTCTCGAACATCGGCGTGCCGCGCGCGATCAGGTAGCCGAGGCCCTCGGTCGAGCCGGCGTACTCGGCGAACACCGCGCTGATGAATGCCCAAGTCGCCGCGATCCGCACGCCGCCAAGAAAGCGCGGCAACGCGCCGGGGGCTTCGACCAGCGTCAGCGTTCGGACGCGCTGGGCACCGAGCGAGCGCATCAGTTTGATCAACTCCGAGTCGCTGGAGCGAAGGCCGTCGAAGGTGCCGACGGCGACGGGGAAGAAGCAGGCAAGCGCGACGATCACCAGCTTGGCGCCGATGCCGTAACCGAGCGCGATCACCAGCAGGGGGGCGATAACGACCAGCGGAACGGCCTGCGTGCCGATCAGGATCGGCAACGTCGCGTCGCGCAGAAAAGGCGAAAGATGCAGCACCAGGCCGGCCAGTGCGCCGAAGACGATTGCCAGCGCCAGCCCGAGCAGCGCCTCGCGGCCGGTTACCAGCGTGTGGCGCAGCAGCAGATCGCCCTCTTCGGCGAAGGCACGGGCCACGTCGACAGGCCCGGCGATCAGCAGCGGATCAACTGTGCCCGAGCGGGTAAACAACTCCCATAGCCCGACCAGCAGTAGCGTGGCGGCAAGCGGTGCGACGAGACGCCGCCGGCGCGAAATGGGGGAGCCGTTCATCGCAGTGTCTCCAGGGCGGCGGCCTTCAACATGCTGAACTCGGCGCTGGTGGTCCACTCGGCGCGCGTCGATCCAGCGGGCCGGTCGACCGCCAGTTCGCCGGCCGCGCGCCCGGGCCGTGGCGTCATCAGCACAACGCGGTCGGCCAGCGTCAGCGCCTCCTCGATGTCATGCGTTACCAGCAGCAGCGTGCGCGGTTCGCCGGCCAGCGCGACCTCGAGCCACTCGTGCATCTCGCCTCGCGTGATCGCATCGAGCGCTCCGAACGGCTCGTCGAGCGCCAGAACGGGCCGGCCGGTCAGCATCGTGCGCAGGAACGCCACGCGCTGGCGCATTCCGCCCGAGAGCTGCCAGGTGCGAGAACCCTCGAAGCCCGACAGACCGAAGCGCTCGAAAAGCGGCCGGGCGCGCTCGGTTGCCTCGCGCGCGGGTACGCCCTGGGCCTCCAGGGCGAGGGCCGCGTTTCGCAGGGCGCTGCGCCACGGAACGAGCAGGTCGCGCTGTGGCATCAGCGCCACCTGCCCGCGCACGGTCACGACACCGGCCTGCGGGGCAAGCAGGCCCGCGGTCAGCGAGAGCAGCGTCGACTTGCCGCAGCCCGACGGACCGACGATCGCCACGCGCTCGCCTTCAGCGACGCGAAGGTCGAAGCCGGCAAGCGCCACGACCTCACCGTCGCCCGCGGGGTAGCGCAGGGTCACATCGTCGAGCGCGATGACATCGCGGTGCGGTTCTGGCGCAGGCGGAGAGGCCGGGCGACTGGCGGACGCCGAGTCGGCCTGTGGTCTTGTCGGCGTCTCCGTATTTGCCTGGGCGCCGTTCGGCGCTTGGACATGAGACTGCGTCCGAAACTGCATGTCTTCCTTCGCGGGCATTATCCCGACAGGTTCAAAGGGTCCGCGACGGTGAATTCGCGATCTCAGCCCGCTTGCCCGCGAGCTCCCCTGGGTGGTCTGACCAGAAAGACAGTCTAGTCGGGGCGGCGGGTTCGGCGTCAGCGCCGGCGCGTCGTCGTCAGCTCCCGCACGAACCCCTCGAGCTGCTTGCTCGTCCAGCACTCGTATACGCCGTCGCAGTGCTTCTCATAGACGCCGATCACCGAGTCGCCGTAGTTCCAGTACAGCGTGGGTTCGGGGTTCAGCCAGAACGTGCGGCCGGCCTTCTCGGCGACTGCGCCAAACAGATCGGCGCGCGGGTCGCGGCCGTTTGTGCGGGCGTCGCCGAGCACGATCAGGGTCGAGCGCGGGTCGAAGTCGTCTGCGACCTGCTCGTAGAGGTCGGCCCAGACGCGGCCGTAGTCGGTGTAGCCGCTGATGTCGGCCACGCCCGCGGTCTTTGAGATGCGCTCCGAGACCTCCGCGAAGGCGCGTGCCTTTTCGAAGACCTCGGTCACCTCGGCGACGCGTTCGATGAAGACGAATGAGCGCAGCCGCTTGAACGAGTCGTGCAGCGCGTGCAGGATCGACAGGAAGAAAACGCTGGCGCTGGTCACGCTGGTGCTGACGTCGCAGAGCACGAACAGCTCGGGCCTGCGCGGCCTGCGTGGTCGGTAGCGCAGGTTGATCGGCACGCCACCGGTTTGCAGCGATGCGCGCATCGTGTGGCGCACGTCGACCGCGCCGGTGCGCTGGTGTCCGCGGTGTTCGAGTCCCTGGGTGGCCATCGCGCGCTTCAGCATCTTGACGCTGCGGTGCACGGCGGCCAGGTCTTGCGCGCCGCTGCTGGGCAGGGCGCGATTGAGCTCGTTCAGCGGTCGCACGGTCGGCAGCTTGCCGGTCTGCGCGATCAGCGCCGCTTCGAGTTCGCGGCGCACGTGGCGCTCGAACTGCTGTAGTTGCTTGCGCTGGGCGGCGCCCTCTTCTCCCGGGGGAAGATCTTGCGAACGCAACTGCAGCGCACGCCGCACACGCTGCACGTCGACACCGAGCACACCGCTGCTCGGCGCGCCGCCGAGCGTCATGATCGACAGCCGCGCCAGGTCGCGTAGCGCGGCGTCGTCGCCGCGCTCGATCGCGTCGAGGATCGCCTGGCGCAGGGCGTCGGCGTCAAACTGCTCAGACGCCTCCTGGCCACCGTCGGCCGCCTCGCCACGATCGCCTGGCTCACCTTCGCCGGCGCGGTCCTGCACGCCGGTGAGTTCGCCGCCGAGCTCAGCCCGATTGGCCAGGGCCTCGGCCTCGGCCGCGCGGAAGAAGAAACGGTCGAAGACCAGCTCGAAGAGGTGGCGGTCCTCCTGTGACTTCGCGATCGTCGCGGCCAGCGCTTCGCGGAAGTCTTCGCGTCGCGTCCAGTCGACCCGTTCGAGCGCGTCGAAGGCGTCGAGCAGTTCGCTGGTGCCGACGTTCATGCCCTCGTCGCGCAGCTCGCGACAGAAATCGACGAGCGTGGGGGCGACGGAGCCGTGCGGCGTGGGGTCCTTGCGGGCGGCCGCTGAGAGCGACGCGCGTTCCATCGGTTCAGGCTCCGGCCGGTCCGGCCCCGCGGTCGGCGAGCTTCACGCCGACGCGTTCGGCGACGAGATCGAGGTCGGTGCGGTGTTTGACGATGATGCTCAGCGTCTGCTCGAAGGTTTCGCGGTCGATCTGCTTGGCGCCGAGTAGCAGCAGGGTGCGGGCCCAGTCGATCGACTCGGCGATGCTCGGTGGCTTCTTGACGTCGAGTTCACGCACCATCCGAACGATCTCGACGAGGCGCTTCGCGACCTGTTCGTCGAGTTCTGGCACGTGCAGGCGCACGATCTCGAGTTCGCGCTCGGGAGCTGGGTAGTCGAGCCACAGGTACAGGCAGCGGCGCTTGAGCGCCTCGGTCAGCTCGCGCGAGTCGTTGCTGGTCAGCAGCACGATCGGGTGCGTGCGCGCCTCGATGCGACCCAGCTCAGGGATCGAGACCTGGAAGTCGGAGAGGATTTCGAGCAGCAGAGCTTCGAATTCGTGAGCGGTCCTGTCGATCTCGTCGATCAGCAACACGACGGGGTCGCTCGAAGCGATCGCGTGAAGCAGGGGGCGTTCGAGCAGGAACTCCTCGCTGAAGATGTTGTCGGAGACGGAGTCCCATTGGTCGGTGGCCTGCCCGTCGCCCGCCGCGCCGGTTTGGATGCGCAGTAACTGCTTCTTGTAGTTCCACTCGTAGAGCGCCTTGGCCTCGTCGAGACCCTCGTAGCACTGCAGGCGCACCAGCTCGCGGCCGGTGTGGCGCGCCAGCGCCTTGGCTAGCTCGGTCTTGCCGACACCGGCCGGACCTTCGACCAGCACCGGCTTGCCCATCTGAATCGCGAGGTACGAGACCAGCGACACGGTGTCGCTGGGCAGGTAGCCGACCGCCTCCAGCCCCGCGCCCAGCGCTTCGGCCGATTCGGCGCCGGCGGCGGTTGCGCCCGGCTTTGCTTGGTCTACAGCCATCGAAACGATGGTAACCGTGTGCCCTGCCGGTCACCCGCCCGCGGCCGGATTAGGCTTGGTTGCTTGTCCGGCAAACCCGCAAAAAAGCCCGCCCGCAGACTCAGCGCCGCCGAACTGACCGAGAGTCGTCGGGGAGAGATCGCCGACTCCGCGATCGCGGTCTTCGCCGAGCACGGCTACCGCGACGCCAGCATCGCCCAGATCGCCGCGAAGATGGGGGCGGGTCACGGCACGATCTACCGCTACTTCGACAACAAGCGGGCGATCGCCGAGTACGTGCTGCGGCGGGCGCTGATCCGCTTGATGCAGGTCGTGACCGACGAGCCTCCCGAGGCCAGCGACACCGCCGAGCAGTATCGCGACCAGACCGCCCGCATCGGACGGGCGCTGTACGACTTGATCATCTCCGAGCCCGACCTCGGCAGCGTCGTTTTCTTCGTCGCCGGCCAGGTTGACTCAGAGATGGGCGCGCAGGTTCGCCTTGCTTTCGACCTCGTCGCGAGCGCCACTGAGAAGTACCTGCTCAACGGCATCGAGAAGGGCTATATCGAGCCCGATCTAGACACCTTTCGCACCGCATCGGCGATTGTCGGCATGATCTTCGAGGGTGCGCGCCGCGTGCACCTGGCCGACGACCAGCGCGCCGAGGGCGAGCAGTGGGCGGCCACCGTCGTGAAACTGATGTTCGACGGCATCGTCGCCAAGTAGCCGGCTTCACGCCGCAGGCGAGCTTTCACAGAGCGGCAAAGCGCGCAAGGTTGCGATCTCTGCGTGCGGATCTCTGCGCAGATCTCTGCGCAGCGCAAAGATCGCAACCTTGCGCGCAAACGGGCTTTGGAATGCGGTTCCGCGGCGGGCGTCGTTGCCGAGTTTCGCGGAATGACGTATCATTCCGCGTATCCGGTCCTGCGTGTGAAACCGGCTCAGCTAGTTGAGGGGGTTGTTTGGGATGGTTCAGGTCGATGTCTTCTGGTCGTTCGGGCTCGGTGCCGGCTTTGCCGTCGCCTCGGCCCGCCAGCTACGCGTGCGGCAAGAACTCCGCGCGCGCGACGCGGACGGTGACCGGGCGAGGCAGCTGGCCGTCGCCGGTGAGACGGGGGAATGGAACGGCGGCACGGCCGAGCTCCGAGCGTCGCTGACCCCGGACAGCGATGGCGCGAACGGCGGTGGTCGTTCGCGTGCGGGTGGTGAGAGGGCCGCCGGCGCGGCAGAGCCACGCGCCGCCGGCTCTCTCGCCGACTTCAGCGATCTGCTGCAAAACCGCTTCATGGTGCAGAACATCCTCTACGCGGCGCTGCTGTTTGCGCCGAGCGGCATCTACCTGCTGTGGGAGTTCACCAACTGGGAGACGATGCAAGCCGGAGCGAAGTCGATGCCGGCCTGGCTGATCGTGCTGTTCGCGATCACCAACGTGACACAAGCGATTCTCGGCTTCTGGGTGACAGAGCGACTTATTGTCAGGGGGCGCCAGTACCTCGGACTGCTGGCGGCCTGGGCCGGCTACTTCGGCATGTTCTTCCTCCTCGTCAACGGCTGGGACAAGACCGGCTGGCACCGCTTCTTCTCTGAGGACAGGGCCGACTTCAAGGCGTGGTCGTCGGAGCCGGCGATCGACCAGGTCACCGCCTGGCTTACCTCCGACGTCGCTCTGACGCTCTACGCGATGGGGCTGATCTTGATTCCGGCGATGGCGCTGATCATGATCCGCTCGATCGGTGGCGGGTACCGGATCGGCGGCGACTACACGCCGAGCCGCAAGCCGATCGCGCTACCGCTGAAGGTCGCCACCACCGCCGCGGTGCTGCTTTCGGGCGTGCCCGCGGCGATCGTCGCCCACAACCTGATCGTCGCGCTCGGCTGGATCGCGGGCGCACTGGTGTCGGCGGCGATCATCTTCGTCGTACTGCTGTGGACGCGCACCGGGCTGCTGTACCGCGGATACAAGTTGATGGCGCTCGAAGACGCTGCCTACGAGCGCCTGCGCGCAGGCGGGAGCTCCGGTTCCGGCCGGCCCCGCGAGAGCCGTGACCGGCAGCCGAGCTACTCGAACCAGTAGTGGTCGCCGCGGGCCCTGACGCGCAGCCCGGCCAGCGTCAGGGCCACGCAGCCTCCGAGAACGATCAGCACGGTGCCCAGATCGGCGCCGTCGAAGCTGTTGATCAGCACGACGACCGCGCCCCAGAGGCCGCCCGCGGCGACCAGGGTGCCATCGTGGAACGGCAGCGGAAAGGGATCGCTCTCGAGCTGGCGGGCGAGCACTCGCACGACGCTGACTGCGATCAGCAGCAGGCTCGCCTCGATCCAGCCGAAGTCGGGAATGCCCGACACCGCGCCCACGCCGACCGCGATCGCGCCCGCCAGCGCCGTGCGGCGCGCGGCGTCGAGCGAGCGGAAGTGCGTGAACGGCAGTAGCACCGCACGCAGGCCGCGCGGGTTGAACGGACGGGCGGCGCGAGCCGGCATCGCTAACGCTTGATCGAGAGCCTGTAGATGTCGGCGCCGGACGACATGTACAGCCGGCTGCCGCGCGAGACGAGGTCGTACGAGCAGAAGCCGGCGGCCTTGCGCACCTCGCGGACCCGGCGTGTCGAGCGGTCGTAGCGCATCAGCGTGTTACCGCTGAAGACGCAGTAGAAGACGTCGTTGCGCCAGCTGCCCGCCGCTCGTGATGTCGGCACGGTGATTCCCGAGGGCGTTCCGCTGATCTTCAGCACCGGGCGCCCCGCGCCCGTTCCCGAGCAGTCAGTGCGCGGCGGCTGCCAGCCATAGTTGACGCCTTCCTTGATGCGGTTGATCTCGTCGCAGCTGTCGCCGGCCTCGGAGCCCCACATCGTGCCACTGGTGTCGAAGGCGAACTGGTACGTGTTGCGCAGGCCGCAGGCCCAGATGCGCTCATCGGAGGCGTTGCGCTGCGAGCTGTTGTCGGCGTTGCCGCACTTGCCGGGGTTTCCCGCGGCTGGCTTGTTGTTGCCGGCCGGGTCGAGCCGAAGGATCTTGCCGAACGGCACGCTCTGACTCTGCGCCCGCGCCGGTCCGTTGTTCGGGTCGTCGTTCTCGCCGAGGTCGCCGATCGATAGGTAGAGCGCGCCGTCGGGGCCGATGTGCAGACCTCCGCCGACGTGGTTTCCGGCGCTGCTCGGGTGGTTCGCCGAGAAGACGCGGCCGTCGGCCCTCAGGCGGCCGCTCGAAGTGGGCGTGAAGCGCCACACGCAGTGCCCGTCTATGTCGCCACTCGAGTTCCCGGAGGTCGGATTCGGGCAGCTCGATGACGGACCGGTGTAATACGCGTAGACCCGGCCGGCGCTGTCGACGGCCAGGCCCAGCAGCCCAGCTTCGCCGCCGCCTGAAACGTTCAGCCTCGCCAGCACGCTCTTGCGGCCTCGCGAGAAGCGGATGATCCGCCCGCTGTCCTTTTCGGCATAGAGCAGGCGGCCCTTCGTGTCGAAGGCCAGGCCGACGGCCTGGTCGGCGCCGCGCACGTATCGGCGCACGCTGTAGCTGAGCGCGGCGTTCGCGGATTCGTCTGCGGCCACGACGGGTTCGCTTGTTGAGGACTTCTCGGTGGCGCTGCCGGAGCAGGCCCAGAGCGCCATCGCGGCGGTAACGGCGGCGAGGGCGGTGGCGAAGTAACGGCTGCGCTCAGTCAACTCTGATCTCCTCGATCTCGACGTCGTCGTCGAGGTTGTGTTCGTCAAGGCGGTCGATCAGCCGGTCGATCGTGTCGCGCAGCACGACCAGCAGGTCGCGCAGCATTCGTTCGACCTGGCGGCGGGTCTCGGCCGGCAGGGCCTCGGTAGCCAGCCCACCGAGCAATTCGATGATGCGTGCGATCGCGTCTGCGGCGCCGCGGTCTCCGCCGCCGGCGGGTCCGAAGCCGCCGGCCCCTTGGGCGCGGGCCGAGAAGCGACGGTAGGCATCAGACGGGTCTTCCCACTCAGACGAGCCGCCGGATGGCTCGTCGAAGTCGTATTCGGGGTCGCGAATCAGGTCGTCGAAGTCGTCGAAACCAGGCCAGTCGCGGCGCGCGCGTCCCGACTCGCTCGGCGCTTCGTGCGGAGGGCGCTCGCCGCGCTCGCCGGGGCCGCCGTTGCCGTTGCCTGCGCTCACGTCACCGGCTCCTTCATGCTCTTGCCGTCGCGCGGCGCGCGTTCGGCCTTTTCGAAGTCGACGCGCAGACGCCCGTCTTCGATCTTCGCCCCGCTGGGCTTGTAGCCCGAGAGCGACGAAGGCAGCATCAGCGTGCGCTTCTGGTCGCCGACGCGAATCACGACTTCGAGACCGATCTTGTTCAACCCGATGTCTCCCTTTTCGACGAACGGAAGCGACAGCAGCAGAGTGGCATTGTCGCCGTCGACGCTGATGTCCTGAATCAGTGTGTCGAACAATACGTCGCCTGGGGCACCCGGTGCGTCATCGAAAACGTGGTCGGCGAGGCGGCCGAGCATCTTCTCGCCGATCACTTCTTCGTCGAAATACGGCGCCGTCAGCACGGGTACCGGCTCGAAGGCGCTGGCGACGAGCTCGAGGTGTCTGAGCTGGGTCTCGCGCCAGCCCGAGAAGTAGCCGCCGTCGAGTTCCGGCGGAAACAGCCGGTTGACGATCACGGCGTCGGTCAGGTAGCCGTAGAGGTTGAGATAGGTGAACGTGCGCATCGCCTCGCTGACGACCATGCGGTCGGGCGTCATCACCAGGCGCACACTGGTCTGGGCACGGTCGCGCAGAATCTCGTTCATCGCCACCAGGCTGCCGACGAGCTTCTCGACCTCGTCGTAGACGGCTTTGTCGGGCAGCGGCAGGTCAAGAAACGTCTTGGCGATCGGCCGGGCGGCGGCCATCAGCCGCTTCTCCCATGGGAAGACCTTGTCGATCCACCACTTGGCCACGTCGGGGAAGCTCAGCAGCCGCAGCGTTTCGCCGGTCGGCGCACAGTCGACTACGACCACGTCGTACTCGCCGCTGTCGTGGTGCTCCTTGATCTGTAGAAGCGCGAAGAGCTCGTCGAAGCCGGGTGGCACCGTGAGCTCCTCGGCGGTGATGCGCTCCATGCCTCGATCGGCCAGCAACTGGCTGAGCCAGCCCTGCACCGAGGCCCAGTGGCGCTCCATCTCCTCGTTGGCCTGCACTTCCTGGGCGAAGAGGTTGGCGGCGACTTCGCGCGGAGCGCTGCCGAGTTCTGTGTCGAGCGAGTCGCTGAGACTATGGGCCGGGTCGGTGCTCATGACGACCGTGCGCAGACCGGCGCGGGCGCAGGCGAGCGCCGTGGCGGTGGCGACGCTGGTCTTACCCACGCCGCCTTTCCCCGTGTAGAGGATCGTGCGCGGAGTGGTGTTCGCCGGAGTCACCCGCGTGATTATCTCAGGTCGCCGGAAACCGGCTCGCGACGCCGCGTCAGCGGACCCGAACCTTCACCTTTGCCGTGCCGCGATTGCCGGCCAGGTCGACGGCCGTCAAGTAGACGGTGTAGCTGCCCTTCTTCTTGGGCTTTCTGATGCTGAAGCGCCGCTTGCCGTAGCCGACCGTTGCCTTCGCGCTCGCTGCCGCCTTGCCGCTGCGCGCGGCCGTCACCGAGACCGTCGAGATCTTCGAGAGTCGGAAGTTGACGACCAGCTTTCCTCGCCGCACGCGTGCCTTGATCGCCGTCATGCGCGGCGCCTGCTTGGTGTAGTCGGCGAAGTTGCTGCGTGTGCCGCAGAAGATGTCTTCCTTGGTCTCGTCACAGAGCTTCGCCAGGAAGCCGGTGACCAGCTGGTGGTAGTGCAGACTCGACTCGGATCCGCGCAGGCTGTAGAGCGACCATGCGCCGGTGTCGCTGTCGGTGGTGTCGCGGCGGGCGCCCTTGAGGCCCTCTCGGTAGAGGTCCCAAGCCTTCGCGTCGTCGGTGATGATCGAGTAGTCGTGCAGGCCGTCGAGCGACTGCAGGAACATGTTGAGGATCTGTAGCCGGCGGTTACCGGAGTAGCCGATGTAGTGGTTGCCGACGTCGCGCTGGATCTTCAGTCCGGTGGGGGCGGGCATGTCGAACGACAGCATCGCCTTGCGGGCCGCAGCCGTTATCTCCGAGTCGTTTAGCGCGTTGCCGGACCGGGCCAGGGCCTGGATCGCGGTGCCCTGCGAGATCGAGCTGATGAACGGCGCGCTGCTGCCCGAGAAGGGGAAGTAGTACTCCCAGGTGAGTCCCTCGCCGCGCATCACGCCCCAGGCGATCAGCTCGTGTGCGTACTTGCCCAGCGAGCGGCGCGCGGGAGCGCTCTTGACGGTCCAGACCGCGTTGAGCTTCGCGAAGTTGCTGAGTGGATGGAACTGCCAGCCCTGGCCGGCGAAGTACTGGAAGATGATGCGGCTGTCGCCGAAGCGGCGGTCGGTGCCGGCCGGGCGCGGCCCGTTCTCGCGGAACCACGCGGCGTTGTTGCCAAGCGTCTCGAAGACCGGTCGCACACGATCTCCGGTCAGGCGGTTGGCCCGCGCGAGCTTCTCGGCGATTCCGATCTGGTAGCGGATGGCGGTGCGGCTGGCGCCTTTCGCCCGGCGGCGGACGGACCGCGCGCTGGCGTAAGCCTTGCGCGCGGCCGACGCCTGCTCGGCGGTGATCGAGCCGCTGTTTTGCAGGCGGCTGATCGCCGTAGAGACGGTCGCGCCGGAGGCGGCCCCGGCCGGGAGTGCCAGAAAAGCCGCGATCGCGACCGAAAGGACGGCGAGCGGCATGGCGATAGCCCGGAAGGCCGCCCCGCGAGCGCGCTGGCTGCTCGGGAAGCGGAAATCCATCCAATAGAACATAAAACGCTCTGGCCCGCCTAGTTGCGGTTCGAAACAGATCGTGCATCCTGTTCGCCGTCGCCGCGGCGGCCGCTGGAGGCGGCTCTGGCGGCCGTGACCGTTGCTAGCGTCCACCGTAATCGTGGCCGAGGATTCCGCACCCCCCAAGGAAGCCGGCGAGTCGAGCGTGCCCAGGCGCCGCGCGTCGCAGCCCAGGCGTCCTCGATTCGCGCTGTGGTCGGTTGCCCCGGTCGTCGCCTTCGTTGTGCTGACGGCGCTAATTCTGCTCACCGGCAAGCCCGGCCCCGGAGAGCTGATGGCCAGTGCCTCTCAGAGCCTCAGCGAGGTCGAGCGCGGGGTCTTCTCGTTCGAGATCGCCATCACGCCGAAGGGTTCCGAGTCTGCGCAGTCCTCGACCATAAAGCTGACCGGACCATTTGAGCTGGTGCCGGGCAAGCCGCTTCCCGAGGCGCAGATCACCTACACGATCACCTCTGGCGAGCGCAGCCAGACCGTGAACCTCATAACGACGGGCGACGAGGCCTACACGATCGTCGGCGGTCAGGCTTACGAGCTTCCCGAAGACGCCGCCAAGCAGCTGCGTGAGGCCACCAAGCAGCTAAGCAAGAAAGACGGCAAGGGCGAGACGAGCGGCCTCTCGGGACTTGACCTCAACTTCGAGAAGTGGCTGATCGACCCCGAGGTCAAGGCCGGTGGCGAGGTCAACGGCACGCCGGTCTGGAGCACCACCGCGAAGGTCGACGTCGTCGCCGCGCTACAGGATCTCGCCAGCTCGGCCAGTGCGCTCAGTGGCGTAACCGGCACAAACGTGCCCAAGCTGAAGGCTTCCGAGATCAGGCAGCTGAAAGACAGTTTCAGCAACGCCAGCGTCGAGGTGCTCGTCGGCCGCTACGACGACATCGTCCGCAAGATCGACCTCTCGATGGACTTCAACACGCCTTCGGGTCTAAGCGCGACGACCGGCGGAATCACCGGCGGGCGTCTCAACGTGACGATCGGGATCGACGACCCGAACCAGCCCGTCGAAGTGACCGTTCCCTCCGATCCGCTGCCGTTCGAGGCGCTGCAATCGCTGACCGAAAGCGCCCAGTCGGGCACGGCGCTCGACGACGGCGTTGGCAAGTAAGCTGGCCGGTATGAACCGATTCCGCCTTACCTCACTTATCGCTTTGCTGGCTGCCTTCGGGTTGATCGTCGCCGGCTGCGGCGACAGCAACAAGAGTTCGTCGTCGTCCTCGGGTCTCTCGCCCGAGCAGCGCGTCAAGACGGCGTTGCAGAACGCCTCCAAGATCAACAGCGGTAGCGTCACGATCGATGCTTCGATCAGCGGCGCCGGCATGCCGGGCAAGATGAAGCTGACCGGTGGCGGAAAGTTCGATACGAAGGCCAAGGGCGGCCCCGCCGTCGACATGCAGGTCAAGTTCGACATGGGCTTCGGCGGCGAGCCGCAGGAGATCGGCCTCGTCAGCGTCGGTGGCAAGAGCTACCTGAAGTTTGGCGGAAAGTTCTACGCGGCCGACGAAATGATGCAGGGCATCACCGGCGCTACGGGCTCCACGCAGAAGACGGCGATCGACGCAAAGGACTTTCAGAAGCTGATGGACTCGCTCGACGGCTACGTCAGCGACGCAAAGGCCTCCGGCACCCAGAAGGTCGGCGACGAGACGCTCGACGTCTACTCCGCGACGATCGACGTCAAGAAGGTCATGGCCGAGGCTCAGAAGCAGGCCGGATCGGCGCTCGACAGCCTCTCGGCGCTCGGCGGAACGGGCGATCTGACCGATTCGGTCGGCGAGACCACCGTCGAGATCGGCATCGACGGCAACGACCTGCCGCGCAGTTTCAAGATCAAGTCCAGCATGGAAGGCGGCGCCACCGGCAGCACCTCTGGTGGGGGCACGGTCGAGGCCAGCCTCGTGCTGACCGAGGTCAACCAGCCGGTCACGATCGAAGCACCCGAGAAGGTTGAAGAGGGCGCCAGTCTGCTCGAGGCGTTCGGCTCGATGCTCGGCGGCATGGGGGCATCCGGTATGGGCGCCACCGGGATGATGGGTCAGTAGTCGCTAGCCGGTGAGCGCTGGCACAGCTACAGGTTCGTCTGGGTCGGGCCGAGGCCCGCTTAAGTTCCTGCTGTCGGCTGACGGCTGGCCGTACCTGTTCGCGGTCGCGATCCCGCTCGCGATCGTCTTCGAAATCACCCATGGCGACGCGGTCCTGATCTTCGTGACGGCCGCGATCGGCCTGATCCCGGCGGCGGCGATCATGGGTCGCGCCACCGAGGAGCTGGCCGCGCGCAGCGGTCCCGGCATCGGCGGCCTGCTCAACGTGACGTTCGGCAACTTCCCCGAGCTGATCATCGCGATTTTCGCGCTCAACGCCGGCCTGCACGAGGTCGTCAAGGCCTCGCTGGTCGGCTCGATCATCGGCAACGTTCTGCTTGTGCTCGGCGCTTCGATGCTCGTCGGCGGCATGAAGCGCGACAAGCAGACCTTCAGCGCCACGGCCGCTTCGGCGCAGTCGACCATGCTGTTGCTGGCGCTGGCCACGCTGGTAATGCCGGCGGTCTACGAACTGATCGCCGGAACCGGACTGCCGGCCGTCGGCGCCGAGCGCGTCGACTACGACCCGACCGTCGAAAAGATCTCGGCGATCGCGTCGGTCGTTCTGCTGGCCGGATACGGCGCCGGCCTGCTGTTCTCGCTGGTCACGCACAAGGACCTTTTCAACCCCGTCGCCGAGGACCACTCCGACTTCGCCTGGCCGGTCAAACGCTCGGTCGGGGTGCTTGCCGGCGCGGCCGTTGTCGTCGGCCTGATGTCCGAGATCCTCGTCGGCTCGATCACCGAGGCCAGCGAGACGATCGGGCTCTCGGAGTTCTTCGTCGGTGTCTTCGTCGTCGCGATCGTCGGCAACGCCGCCGAGCATTGGGTGGCCGTACTCGTCGCTCACAAGAACAAGATGGACCTCGCCGTCAACATCGCGATCGGCTCGTCGGCTCAGATCGCGCTGACTGTGGCGCCCTCGCTGATGCTGCTGAGCTTCCTCGTCGGTCCGCACCCGATGCCGCTGGTCTTCAACGGATTCGAGCTGGCGGCGCTGATCGTCGCGTTGTTCACGGCCAACCAGGTCACGCAGGACGGCGAGTCGAACTGGTTCGAGGGCTTCCAGCTGCTGTGTGTCTACGCGATATTCGGCGTGGCCTTCTACTTCGCCTGATCGCGCCGTGACCGCGCCGGTCGCGGGGCGCTTGGAGTGACTGAAAAGTCATTAGTAAAGCGGCATCGCGAGGCTCCGTACGATCGTTCGGAAACCACCTGTCAACCGCTACACTTCGATCCGCTTCAAGACGTTTTGGTGCGTGCGACGCAGTTTCCGCCCCCAACACAGTTTTAGCTCTTAAGAATCGATTCGAAACACCGCAAGGAGCACGAGAACGTGGTCAACTTTGAACTGTCCGACGAGCAGAAGATGCTGCAGGAGACTGCGCGCAGCTTCGCCGAGAACGAGATCCGCCCGGTGGCCGAGGAGTACGACCGTGACTCCAAGTTCCCGATGGACGTGATCAAGAAGGCTTGGGAGATCGGCCTGATGAACACGTCGATCCCCGAGGAGTACGGCGGAGGCGGCCTCGACCTGCTTTCGGGCACGATCATCGAGGAAGAGCTTTCGTGGGGCTGCTCCGGCATCGCCACCTCGATCTTCGCCAACGGCCTGGCCTCGGCTCCGGTCGAGATCGGCGGTAGCGACGAGATCAAGAAGGAGTTCCTCACCCCGCTGACCGAGGAGCCGAAGCTCGCTTCGTTCTGCCTCACCGAGCCCGACGCCGGTTCCGACGTCGCCAGCATGAAGACGACCGCCGTCAAGAAGGGCGACAAGTACGTCATCAACGGCTCGAAGTGCTTCATCACCAACGGCTCGCACGCCGACTGGTACACCGTCTACGCCAAGACCGACCCCGACGCCGGTCACCGCGGTATCTCGGCTTTCGTTGTGCCGCGTGACGCCGGTGTGGTCGTCGACAAGAAGGAAGACAAGCTCGGTCAGCGCGCGTCCGATACCGCGATGATCACCTTCCCAGAAGTCGAGATCCCCGCCAAGAACCTGCTCGGCGAGGAGAACGCCGGCTTCAAGCTGGCAATGCAGACGCTCGACACCACGCGTCCCGGCGTCGCCGCCATGGCGACCGGCATCCAGCAGGCCGCCCTCGAGCACGCCGTGGCCTACGCCAAGGAGCGCGTCCAGTTCGGCGTGCCGATCGCGATGCACCAGGCGATCCAGTTCATGATCGCCGACATGGCCACCAAGGTCGAGGCCTCGCGCCTGCTCTACATGAAGTCGGCCTGGCTGCTCGACAACGGCCAGCGCAACTCGCTGGTCGCCTCGCACGCCAAGCGCTTCGCCAGCGACTCCGCCATGGAGACCGCGGTCGACGCCGTCCAGGTGTTCGGCGGCTACGGCTTCATCAAGGAGTACCCGGTCGAGAAGCTGATGCGTGACGCCAAGATCATGCAGCTCTACGAGGGCACCTCGCAGATCCAGCGCCTCGTCATCGCCAAGGAAACGCTGATGCCGCGTCAGGCGGTTACTGCTTAAGGGCAGTTCAGTCGCTTCGGCGATATCGGCGCCCCGCGGGGCACCACAAGAAGTTCGAAAGGGCGGCCCTTCGGGGCCGCCCTTTCGCATGCTTGAGAGCGATCACACACGGGCGGCGGGTGCTGACGGTAGGTTGATCGACGTGAGCGTGCAGTTCTTCTATGACCTCGGATCGCCGTACGCGTATCTGACGGCGTGGCGAATCGACGATGCCTTTGGTTCGGAGATCGAAGTCGAGTGGATTCCGGTACTGCTCGGAGGCATCTTCAAGGCGAACGGGCGCTCGTCGTGGGCCGAGACGCCGGCACGTGAAGAAGGGATGGCCGAGGTAGAGCGGCGGGGCGCCGACTACGGCCTGCCGCCGTTCGTGTGGCCGGGAGCAGACGGAGCGGGGGAGTGGCCGAACAATGGCCTGACCGCGATGCGCGTCGCCACGTGGGCCCACCGCGAAGGCGCGGGGCGCGAGTTCGCGATGGCGGGGTTCTTCGAACAGTTTTCGGCGGGTAGGGATCTGAGCGAGCCCACCGCGGTAGCGGCGGCTATCGAACGTGCCGGATTCGATGTCGCGGCGGCGTCAGCCGGCGCTGTCGAGCAGGAAGTGAAAGACGCACTGCGAGCGAACACCGAGCGTGCGTTGGAATTGGGCGTGATCGGCGTGCCGAGTGTCGCGGTCGAGCGCGGCGACGGCGAACGGCTGGTGCTGTGGGGCGACGACCGTCTGGACGAGGCCGTCGCTTTCGCTCGCGGCTGAGACGTCATTTACCTTTCGGCCGCCGCCTGCATTCCAGTGCGGCTTCTTGCGTAGACCTCCTAGGTCTACAAGGGTGTGGTCGTTTGACCGCCGTATCCTCACCCTGTGGCAAGCAAACCGAAAGCGCCGGCTAAGTCTGCCGCCAAGCGTCCGGCTGCGGCGCCGAAGTCCAGTCAGCGGACGGCACGACCGAAACCCGCCGGCAAAGCCGTCGCCAAGGCAGCCAGCGCCGCCGCCGGCCACTACCTGGCCGAGCAGCGCGCCGTGCTCGAGGCGGTAGCCGAGCCCGCCGCGGCCCCAGCCGCCCGCGGTCGCAAACGAGGCGGCGCCGACCCACTGACCGCCGAACTGCGCAGCCAGCTGCTCCCGCTGCTCGTCCTGCACTTCATGAGCGAAGGCCCGACCTACGGCAATCAGCTGATCGACCGCATCACCGAGCTGACCGGCGGCGTCCTGACGGTCAACCCGAACACGATGTATCCGTTGCTGCGCGGCTTCGAGGCAAAGGGACTGATCGAAGGCCAGTGGGAGCATCCCGAGCGCCGCAGTCGCCGCTTCTATTCGCTGACGCCAGCCGGCGTCAAAGAACTCGCCCGTCTGCAGCCCGCCGCGCGCAAGTCCTTGGAATCGCTCGGCCGCACGCTCGCCGAGATCCAGGGCGAGCTGTTCGGCTAGCCTTGGCGCCCGTGAGCCTCAAGGTCAACAAGGCCGCCGTGGTCGGCGCCGGCACGATGGGCGGCGAGATCGCCTTCGTGATCGCCAGCGCCGGCATTCCGGTGCTCATGAAGGACGTCGACCAGAAGTTCATCGACCACGGCATCGAGCACGCAGAGCAGCTCTGGAGCAAGCTCGTCGCCAAGGAGAAGCTCACCCAAGAGGCCGCCACGGCCGCCCGCGCGCTGATCACCGGCACGCTCGACTACGACGGCTTCGGCGACGTCGACTTCGTAATCGAGGCCGTGCCCGAGCGCATGGCGATCAAGCAAGCCGTCTTCGCCGAACTCGACGCTGCCACACCCGGTCACGCGATCCTTGCCAGCAACACCAGCGCGCTGTCGATCGACGAGATCGCCTCGGCGACCACGCGTCCCGACCAGGTCGTCGGCTTCCACTTCTTCTATCCGGCTTCCGTCTCGAAGCTGATCGAGGTGATCGAAAGCGCCGCCACATCGCCCGAGACCACGATCGCCGCCTACAACTTCGCCCAGGCGATCAAGAAGGCGCCGATCGTCTGCGCCGACTCGCCGGGCTTCGTCGTCAACCGCTTGCTCTGCGCCTCGATGGGCGAGATGCACCGCGTGGCCGACGAGCACGATCTTGCGCCCGAGCAGCTCGATGCGGCGCTCACCGGCCTGAAGGTCTCTCCGACCGGCCCATGCGCGCTGAGCGACCTGCTTGGTCTCGACACCGTCTTGCACGTGCTCGAACACCTCAACGCCGAGCTCGGCGACGACTTCTACGTGCCGCCGCGTATGAAGGCGCTCGTCGAGGCCGGCGATCTCGGAGCGAAGACCGGCAAGGGCTTCTACGACCCGCCCGGCAAGGCGCCAGAGTCGGCCGAGCCGGTCGACCCGGCGCTGGCCGGCGAGATCGTGCTGCGCAGCAGCCTGCGCATGCTCGTCGAGGCGTGCAAGATCATCGAGGAGGCCGCCGGCAACGCCCGCGAGATCGACCTCGGGATGATGATGGGCGCCGCGGTGATCCCTGGCCCCCTGGCGCGGGCCGACGAGATGGGACTCGACAACGTGCTGGCAGCGCTGAACAGCGGGGTTGAGCAGTGGGGATCTGCCTACGAGCCGCCGGCGCTGATCAAACGCCTCGTCGCGCAGGGTCGCACCGGCAAGGCCGCCGGCCAGGGCTTTTTCGCGTATCGGAACCCCGACGACGGCGAGCAGGCCGAGACCGTTCTGCTCGAAACACGCGGTCCGGTGGCGATTGCCTGGCTGGCGCAGAAGCCCGTCAACCCGATCTCACCGGCGCTCGTGCGTGACCTGGCGGCCGTGCACGCCCGCGTCGAGGCCGACGACGGCATCCGCGTCCTCGTCATCGCCAGCTCCACCAACGCGATCTGGTCTGCTGGCGCCGACCTCAAGGCCTTTGCCGCGATGAGCCCCGAAGAAACCGAGCAGCACGTCGACAACACGCTCGCGATGATGCGCGGACTCGAAAAGGGCCGCACGGTCACGATCGCGGCCGTCAACGGCGCCGCGCTCGGCGGCGGCTGCGAACTGGCGATGAGCGCCGATCTGCGTGTCGCCGGCGAGTCGGCGAGCTTCGGCCAGCCTGAGATCTCGCTCGGCATCCTGCCGGGCTTCGGAGGCACCCAGCGCCTGCCGCGTCTGGTCGGAAAGGGCACCGCCTTCGAGTTGATAGCCGCCGGCGACCAGATCGACTCCTGGCGCGCCGCGGAGATCGGCCTCGTCAACGAGGTCGTCCCCGATCACGAGTTGATCGACGCGGCCGTACGCCTTGCCGAGCGCCTGGCAGCCGCGGCGCCGCTGGCGATCGGTCACATCAAGGACGTGCTCGACGATCCCACGCTCGACGCGGGTATCGAACGCGAGCGCGCCGCGTTTATCGCGGCGATGAAGTCGAACGACGCCCGCGAGGGCGTGGCCGCCTTCTTGCAGAAGCGCGCGCCGAAGTTCTCCGGCAGCTAACCGGATTCCAGAGCCCGGCCGGGGCGATCCGTAGGATGGCGGCGATGGACAGCTCTCTTTCGCCCGGATCCGGCGCTCCGGCCGCCGAAGGCCATTCGCTGCGGCGGATGGCCGTGCGCTTCAGCGAGGCATACGGGCTGATCTTGCTGCTGACCGTGGTCACCTTCATCACCTTCGTCAGCTTGCCCGCGGGCGACGGCTGGAGTGCTGTCGCCCTGTCGGTGGCCGCTCTAACGGGTGTGATGGGAATCGTCAGCTCCGCGGTGGTTCCGGGTCGCGCGCGGCTGGCCGCGTTGCTCGGGGCGGTCGTGGTTGTCCTGGCTGCGGTATCGGCGATCTTCGACCTCGACCGGATGCTGTTTGCCGCCGCCGCGCTAGTAGCCGTGCTGCTGGCCGCGTGCGAGTTGACGATCCTGCGCCGCGTGATCTTCTCCGAGAGCGTCTCGACGCGAACGATTCTCGGAGCGATCACCTCGTACACGATGCTCGGGGTGCTGTTCGCCTTTCTATACCTGGCGGTCGTGCACGCCGGCGGCACGCCGTTCTTCACCGGCGAGCAAGAGATGGCCCGCGGCGATCTGATCTTCTTCAGCTACACCACCCTGACCACGACCGGCTACGGCAACCTCGTGCCGGCCGATGCGATCGGCCAGTCGATCGCGATGATCGAGATGCTCACCGGTCAGATCTTCCTGGTCACGCTGATCGCCGGTCTCGTCAGCCTCTGGCAGCCGACACGCGCTCGCTTCCACCGCGACCAGGCGTAGCCGGCGCCCTCACATGGGGTCGACGGTGCCTTCGCACGCTGCCGTCGCTCTACGCTTTGCCACATGAGCGAAGCCGCCACTCCGCCGGAAGCGCCGTCACCGGCCATCTCCGACCTCGCCGAGGCGATCGTCAACGCGCGTAGCGTCGTCGTATTGACTGGTGCCGGCGTGTCGGTACCAAGCGGCATCCCCGACTTCCGCACGCCCGAGACCGGCATGTGGGCCAACGTCGACCCGATGGAGGTCGCGCACATCGACACCTTCCAGCGCGACCCAGAGCGCTTCTGGAGCTTCTACGGCGAACGCTTCGCCTCGCTGGGCGACAAGCGCCCCAACGGGGCTCACGACGTGCTGGCGGAGCTGGAGCGCCGTGGTCTGATCGACGCCGTAATCACGCAGAACATCGACCGGCTGCACCACATGGCCGGCACCGAGAAGCTGATCGAGGTGCATGGCTCGATCGAGTTCTCGAGCTGTCTCGCCTGCGGTGAGGAGTATGAACTCGATTGGGTGCGCGAGCGCGCCCAGCAAGACGGGATTCCGACGTGTACTTCGTGCGAAGCCGCGCCGCCGCTAAAGCCCAACGTCGTGCTGTTCGGTGAGATGTTGCCGGAAGCGGCTCTACAGGAGGCCTTCAATCTCGCCGCCAAGGCCGACCTGCTGCTGGCCATAGGAAGCTCACTGGTCGTGCACCCCGTCGCCGGCCTGCCGACGATCACGCTGCGCCGTGGCGGACAGCTGGCGCTTGTTACCAGCGGGCCGACGCCCTACGACGAAGACGCGTTCGTCAAGCTTGAAGGCGACGTTGAGCGCGAGCTGACGGCGCTGCTGGCGGCGATCGACGATTTAGATAGCTGAACGCCGGGTAGGCGGGAGGCACCCGGTCTCGCGGCGGCGGATGCGCGGCCGAGCCGGCCGAGCGAACTAGTCGTTCGCGCCAGGGCGCGTGCCGTGCTTCTTCTTGACCTTGATCGAGTACGGCGAGGGCTGTGTGGGGACCGATGGGTTCTCGATCTCGCCGAGGCGGTCGAAGACGCGGTACCAGTCGTTGCGCTTCAGGATCGAGCGCTGTGACTTGGAGCCCTTGGCGAGCTTGGCGCCGCGGTTGACGCCGTAGCCCGGGCGGAAGCCGACGTGAATGTGGTCGGCGTGGTTGCCCATTGCCAGCGTCGAGCCGCCGAGGTCGAAGAGCGAGATGATCTGGTGCGGCTCGAGGATGCCCTGCAGGGTCATGATCTTGCGGACGACCTTCTCCATCAGGCCGCCTTCGCCGTTGTTCTCGTACATCGACTGGCCGTTGATCGCCGCGATGTCGACGGCGGTGCCGGTCGAGTGCTCGGAGACGTTGCCTGAAGTGGTGTAGAGGCTGTGGCCGCAGGTCAGCGAGCTGATCGCGGGGTGCAATCCCTCGCTGTCGAGGAAGGCCAGCAGCGCCAGCACGCGGCGGTCGATCTGACCGGCGCGAATGTCGTCACGGCCGCAGCCGTAGATCTCGATCGTGTCCTTGTTCAGGACGTAGCTCTCGAGCTGCTCCTTGCTCATCAGCAGGATCTGGCCGATCGACTGGCTGTCCTTGACCGGCACCAGCGGGTTGACGCCGACGGCGCGGTAGATAGCCGTGGACTCGAGCAGCTTCCATCCGTCGAGGATCGGCTTCGGGTCGACGACCGGGGCGCCGCGGCCGGCCGGGCGGATCTGGAAGTTCATGTAGGGCGTGCGGCCGTTGACGTAGTTGCCGTAGCGGCCGAGGATCGTGCCGCCGATCACGTGTGAGCCCGTGCGCAGCGGCTTGAGCACGACGTCTTCCTTCTTCAGGCCGTACGGGCGGGAGAAGTAGTTGTCGAAGGTCTCGTAGCCGTCCATCGCCACGCCGCTGTTGGCCAGCTGTACGTAGGAGCCGCCTGACTTGGGACGCTCGCGGTCGGGGTTGGCGTAGAGGCGCTCCTGGCTGCCGAGGCGCGGACCGGTCTTACCGGAGCCGAACTTGGCGGTGTCGCCCTCGTCGGATGCCGCCGACTTCTGGCTGGCCTTGGTGCGCGGCACGGGGTAGACCTTGGAGACCGACCCGAGGTGCGAGTAGCGGTAGCGGTTGCCGAAGCTGTCCTGAATGGTGATGTAGTTGCCGTCTTTTTCGGTCTTGCCGATGCTGACGACTTCGGCATCCTGGACGGCGACGACCGGGGCGCCGCGCTTCGAGAAGATCTTGGTGCCGGTGCTGCGCTCCTTACCCTCGACCACACGTGCAGCGTTTGTGCCGACGGCGACCTTCTTCTTCGAGCGCTTCACTGCGCCCTTGTAAGTGGCGCGCGCGTAGACAGGGAAGTGGCCCTGTGTGAGTCCAGTCAGCGAATCGACCAGTCCGTCGGGCACTCCGGAGATCAGCCGGGCGCGCAGGATCACCTGGTCGACGTACCAGTCGGCGTGGTTGTAGGCGAAGATCGCGCGGCGCAGGTCGTCGTGGCCGCCGGCGGCCTTCAGGTACTTGGCGGCGGCGAAGATGGCGTCGACGGGGTTGTAAGGGTCCTTGACGCCGTCGTTGTTGGCGTCGACGCCGTACATCTCCCACGTTGCCGGCATGAACTGCATCCAGCCCAGCGCGCCGGCCGACGAGACGTTGAGGTTGCGGCCGTAGTTGGTCTCGATCTCGTTGATCGCGGCCAGCACCTCCCAGCGGATGTCGTACTGGATGCCGGCGGCCTGGTAGATCGGCAGCAGGAACGGCGGAATCTGGAACTGCTTGAGGAAGAGGTTGGGCACGCTGACCGGGCCGTCGTCGCCGAGGTCGCCGGCGCCGTCGAGCGGGTCGGCGGCGTTGGCGTCGTCGCTGTCTGTGTCGCTGTCGGAGCGCGAGCGGTCGGTCGAGCTGTCGCGGCGAGTGGTCTTGCGCTTCGAGGAATCCTTCTTCGGCGTGGTCTGCTTGGGCTTGCTCGCCGGCTTCTTGGTCTTCGGCTTGCTCGGCGCCGGAGTGGGCTCGGGGACGGTGGGCTCGGTCGGCTCGACCGGCTCGGTGTCGTTGGGGACCATGCCCGGGGTCTCACCGGACTGACCTGTCACCTCGGCACCGGCCGCGAGTGCGCCGGCCATAAGCGCCGCCATGCCCAGCACGAATGCAAGCATGGCGATCGACGCCCGATTGAAGATTCTGCCCCTCACGATTCCCTGTTCATCCTCTGGTTAAAACCGTTGCACTGACCGGCCACGTGTTCTTCACGGAGCCAGGTCGTCGCGCATCCCTCCCCGCGCAGCGAACGGTCGTCACAAAGATAGCTGCTGAAAGGACCCTTTTCTACCGGTTCCCTAATACCTGCAAGCGGCATGGCGAGCGCCATCCGTGACTTTTTGAGCATTGACGTCATTTTGGTTCTGCTGTTCGCGGAGTGTGCCGCGCGCCTCCCGTTGAGTAGCCGTCGGAAGCACGCACGTGAGGGCGCGTCGTGCGCCCACCTGAAGCTTCATCGACAGTTGCTGAGACGACCTTAATCGGCGGTTTTTTTACTGCGTGTGAAGTTTTGGAGAACGTTGGAGTATCCGCAGCCATGAATAACTCTCAACTTGAGGGTTAGACTAGCGATTTGGGACCGGTTTTTGCCTTCGAGGGCGGTATCCGGGGCGAGATTGCGGTCGATTGCGGATTCGCGCCGGCAGACAAGGTCCTATGATCGTCAGCGATGGCTTCGGAGCGAGACAGGCATGACGACCGCGAGGGCGGAATCGGCGAAGGCGTAGGCGGCATCGTCGACGAGATCGCCGGCAGCTGGTTCTTTGGCGACGCTCTGACGCGCATCGTCGACGCCGGCGAGCGGGTCATGCACGCTCAGCAGTCCGCCATCTCAGCGCTGGGCCTGCCGTCGGGTTCGCAGTTCGAGAGCCTGACCCTGCGCGTACGCACTCTCTTTCACCGCATCGAAGAGCTCGAGGACGACCTCGACCGCCTCGAACGCCGCGTCGCCTCGCTCGAACGCGACGCGGCCGCCGGCAAGAGCAGGGAGAAGCCCAAGAGCACACCTCGCGCCGCCAAGAAGCCCTCGTAGCCAGGCTACGGAACGGTCGTCGCCGTTCGCCCCGGCCGCGGCGAGTGAGATGGCTCACACTTGGTGAGATATCAGTGATTGTCCGCAACTAATGTGGACTAATCTGTGCTGCCTAGTGAGTAAGGGGGGTGACAGGTGAGGGCCGGCCTCTTTCCCGGCCAGGGCAGTCAGACCGCTGACATGCCGATCGACACCGCCGGCCAGCAGCCGGCCGTCTTTGGCATGTCGATCAAGAGCTACCGCGAAGCCGGTGTGCAGTGCGATCTCTTTGCCGGTCACTCGCTTGGCTCGTATGCGGCGCTGGCCGCCGCCGGTGCGATCGACGACGAGGCCGCCGCGCGCGTCGTCGAGCTGCGCGGCCGCGTGATGGCCGACGCCGCCAGTGAGCATCCTGGCGCGATGATCGCCCTGCTCGGCGCCTCGCCCGAGCGCGCCGCCGAGATCGCCAATCAGTTCGACCTCACGGTCGCCAACGACAACGCGCCCGGTCAGATCGTGCTCACGGGAGCGCTGCCGGGCATCGAAGCCCTCGAAGCCGCCGAGCCGACCACCACCGACGACGAAGGCAATCAGCGACGGCTGCGCCTCAAGCGTCTACCCGTCAGCGGCGCCTTTCACTCTCCGCTGATCGAGTCGGCCGCCGCGCGTCTCGCCGAGGCGCTCGACCGCGAGACCTTCGGCGACGCCTCGAACGTGATCGCCAACGGCACCGCGCGCCCCTACGTGAACCCGCAAAAGGAGCTCGCAACCGAGCTGCTGGCGCCGGTCCGCTTCCGCGAGTCGCTGCTGTACATGTGGCAGCTCGGCGTACGCGAATTCATCGAATTCGATCCGGCAGGCGTTCTTGTCGGGCTCGTCAAGCGCACCTTGCCCGAAGCGCGCGCCTTCAAGGTCTCCGACTTCGTCGCCACGGGCGGCGCCTGACATGGACGCCGTCGAGACCATGCCGCAGGCCGAGATCACCGAGTCCGGCGGCTTGCGTCACGCCGGCATGATCGGCTTCGGCAACGCGCAGCCCAGCAAAGTCGTCACCAGCCAGGAGATCGGCGAGAAGCTCGGTCTGACGGCCGACTGGATCATCGACCGCACCGGCGTACGTGAGCGCCGCGTGCTCGACCTCGACAAGGGCGAGACGCTCAATGGCCTCTGCGAACGCGCCGCGCGCGACGCGCTAGCCGTCGCCGGGCGTGACGCCGCCGAGGTCGACACGGTGATCGTGGCCACGATCACCCCAGACAACGTCTTTCCCGCCCAGGCAGTCGCGGTTGCCGCCGCGCTTGGCGTTCCCGGCACCGCGGTGGTCTACGACCTCAGTGCGGCATGCACCGGATTCGTGACGGCGCTCGGCCAGGCCGCCGCGGCCGTCGAGACCGGTCGCTCCAAGCTTGCGCTCGTGCTTGGGGCAGACGCGCTTTCGCGCATCACGCCGTGGGACGACCCCAAGAGCGCCCCGCTGTTCGGCGACGCCGCCGGCGCGGTCGTCGTCGGCCCTGTCGAGCACGGTGGCATCGGTCCGCTGATCGGCGGCTTCGATCACCAGTACCGCATCCTGCACAGCGAGCGCGACGATGGCAACGTCATCCGAATGCGCGGCCGCGAGACCTACAGCAACGCCGTCGCGCGCATGAGCGAGGTCACGCTGCAGGCGCTTGACGCGATCGGCAAGTCGCTCGACGACATGACGATGCTCGTCGCCCATCAGGCCAACATCCGCATCGTCGATGCGCTCGGCGAGAAGCTAGGGCTGCGCGAGGATCAAGTCTCGGTTCAGATAGCCGACGTCGGCAACACCTCCGCCGCGTCCGTGCCGGTCGCGCTGCGGCGCGAGTACGAGGCCGGGCGTTTTGCGAACGGCGGCCTGATCGCGATGGCCGGGTTCGGCGGCGGCTTCGCCTACTCGGCGATCACCTGTGAACTGGGGGCCATCGCGCCGTGAGCGAAGGCGGCGCCACGAAAGGCACGCAGCGCCGTGTGGCGCTGGTGACCGGCGCCTCACGCGGCATCGGCCGAGCGATCGCCACCAGGCTGGCGGCCGACGGCTTCGACGTTGCGGTCACCTACTCGTCCGATGCCGATGGCGCCGCCGAGACAGTGAAGGCGGTCGAGTCGAGTGGCGCACGGGCGCTGGCGCTCGCCGCCGACGTGCGCGAGGTCGCGGCCGTCGATGGCGCATTCGAACAGATCGCCGAACAGCTCGGTCCGGTCGCCGTGCTGGTCAACAACGCCGGCGTGCGCCGCGATGGACTGGCCGTGCGCCTCTCCGACGAGCAGTGGAACGAGACGATCGACGCAAACCTCACCGGCGCTTTCAACTGCAGTCGCGCCGCGCTTCGCCAGATGATGCGCGAGCGTTGGGGGCGGATCGTGATGGTCAGCTCCGTGACTGGCCTGCACGGCAATCCCGGCCAGGCAGCCTACGGGGCGTCGAAGGCCGGTCTGATCGGCCTCGCACGCACTCTCGCCAAGGAGTACGCGCGCAAGCAGATCACAGTCAACTGCGTTGCGCCGGGCCCGGTCGAAACGGCCATGACCGAAGGCCTAATTGAAAAAATCGTTGCCGACGTGCCGTCTGGTCGGGCGGGAACGCCCGAAGAAGTGGCGGCGGCCGTTAGCTTTCTCGTCTCGGAAGAGGCGGGGTACGTCACCGGCGTCGTTCTGCCGGTCGACGGTGGAATGACCGCGTGAGCCCCCTGCGCACGACACGCGGCCTGCGTACCCGATAGAAACCGATCCAAACGAAAGGCATTCAAATGGCAGTCACCCAGGAATCAGTGCTCGACAAGATCAAGGAGATCGTTCCGAAGTTCGGCGTCGACCCGTCGGCGGTCACGCTCGAGGCGACACTCGAAGACCTCGACATGGACTCGCTCGACGTCGTCGAGATCATGCAGGCAATCGAAGACGATTTTGGCGTTCGCGTCCCCGACGAGGACCTCGAGGGTCTGACGACGATGGGCGACACGATTGCCGCTGTCGTCAAGAACGGCTGATCGCGGCACTGGCCGCGATCGCGCGAGCAAGATATGAGTGACCAGACGACCAGAGAAGTGGTGATCACCGGCATCGGCGCGGTCTCGCCCGCCGGTTTCGGCGTTGACGCTCTGTGGCAGGCTGCGCTCGCCGGACAGCCCTTGCCGCACGGAGACGTGGCCGTCGGCCCCGACCCGTCCGAGCACCTCTCGATCAAGGAGTCTCGCCGCCTCGACCGGTTTGCGCGCTATGCGCTGCTGGCCGCCCGCGAGGCCGTCGAAGACGCAGGTCTCGACTTCGGCGAACTCGACGCTGAACGCCTTGGCGCCGTTGTCGGCACCGGAATCGGTGGGTTCGAGACGATCGACACCGGCATCGACATCCTCAAAGAGAAGGGCGACCGCCAGGTGCCCGCCACGACTGTGCCGATGTTGATGCCAAACGCGGCGATTGCCGCCGTAACGAAAGACTTCGGCCTGCTCGGGCCGGGCCACTGCGTGGTCAGCGCGTGTGCCTCGGGCAACCACTCGCTGGGCGAGGCCAAGCGGATGATCGAGCACGGCTACGCCGACCTCGTCGTCGCCGGCAGTGCCGAGTCTGCGAACCGGCCGCTGGCCACGGCGGCCTTCCGGGCGATGGGCGCGATGACCTCGAAGGGCATGAGCTGTCCGTTCGACTCGCGCCGCGACGGCTTCGTGATGGGCGAGGGTGCCGGCATGCTGATCCTCGAGTCGGCCGAGCACGCCGCCGCACGCGGCGCTCGCGTGTACTGCGAGCTGGCGGGATACGGCGCTTCGAACGACGCGTACCACCTCGTGCAGCCCGACCCGTCGGGCCGCGGCGCGATTGCGGCGATGACGAAGTCACTGGCCGAGGCCGGTGTCGAGCCCGGTGCGATCGACTACATCAACGCTCACGGCACCAGCACGCCCTACAACGACCTGGCCGAAACGAAGGCTGTCAAGCAGGTATTCGGCGCCGACTCGACGCCGCCACTGTCTTCGACGAAGTCGCTGGTCGGACACATGATGGGCGCGGCGGGATCGGTCGAGGCCGTGATCTGCGTGATGTCGATCCGCGACAACAAGGCGCACCCCACGGTCAACCTTGACCAGCCGGACCCCGAATGCGACCTCGACTACATCCCCGAGGGGGCGCGCGAGCTCAAGATCGACACAGTGCTGTCGAACTCGTTCGGTTTCGGCGGGCACAATGCGTGTCTCGTCTTCAAGGCGAAATAAGGGCGCCGGCATGGGACTGCTCGAAGGTAAGCGGCTGCTGATCACCGGTGTGCTCACGCCGCAGAGCCTCGCCTTTCACGTGGCGCGGATGGCCCAGGCGCAGGGCGCCGAGGTCGTGCTCTCGACTTTTGGCCGCATGCGGTCGCTAACCGAGCGCACGGCCAACCGTCTCGACCGCCCGGTCGAGGTGATCGAGCTCGACGTCAACGACGACGAGCATCTCGCGGCACTGGCCGATGGCGTGAAGAGCGCGCTTGGCGGGCTCGACGGCGTGCTGCATGCGATCGCCTTCGCGCCCGAGGACGCCTTGGGCGGCAAGTTCCTTTCCGCGCCGCGCGAAAGCGCCGAGCTGGCCTTTCGCACCAGCGCCTTCTCGTACAAGGCCGTTGCGACCGCGTTGCTGCCACTGCTCGACCGCACAGAGGGGCGAGCGTCGGCCGGCCGCGTTGCCGACGGCGACCCCGTCGACGCCGCGGCTCCGCGAGACGTGCCCGAGAGCGCGATCGTCGGCCTCGATTTCGATGCCACGGTCGCCTGGCCGATCTACGACTGGATGGGAGTGGCCAAGGCCGCGCTGGAGTCGGTGAACCGCTACCTCGCGCGCGATCTCGGCCCGCACGGCGTGCGCGCCAATCTCGTCTCGGCCGGTCCGCTGCGCACGATGGCCGCGAAGGGCATCCCCGGGTTCAACGACCTCGCCCAGCTCTGGCCCGCCCAGGCGCCGCTTGGCTGGGACATCGAAGACCCGCAGCCGGTCGCCAACACCGTCTGCTGGCTGCTCTCCGACCTCGCCCGCGGCGTGAGCGGCGAGATCGTCCGCGTCGATGGCGGCTTTCACGCGATCGGCGCACCGTCGGCGCCGCCGGCTTAGTCGAGGGGTTCTTGGTAGCCAGGTCCGGGTTGATCCAGGCCCAGCCACGCCAGGTTTAGCTCCAGGCCACATACGGCGCCACCGGCAGGATTCGCTTCTAGCCTGGAGAAAGGCTTTCTGATGCACGCATCCAGCGCCGAACACCTGTCCGAATACGGCTCCGCGGTCGTGGAGTTCGACGACGTCACGAAGGTCTACGACGACGGCACGGTCGGCCTCGAGAACGCCACCACCAACATCCGGCGCGGGGAGTTCGTCTTCCTGGTCGGCCCGACGGGTTGTGGCAAGTCGACCTTCATCCGCGTGTTGATGAAGGAGTTCGAGGCCACGCGCGGCCACATCTTCATCGCCGGCCGTGACATCACGCGGCTCAAGCCTGACCGTGTGCCGTTTCTGCGTCGCAACATCGGTGCGGTCTTCCAGGACTTCAAGCTGCTTCCCAACCGCACCGTCTACGACAACGTCGCCTACTCGCTGCTGGTCACCGGTGCTTCGCGCTCAGAGATCCGCGAGAAAGTGCCTCACATCCTGCGGCTCGTCGGTCTCTCGACCAAGCTGCACAACTACCCCGACCAGCTCTCCGGCGGTGAGCAGCAGCGCGTGTCGGTGGCCCGTGCCTTCGTCAATCACCCGCCGCTGCTGATCTGCGACGAGCCGACCGGCAATCTCGATCCCGAGACGTCGCTTGGCATCATGCAGCTGATCTACCGGATCAACCGCACCGGCACCACGGTGATCGTCGCCACTCACGACCAGGGAATGGTCGACCGCATGCGCCGCCGCGTGATCGAGCTGCGTGACGGGCACATCGTGCGCGACGAGCAGGCGGCCGGCTACACGAGCGAGTTCTCGGCGGTGGATGCCCAGTGATGGCGGGTCGGCGATGAACTTCCGCTTCTTCATGAGCGAGGCGATCCGCACGCTGCGCCGCAACTCGGCGCCGAGCTTCGCGGCATTGATGACGGTGATGATCACGACGATCGTCCTCGGGGTTTTCATTCCCGTCACGGACGCCACCACCGGTGCCGCCAACGAGATTCGCGGCCGGCTGCTTGTTGACGTCTACCTCAAGGACGACGCCACACAGGCCGAGCTGACCGCGCTGCGCCGCAAGCTCGAGCAGAACCCCGACGTCAAGACCGTCGAGTACATCTCTAAGGATGAAGCCAAGGCCTCGCTGAAAGGCGCGCTGAAGGACGCCGCGGAGACGCTAGGAAAGGAAAACCCGCTACCGGCGAGCTACCGCGTGACACCGCGCGACCCCGCCGAAGTTGGCAAGATCGTCGACGCGCTCGAGAGCATCGAAAACGGTAAGACGACCTACGTCAGCCCGGCGATCGACGACGTGAAGAACCGCGAAGACGAGACCGACAAGATCCTCTCGATCACCGGCGGCGTGAAGTATGCGATGTGGGGCCTGGCAATCCTGCTGGTGCTGACCTCGACGCTGCTCGTCGGCAACACGATCCGCCTCTCGATCTACGCGCGCCGCCGTGAGGTGGAGGTGATGCGCATGGTCGGTGCGACGGCGTGGTTCATCCGCTGGCCGTTCGTGATCGAAGGCGTGTTCGTCGGCGCCGCGGGCGGTGTAATCGCGATCCTGCTGTTGTTGATTGCCAAGCAGACGATCGTCGATCCGCTGTCTGAGAGCTTCGCGCTGTTTGCCGCGCCGGAGACGATCGGCTTCCTGCCGCTGGCGATCTTGTTGCTCGTTTCGGCGATGGGCATCTCGGCGGCTGGCTCAGGGTTCACGCTGCGCCGCTTCCTCAAGCTCTAGTGCACGTCGCCGAACGGCCGCGAGCGTTGGCCTGCCCTCTAGCCTTCCGCACAGCATGCGAGTAACGATCGTGATCCTCGCGCTGGTGGCCGCGCTGGCCGCCGGCGTATATGTCGGAGCCAATCCGAACACGCCCGTGGTGGGTGTGTTGAAGGATGTGATCGCGCCCGACAAGACCGAGATCTCATCCGAACAGGCCAAACAGCTGATCGAAAACGAGTTCTATCGCAAGGTCGACGGAGAGAAGTTGACCGACGGCGAGCTCAGCGGCATGGTCAAGTCGCTGAAGGATCCCTACTCGCACTACTTCAACCCCGACCAGAACAAGGCTTTCGCGCAGTCGATCAGCGGCAAGTACTCGGGCGTTGGAATGGCCGTGAATCAGCACGACAAGGGTTTGCTGGTCACCTTCGTATACGACGGCTCACCGGCCAAGCAGGCGGGCATCCGCCGTGAAGATGTGATCACCGCCGTCGATGGCAAGTCGATCGCCGGACAGTCCTCGGACGCGTCGGTCGCGAGGATCAAGGGACCCGAGGGCACCTACGTGACCCTGACGGCGCGACGGCCGAAGCGCCAGGGCGGCGAGGCGCTCGGCGCGGAGCGGGACTACCGGCTTCAGCGCAAGCAGATCGAGATACCGGTTGCGCTCGGCAAGCTCTACAAGCGCGACGGCCGCAAGATCGGTGTGGTCATGCTGGCCGGATTCACCGAAACCGCCGGCGTGGCGGTCGCGCGCGAGATCGAGAAGCTCGAGAAGCGCGGCGCCGACAGCTACGTGCTGGACCTGCGCGGCAACGGCGGCGGGCGGCTCGACCAGGCGGTCGCGGTCAGCAGCTTGTTTCTCTCCGACGGGATGATCGTGGCGACCGATGGCCGCTCACGCCGGCGCACGCAGTACGACGCAATCAAAGACGCAGTGCTCACAGCCGACCCACTCGTCGTGCTCGTTGACAAGGGTTCCGCCAGCGCCTCCGAGATCACCGCCGGGGCGCTCAAGTTCCGCGACCGGGCGCTGGTGGTCGGCGTCAACACGTTCGGCAAGGGTGTCTTCCAGGAGGTAACCGAACTCGAGAACGGCGGTGCCATCTCGCTGACGGTCGGTCGTTACGTGCTGCCGGGCAATCACTACATCACGAAGCGCGGGCTGACACCCGACCTGAAAGCCGAGGACGACATCGACACCCGCGCCGACGAAGCGCTCGACGCATCGTTCGAGGCGCTCGCCGAGTTCAAGTGAGAAACGATCCCTCGGCAGGCGGTTTCGGGCCGATCTTCAACGGGCCGCTGGCCGCGGTGCTCGTGCCCAAGGGGCGCTCGCTGGCGGCTCGTCCTCTGTTCGAGCGAGGCAGCAGCATCCAGCTCAAGCACGACCGCAAACGTTCGGCCGCCCACGAGCTGCGACCCCAAGAGCTGGTGATCGTGGCACCGGCCGGCGTGGCCCGCAGCAAGCAGCGCGGACGCATGATCACCCAGCCCGTCGGCAAGGTCGTCAGGCGGCTCGGCAGTCCC
>JACRKX010000048.1 GCA_016219715.1 Actinomycetota bacterium | reverse complement strand
ACGATGCTCGGAGCGGCACTGGCCGCAAGCCCGATCGGCGAGGTGCTCGTCGAGCAGTCGCTGCTTGGCTGGGGCGAGTTCGAACTCGAGGTGATGCGCGACAGGAACGACAACGTCGTGATCATTGCGTCGATCGAGAACATCGACCCGATGGGCGTGCACACCGGCGACAGCGTGACCGTCGCGCCGCAACAGACGCTCTCCGACGACAAGTACCAGGAGCTGCGCGACCAGGCGATCGCGATCATCCGCGCGATCGGCGTCGAGACTGGCGGCTCGAACGTGCAGTTCGCCGTCAATCCAGCCGACGGCGAGATCGTCGTGATCGAGATGAACCCGCGCGTTTCGCGCTCTTCGGCGCTGGCCTCGAAGGCGACGGGCTTTCCGATCGCGAAGATCGCGGCTCGGCTGGCGGTCGGATACACACTCGATGAGATTTCCAACGACATCACGCAGAAGACGAGCGCTGCGTTTGAACCCACGCTCGACTATGTCGTCGTCAAGTGGCCTCGCTTCGCCTTCGAGAAGTTCCCCGGCGCCGACGACGTGCTCACCAGCCAGATGAAGTCGGTCGGCGAGGCGATGTCGATCGCTCCGACCTTTCGCCAGGCATTCGAGAAGGCATGGCGCTCACGCGAGCTCGATCGGCCGCCGGTGATCGACCTGCCCAAGGACGAGTTGCTCGCGCGGCTACGTCGTCCGTCCGCCGATCGCTTCGAGCTGTTGTTCGAGGCGATCCGTAAGGACGCCAGCGTCGAGGAGCTGAACGGCGCCACGAACATCGATCCCTGGTATCTCGGCCAGTTCGTCAAGCTCGTGCACGACGGCACCGCGATCGAGGCCGGCCAGCAGCGCGTCTACCGCGCAGTCGACACCTGTGCCGCCGAGTTCGAGGCGGCCACGCCTTACTTCTACAGTGGCTTCGAACGCGTCGGCCCCGACGGGCCGCGCCACGAGATCGATCGCGGCGAAAAGCCAAGCGTGATGATCCTCGGCTCCGGTCCGAACCGCGTCGGCCAGGGAATCGAGTTCGACTACTGCTGCGTGCATGCGGCGATGACGGTGCGCGAGATCGGGCGCGACGCCGTGATCGTCAACTGCAACCCGGAGACGGTCTCGACCGACTACGACATCTCCGATCGCCTCTACTTCGAGCCGCTGACGCTCGAAGACGTGCTGGCGATCGTCGAGGTCGAGCGGCCCGAGGGTGTGATCGTGCAGTTCGGCGGCCAGACGCCGCTGAAACTCGCAGCTGGTCTAGCCGATGCCGGAGTTCCGCTGCTGGGCACGAGCGTCGACTCGATCGACCTCGCCGAAGACCGTGAGCGCTGGGGCGACCTGCTCGACCGGGTCGGTATCGCCTGTCCGCCGTATGGCATCGCGCGCAGCAGCGACGAAGCGCGCATCACGGCCGAGCGCGTCGGCTTCCCGCTGCTGATCCGCCCGAGCTACGTGCTCGGCGGCCGTGCCATGGAGATTTGCTACGACCGCGACCAGCTCGAGAGGTATCTCGCTGTCGAGGCGGCGGCGCTCGGTCTAGACCGTCCAGCCGCCGACGGCGAGCGCCAGCAGGTACTGCTGCTCGACCGCTTCCTGGAAGACGCGATCGAGATCGACGTCGACGCGCTGTGCGACGGCGAGACCGTCCACATTGGTGCCGTCATGCAGCACGTCGAGGAGGCCGGTGTTCACAGCGGCGACTCGGCATGCGTGATCCCGGCGATGTCGATCGGCCGTGAGGCATACGAGACGATCTGCTCCCACACGGAAAAACTTGCGCTTGAGCTGGGCGTGGTCGGCCTGATCAACATCCAGTACGCGGTCGCCGGCGACGAGATCTACGTGATCGAAGCCAACCCGCGCGCCTCGCGCACCGTGCCGTTCGTGAGCAAGGCCACCGGCGTGTCGCTGGCGAAGGTCGCCTGCCGCCTGATGCTCGGCGAGAAGCTCGCAGACATCGACCTGCCCTCCGGCGGCACCGCGCACGTCAGCGTCAAGGAGGCCGTGCTGCCGTTCCAGCGTTTTCCCGGTGCCGACGCGATGCTCGGCCCCGAGATGCGCTCGACCGGCGAGGTTATGGGCGTGGCCGATGACTTCCCGACGGCCTTCGGCAAGGCGCAGGCCGCGGCCGGCGCCGCGCTGCCGGCCGAAGGCACGGTGTTCATCACCGTGCGCGACCACCACAAGCCGGCCGCCACACAACTTGCCGCCACGCTGCACGACCTCGGATTCAGGCTGATCGCCACCGCCGGAACCGCGCGGGCGATCCGGCGGATGGGGATCCCCGTGGAGGCGATCAACAAGATCGCCGAAGGCGACAACAACGTCGTCGACTGGATCGAGCGCGGCGACGTACATCTGGTCATAAACACGCCAAGCGGCAGTGGCGCGCGCAGCGACGGCTACGAGATTCGCGTCGCCGCGACCGCTCAGGGCATCCCGTGCATCACCACGATGACCGGCGCAAGCGCCGCCGCCCGGGCGATCGGCGCGATGCGCCTGAACCCGATGACGGTGCGTTCGCTCCAGGATCTGCACGGGCTTTCGGCCGGCAGTGCGCAGGGTGCCCCGGCGTGAGCTCGGTGAGTGTCGGCGAGCAGCGCGTTCAGGCGCCGTTCGGGCGGCGCGCCGCGACCGTGCGATCGGTCGAGCATCACGGTCCGTACACAGCCCTGCAGGTCGAAGACGACGGCGGACCGCGGCCGCTTGCCGGCCAGTTCTACATGCTGCAAACCGCTGCCGGCTGGGGCGGGGGAGAAGACGGCAGGCCGTACCTGCCGCGCGCGCTGTCGTTTGCGCGAGTCGGTGGCGAGCCGGGCGATCTACGGCTCGACTTCTTGCTCGAAGCGGTCGGTCCCGGAACGTCTCGCCTCGCCGAATGCGTGGCCGGCGAGGATCTGATGATCGCCGGTCCGTTCGGTAACGGTTTCACGCTCGATGCCACCCGCTGGCCGGTGCTGGTCGCCGGCGGCATCGGCCTAGCGCCGATCGTGGCGCTCGACGACGAGATCCGAGAACTCGACGGCGTTCGCTCGTCGGCGCTCGTCGGGATGCGCGACGCGGCGCGGCTGCTTGCCGCGGACGCATATGAGCTTGTTCATACGGCCGCCACCGAGGACGGCTCGGCGGGACACCATGGATTCGTCACGGACCCGCTTGCGTCGGAGCTCGACGCCGGCGCACAGAGCGGCCGTGAGCAGTCGGTCTATGCCTGCGGTCCGCCTGCGATGCTCGAGGCCGTTCGCGCGCTCTGCGCCGAACGATCGGTTCCGGTACAGCTGGCGATGGAATCGGGAATGGCTTGCGGGTTCGGCGCCTGTTACGGCTGTGTCGTGCCGACAGTCGACGGTTACCTACGGCTCTGTGTCGATGGTCCGGTGCTCGACGGCTCCCGGCTCGAGACCGCGCTTGTCGCGGGGGCAGGGCATTGAGCGGTCAAGTTCACGGCGGCCCGGTGGAGTTCTGCGGCATTGAGCTTGCGCATCCGATCGTCAACGGATCGGGTACCTACGACGCGCTCGCCGCACGGCGAGTGTTCGGCGCGGCCTTCGAGTCCGAGTTTCCGTTTGCGGCCTACGTGTCCAAGACGATCACCTTGGCGCAGCGCGCCGGCAACCCTCCGCCGCGCCTCTGGGAGCTGGGCCAGGGAATGATCAACTCCATCGGTTTGCCCAACAAGGGCCTGGAGCGCTTTGTGAGCGAGGACTTGCCCGCCTACGCGACGCTCCCGGCACCGCTTTTCGTGAGTGTGATGGGCTTTAGCCCGGAGGAGCTCGAGGCGATCCTCGACACGCTCGCCGACCGCGATGAGATCGCCGCCTTCGAGCTCAATTTCTCATGTCCGAACGTCAAGACGGGCAACATCGTCGGCTCGGTTCCTGCTGAGGGCAGCGGCGGCATTTCCGGACCCGCGATCCGGCCGGTCGCACTTGCGCATGTCGCCAGGTCGGCCGAGCGAGTGGACATTCCGCTTATCGGGATGGGCGGAGTCGAGTGCGGACGCCACGCGGCCGATCTCTTGGCCGTCGGCGCAGCGCTGGTGGCCGTTGGCACCGAGAACTTCCGCGACCCGGCGGCGGGAAACCGCATTGTTGGCGAGCTCCGCGCACTGGGCGATCAGGCCAAAGCACCGCAGGCAGTCTGATCTCTTGGCCGTTGTTTCGTGCGGTCTGTGACGACCTTTGGGGTCAAGCAACGGTCAATCTGATTGAACCTCAACTAGAGGTCGAGGTGAAATATCGAATTCATTGCGTAAGCGGCGGAAAACCTGCCTATCATTGCCGCCATGCCGCAAGCCGCCACCGAGTCAAAAACAGCCGCAAAGGCACCGTCGCGAAAGACCGCGACAGCTGACTCGGTAAATGGCAAGCTAGAGCTCTCGGCGGACGGAAGTCCACTCGCGACCCCCGACCGCTCGCCATCGCAGCGCCTCGAGGCCCTCAAGCTCGCTAACGCCGTGCGCACAGAGCGCGCCTCGCTGAAGCGCGACCTGAAGGCCGGCCGCATCCGCATCGAGACAGTGCTGCTCGACCCGCCTGAGTGCGTGCACTCCGCCAAGGTCGCCGACATCATGCTGGCGGTCCCGCGCTACGGCCGCGTAAAGGTCACCAAGGTCCTGCAACGCTGCCGCATCTCGCCTAGCAAGACCGTGATCGGCCTTTCAGAGCGTCAGCGCCGCGAGCTCGTTGAAGCTCTGCGCCGTCCGTAGTCTCCGGCGCCTTCGCCAAACCGCTTCGTGACCGCCTTCCGCCGTGGTCTTTAAGCTGCCCGTTCGTGACCGACGCCGCAGCCAACACGCAAGTCTTCGTGATCACCGGTCCTTCGGGAGTCGGCAAGGGAACGCTGATCTCGCTGCTGCGCGAGCGTCATCCCGGGCTCGGACTCTCGGTTTCGGCCACCACGCGCGCGCCGCGTCCCGGCGAGGTCGACGGGGTGAGCTACCACTTCCTCTCGCCCGAGCAGTTCGCGGCGAAGGTCGACGCGGGGGAGTTCGTCGAGCACGCCGACTACAGCGGAAATCGCTACGGCACCCTGCGTAGCGAACTCGAACGCCATCGCGAAACCGGAGGCGTCGTGCTCGAAATCGAGCTGCAGGGCGCTCGCCAGATCCGGGTGTCGATGCCCGAAGCTCACCAGATCTTCATCGCGCCGCCTTCGGCCGAAACGCTGCGGAAGCGTCTCGTGGGCCGTGGCACCGATGCTCCGGAAGAGATTGAGCGCCGGCTCGCCGTGGCCGAGGAAGAGCTGGCCGCACGCGACGAGTTCGCGCACGTCGTAGTCAACGACGATCTCGAAAGGGCGGCGGGGCAGCTAGACGCGATCGTCAGCGGTTATCACCCGCCCGCCCGCTAAGCTCTTTACAGCGGCTTTCGTCGCTCACCGTCCGCGGAGCGCACAGCACGCGCCCCGTCTCAAACGTTTTCGAAGGAGTCGCAGTGGTCGAACCGCGCGTTGACAAGTTGCTCGAGAAGATCGATTCGCAGTACGCGGCCGTGATCGTCGCCGCCAAGCGCGCGCGCCAGATCAGCTCCTACTACCACGGCCTTGGTGAGGGTCACTTCGGCGAGTACGTGCCGCCGATGGTCGACACCCGCTCGAAGAACTACTTGACGATCGCGCTCGAAGAAGTCGAAGCCGACAAGATCAAGTACCAATACCGTTAGCCGCGGCGCCGGCCTCGGCGCAAACGATCTTGCACTGGTGGGCGGTCGTGACCGATAATCAGTCAAGGTGACTGACTGATGGCACGGATTCTTCTGGGAGTGAGCGGCGGGATCGCCGCGTACAAGGCGCTTGAGTTCACGCGCCTTGCGATCAAGGCCGGCCATAGCGTGCGCGTCGTGCAGACTCCCGACAGCGTCGAGTTCGTCGGTAAGGCCAGCTTCGAGGGCATCACCGGCGCGCCGGTGCTGATCAGTCAATTCGAGCGCGACCCCGCCGGTGGCGCCTTTCCCGACCAGCAGCGGCCCGATCACGATCCGATCGGGCATCTCGAGCTGGCGGCCAACTGCGATGTCTATGTGATCGCGCCCGCGACCGCCAACACGGTCGCCAAGCTCGCGACCGGTTTCGCCGACAACATGCTCACGGCCTTGGCGCTGTCGTGCCGCAAGCCGATTCTCGTAGCCCCGGCCATGAACAACGACATGTACGTCAATCCGGCGACGCGGGCCAACGTTGAGACGCTGCGTTCGCGCGGCATCACCGTGGTCGAGCCGGGCGTCGGCGAGCTTGCCTCTAAGGGTGAGTTCGGCGTTGGGCGACTCCCGGAACCGGCCGATCTCTTGGCCGAGGCCGAGCGCCTGATCGCCGGCGACGAAGCCGCCTTCGCACCGCGCTCGCTCGACGGACTGCGCATTCTGATCACCGCGGGCGGCACGCGTGAACCGATCGACGAGGTGCGCTTTGTCGGAAACCGCTCGAGCGGCAAGATGGGCTTCGCGATCGCCGATGAGGCCGCCGCGCGTGGAGCCGAAGTCACGGTGGTGGCCGCCAACGTCGCGCTCGCCCGCAACCCTGCGGTGTCCTACATAGACGTCTCAACTGCCGCCGAGCTGGAGACCTCCGTCAACGAGCATTTCAGCGGTGCCGACGCCCTTGTGATGGCTGCCGCGGTGGCCGACTTCAGGCCAGTCGATCCGGCGGCCGGCAAGATCAAGAAGGCCGGCCGTGAAGGCATGACCATCGAGATGCAGGCGACCAACGACATCCTCGCCGGCGTAGCCGGCAGCAAGCGCGACGATCAAGTGATCGTCGGCTTCGCCGCCGAGAGTGGAACCGATCTGCTCGCCGAGGCGACACGCAAGCTCGAGAGCAAAGGCCTCGACCTGATCGTCGCCAACGACATCAGCGATCCGTCGATCGGATTCGAGTCGGGCGACAACGAGGTGACGATCATCGGGTCGGACTTGGTGGCCGAGCGGCCGCCGCGTGGCAGCAAGCGCGCGGTCGCCGGGGCGATCCTCGACCGTGTCGCGGCGCTGGTGGCCGATCTGCAGGCGCCGACCGAGAGGCGCGGGCGCCCGGCCTAGATATAATCCGATCTCGCAAACCTCCTAACGGATGCTTCGGCCCGAGTGCCGGAAGGGAAGTGGGCCATTGGCTCACTTTTTTCGTTTCAGGAGGCATATCCAACAAAACCGGAGAGCCGCGATCCTCCGAGAAGAAGTGGCGACAGTGATCGAACAGCTCCAAAGCGAAATCGAAGCCAGGCTCGCCGAGGCCGAGCCCCAGGTCGAGCTGCTGCTCTGCGAGCTCAACGGCAATGTCGTCCGCATCTTCATAGATCACCCCGACGGGGTCGATCTCGATCTCTGCGAGCGCGTCACGCGCGCCTTGCGAGCGTTGCGCGAGACCTACGGTCTCGAGGTTTCGTCGCCCGGTCCCAAGCGTCCGCTCACCAAACCGGCGCACTTTCGCCGCTTCGTCGGCCGCCGTGCGAAGATCCGCACCCGCAATGAACACGATGGCCGCCGCAGCTTCACAGGCGAGTTGATCGCCGCCGACGACTCCGGCGTCACGATCGGGGCAGACGCGCACGTGGTCACGGTCGCATACGACGAAATCAGCAAATCCAATCTTGTTCCCGAGGTTGCCGGCCCGACCGGCGCCTCACCGACCCGGGCCCGCAAGGCGGCCAAGCCGGGAAAAACAACTAAATAGGAGTTCAAAACCAAATGTCTCAGGAAATCGTTGACGCAATCAAGTTGCTCGAGCGCGAGAAGGGGATCGATGCCGAAACCCTCATGACCGCGCTCGAAGACGCGCTGCTCTCGGCCTACAAGAAGTCGCCTGGCTCGGCCAAGTACGCGCGCGTCGAGCTCGACCGCGAGAGCGGCGATTTCCGAGTGTTCGAACTGCTTGTGCCCGAAGACCTCGAGGACGAATTGCTCGACGAGGTCTACGAGGCCGAGTCGACGATCGACCCCGAGACCGGTGAGCGTCGCGTGATCGAAGAGCCGGACATCTCGCCCGAGAAGCTCGCCGAGCACCGCGACAAGATCCCCGAGCGCGACGTCACGCCCGAGAACTTCGGCCGTATCGCCGCCCAGACCGCCAAGCAGGTCATCTACCAGCGCATCCGCGAGGCCGAGCGCACGATGATGTACGACGAGTACCACGACCGCGTCGGCGAGCTGATCACCGGCATCGTGCAGCAGACCGACCACCGCTACACGCTGGTGCAGCTGCGCGAGCGAGTCGAGGCGCTGCTGCCCAAGAGCGAGCAGGTGCCGCGCGAGCGTTACGAGCACGGCGCGCGCATCAAGGCTGTCATCACCGACGTTTCGGCCGAGAGCAAGGGCCCGAGCATCGTCGTGTCGCGCCGTAACCCCGAGTTGATCCGCAAGTTGTTTGAGCTGGAGGTGCCCGAGGTAGCCGACGGTCTGGTCGAGATCCAGAACGTCGCCCGCGAGCCCGGCTTCCGCAGCAAGATCGCCGTCGTGTCGCACGCCGACGGCGTCGATCCAGTCGGTGCCTGTGTCGGCCCGCGCGGTTCGCGCGTGCGCATGGTCGTCAGCGAGTTGCGCGGCGAGAAGATCGACATCATCCCCTTCAACGAGGAGCCCGCGCGGTTCGTGGCCAAGGCCCTGGCGCCCGCCCGCGTACGCGAAGTGCTCGTCGACGACGAGAACCAGCAAGCCACCGTCATCGTGCCCGACGACCAGCTCTCGCTGGCGATCGGCCGCGAGGGTCAGAACGCGCGGCTTGCCGCGCGGCTGACCGGCTGGCGCATCGACATCCGCTCCGAGAGCGACTTCGCCGAAGAAGACGCCGGCGAGATCGAGGGCGAGGAAGAAGAGTCCGCTGGCCGTTGCCACGCGATCCTCTCCAATGGCCGTCTCTGCCCGAACGCAGCCCTTCCGGGCAGCCGTTTCTGCGGCCTGCCTGCCCACCAGGAGCTGACCGCCACAGGCAGCGACTACGTGGATCCGGCGATGGCCGAGCGTGCCGCCGCGGGCGAGGAACTCGACATGACCGGTGAGGCCGAGCTCGTGCCCGACCACAATCCCGATGCCGTCGACGCAAGCGAAGAGGCCGTCGGAGCCATTCCCGACGAGAACGACATCGAGGCCGAGACGATCGAAGAGGCCGTCGAAGACGTCCCGGTCGCCGATGCCGACGCCGAGGAGCTAGCCGATGCCCAGGCCGAGGCCGAGAGCGACATAGCCGTCGAGCAGCCCGAACACCAGGACCAGCCAGCCACCGCGGCCGCCGAGGCCGAACTCGAAGCCGCCGAGGACCTCGCCGGCGACGAGTTCTCCGGCGAAGACGACAACTAAAGGGGCTTGACCACTTATCTATGTCAAAGCTCCGCGTACATGAACTGGCCAAGCAGGCCGGCGTCTCCAGCAAAGAGATGCTCGAACTGCTCGCCAAGGCCGGCATCGAGGCAAAGACGGCTTCGTCGAGCGTCGACGAAGCCGACGCCGCCAAGGTCTTGAAGAAGGCCAAACCGGCCGCCAAGGCCCCGGCCAAGACCGCCGCTCCGAAGGCGACCGGTAAGACCGCCAAGGCCCCGGCCAAGGCCGAAGCCAAAACGAGCGCGGCTCCCGCCGCCGAGAAGCCTGCACCGCCCGCGAAGGCGCCGGCCCAGCCGGCAAAGGCAGCGCCCGCCAAGCCCGCGCCTGCCGCCAAGCAGGCTGCGGCTGCTCCCGCCGCGAGGCCTTCGAAGGAGCAGCCTGCGGCGACCAAGCCGCGTGTCGACGCTCCGCCGGCCAGCAAGCCGGCATCGGCGACCACCGATCCCAAGCGAGTGCCGCCGAAGCAGGCGCCGCAGACCCCGAAGACCTACTCGGCCAGCCCGACCGACGGCGCGCCCGGCGGCCAGGCCGCGCCGAAGCGTCCGGCTGCCCCTGCGGGTGGTGGCGGCGCCGGCAAGATGCGCCGTGTCGTGATCGATTCCCAGGCTTCGCGCCGAGGCCCCGGCGGTCCGCCCCCGACACAGCCGGCGCGCAAGCCCAGGGGTGGCCGTCGCCGCCGGCCGGTGTTCGAGGAGCCCGTCGAGCGTGAAGAGGTCAAGATCGATCCTTCGGAGCAGGTCGTTCGCGTCAACTCCGGCGCCACGGTCAAGGAGGTCGCCGAGAGCTTCGGTATACCGGCCGCGGAGGTCATCAAGAAACTGATGGACCTCGGCGAAATGGCCACGCTTACGCAGACGCTCTCCGACGAGGCGATCGGCGTGCTGGCCGAGGGCTTCGAGCGCACGATCGACATCGCCACCGTCGCCGACGAGGTAGACCACAGCGACGTCGACCAAGACGCCGCCAAGGATCTCGTCGAACGCCCGCCGGTCGTCACGATCATGGGACACGTCGACCACGGAAAGACCTCCCTGCTCGATGCCGTGCGCAAGAGCGACGTTGTCGCCGGCGAGGCCGGAGGCATCACGCAGCACATCGGCGCCTACCAGGTACACCGTGGCGACAAGCTGATCACGTTCATCGACACGCCCGGTCACGAGGCCTTCACGGCGATGCGTGCCCGTGGCGCCGGCGTAACCGACGTGGCGGTGATCGTCGTCGCCGCCGACGACGGCGTCATGCCGCAGACCGAAGAGGCGATCGACCACGCCAAGGCCGCCGGCGTGCCGATCGTCATCGCCGTCAACAAGATCGACAAAGAGGGTGCCGACCCCACGAAGGTCCGCACCGAACTCGCCGCTATGGGCCTGCAGCCCGAAGATTGGGGCGGCGAGACGATCTTCTGCGACGTCTCGGCGAAGCAGAAGATCGGCCTCGACAACCTGCTTGACATGCTGTTGCTCGTCGCCGAAGTCGAGGAACTCAAGGGCAATCCGTCCAGCGAGGCCAGCGGCACGGTTATCGAGTCACAGCTCGATCCAGGTCGTGGTCCAGTCGTCACCCTGTTGATCCAGCGCGGCCGGCTCGAGGTCGGCGATGCGATGGTGGCCGGTTCGCAGTGGGGTCGCGTGCGCGCGATGAACGACTACAACGGCCAGCGGCTCAAACACGCCGAACTCGGCGCGCCAGTCGAGGTGCTCGGATTCGACGGCGTTCCAGAGGCCGGCAACAGCTTCCGCGTCGTCAAGAACGATCGCGAAGCCCGCCAGCTGGCCGGCGACCGGGCGAACCGCCTGAAGACGGAGGCGATTGCCCGCCGCGCGCGCCTCAAGGTGTCGCTCGAAGACGCCTTCGCCCAGGCTCAGGAGGGCAGCCTCAATGCCCTCAACCTGATCCTCAAGGGCGACGTGCAGGGTTCTGTCGGTGCACTCGAAGACGAGATCGCAAAGCTCCCGCAGAGCGAGATCAAGGTCAACGTGATTCACCACGGCGTCGGTGGCGTGACCGAGAGCGACGTCATGCTCGCCAGCGCCAGCGAGGCGATCGTGATTGGTTTCAACGTGCGTCCGGTAGGCGATGCGCGGCTGCTCGCGGAACGCGAGGGAGTCGAGATCCGCACCTACAACGTCATCTACAAGGCGCTCGAAGAGCTGCGTTCGGCCATGCAGGGACTACTCGAACCCGAAGAGGTCGAGGAGGCCGTCGGCTCGCTGACCGTCCGTCAGACCTTCAAGGCGTCGAAGATCGGCACTATCGCCGGCTGTCACGTCGATACCGGCAAGGTGACGCGTGGCGCTTCGGTGCGCCTCGTGCGCGACGGTACCGTCGTTCACGAAGGCAAGATCGGAACGCTGCGTCGCTTCAACGACGACGTGCGCGAGGTCCTCACCGGACACGAGTGCGGTGTTGTGCTCGAAAACTACGCCGACGTGAAGGAGGGCGACGTGATCGAGGTCTTCGAGGTCAAGAGCGTCGAGCGAGAGCTCGTCTGATCAACGGCGCACGTCACACAACAAAATGAATGCCAGCGGGGAGCAATCAAGTGTCGAGCGACAGAATGAGACGTGTGAACGAAGCGGTGCGCGAGGTCGTCTCGAGCGCGCTGACTTCGGGCACACTGCAGGACCCGCCGATCGGTTTCGTGACGGTTACCGGAGTAGAGACGAGTCCGGACCTGCGCCATGCGGTGGTCTTCGTCAGCGTCTTCGGCGGCGAGACCGAACGGGCCGACACGCTCGAAGCGCTCACCGAATCGCGAGCCGACCTGCAACACGAGATCGCGTTGCACCTTCGCATGAAGAACACACCGAAACTTCGATTCGAGTACGACGACTCCGTCGACCGTGGTATGCGAATCACGGAATTGATCAACACGGAAACCCTCGACACAGAGGCCTTCGACACGGAGACCTTCGACGTGGGGACCGTCGACACGGAGGATGGCGATGACTGACTCGAATCCGCGCGGAAGCGCGACCGGCGCCAACGATCGCGACGCGATCCTTGAGCGACTGCGCAACGACGAGAAGTTTCTGCTGACCACGCACGAGAACCCCGACGGAGACGCACTGGGGTCGCTGGTCGGCATGAACACGGCGCTGCAGGCACTGGGCAAGGACACCGTCATGTTCATGCGCGAGAACGAGTTCCCGCTGCCTTACGAGTACCGCTACCTGCTCGAGCACGACCAGGCGATCCACTTCGAGCCAGGCGATCTCGACGAGCGCACGATCGTATTCCTCGACTGCGGTCAGTTCGAACGCATGGACGTCGATTTCCTGCGTAAAGAAAGCCTCACCCTGATCAACGTCGACCACCATCACGACAACACGCGTTTCGGCACCCTCAACCTCGTCGAGGGCAAGGCATCGTCGACGGCCGAGATCGTCTACGGACTGATCAAATCGCTTGGCGTCGAGCTGACACCATTCATCGCCGACGCGCTCTACGTCGGTCTGGTCACCGACACCGGGCGTTTCATGTACCAGAACACCAGGCCAGAGTCGCACGAAATGGCCGCCGATCTGCTGGCCAACGGCGTCGACGTGCACGACGCCTACGTGAGGCTGTTCGAGGACCTGCCGTTTGGCAAGGTCCAGCTGCTCGGTCGCGCGCTTGCCACGCTTCAGCGCTTCGACGGAGGGCTCGTCACAGTCTGCAACCTGACCAAGGAAGACTTCACCGAAACCGGCAGCGAGGAAACCTTCACCGAGGGGATCGTCGACTATCCGCGCGCGGTCAGCGGCACCGAGGTCGGAGTGCTCTACCGCGAGTTGACCGGCGAAGGCCGTGAGCACCTGGCGAAGATCAGCCTGCGCTCGTCCGCCGAACGCGTCGACGTTTCGGCGATCGCGCGCAGCTTCGGCGGCGGCGGACACCGTCAGGCCGCCGGCGCCACGACCGAGAAGACGCTCGAACAGGCGATCGAGATCATCCGCGAAGGCGTGCGCGAGCAACTCGCGCCCGACCAGCAGACCGCCGCCTAGGCGGCCGGGCGCGGCCGATGGCGGCAACCGACTGCGCGGTCGCGCTGGTCGACAAGCCGGCCGGCGTCACGTCGCACGACGTCGTCTACGCGGCACGGCGCCGACTCGGCGACCTCGCGGCCGAGGCGACCGGAGCTGCGCAGCGCGTGAAGCTGAAGATCGGTCACGCCGGCACGCTCGACCCGTTTGCCACCGGATTGCTGCTGATCCTCGTCGGGCGTGCGACGCGCTTGCAGCGGTATCTGCTGCACCAGCCGAAGACCTACCGGGTGGTCGCTCATCTTGGCTGGCGATCCGATAGCGGTGATGTCGACGGCGTGCTCACGCAGAGCGGCCTCGTTCCTGAAAACCCCCAGCTACCCACGGGCAGGCTGGAACTTCCGGTTCCGGCGCACTCTGCGATCAAAGTCGAAGGCGAGCGGCTCTACGCCAAGGCGCGCCGCGGCGATCAATTCGAGCCGCCGGTGCGGGAGATGACCGTCTATCGTGCGGAACGCATGCAGCTTCTCGGCGAACGCGCCACATTCGAACTCGACTGTGCCGGCGGCACCTACGTGCGCAGTGTCGTCGCCACGCTCAAAGACGCCTACTGCGAAGAGCTGCGCCGCACGCGTATCGGCGAATTGAGCGTGGAAGACGCCGTACCGGTCGAACGGCTCACGCTCGACTCGCTTGTCGACCCACTCGATGCACTCCGGCACCTTCAGCTGCGAGAGCTTTCGGGCGATGAAGGCGCGAGCCTCGTCCACGGTCGCCGCGTGTCCGCGGCAGGCGCGTCAGAGGGCGAGGCGGTGCGCCTGTCCGTCGATGGCCGGTTGCTGGGCGTAGGACGCGCATCGCACGGCGATCTGCGCGCCGAAACGATTCTCGCCAGCTCGCTAGAGGAGCTCGCCGCGCGATGAGTATCAAGGTCATGAAGCTCGACGATGCCGTTCCCGGCCACCGTCACGTGGCGATCGGCACGTTCGACGGGGTCCACATCGGGCACCGTCAGGTGATCTCCGACG
>JACRKX010000047.1 GCA_016219715.1 Actinomycetota bacterium | reverse complement strand
GCTACGACCGGCCGTCCGGCGGCGACCGACTGCACCACAACCTGCGGCAGGCCTTCCAGCGTCGACAGGTTGAGCAGCAGGTGCGCCTCGCCGATCGCCCGATCGATGTCCGGGACGTAGCCGGCGAAACGTATGCGATGCGACAGACGCTCGCGCGCGACACTGGCTCGCAGGCGTTCCAGCAGCGGACCGTCGCCCGCGACCGTAAACGACACCGTGTCTGGCAGGACGCTTGCCAGCTCGGTCAACCGCTCCAGACCCTTGCCATTCACGAGCCGGGTGGCGACGAGCACGTCGATCCGCTCAGCGTGCGGGTCGGCCGGCGCGACGGATCGGAACCTATCGATGTCGACCGGGCTGCGCACGACGTCGCTTTGCGGCAATGCTGAAAAGCTCTGCATGTAAGCCCCGCGCAGGTCGTGACCTACGAAGGTCAGCCGGTCGGTTGCGCGATTGACGCTGCGCTCGGCGGCTCTGTAAAGCGGATTGCCGAGCATCTGCGGCCCGTGCACGGTATGCCAGGCCAGCGTGCCGGAGCTCCTGGCGGCGAGCCGTCCGAGCAGTCCGGCCTTCGATAGGTGCGTGTGTACGAGGTCGAAGCGCTCCCTCGCGAGCAGCGATTTCAGGTCGCGTAGCGCGCGCGAGTCTCGCAGCGCGCCTGGTCTGCGGTGCAGGCTCGGTATCGCGTGGACCGCGATGTGGCCGGGAAGTTCGAGATCCGAGGTGCGCGGCTCGCCGACGGCCAGCGCGACCTCATGGCCCGCGTCGCTGAGGCACTCCAAGTGGTGCTTGATGTTGCGCTCGGAGCCGCCTGCCTGCCAGTGCGTTGTGACGTGGAGGATCTTCATTGCACGCCTCGCGCCCCATCGAGGATCTCGCGGAAGCGCCGCGCGACTGTGCGCACGTCGAAGTCGGCCTCTAGCTGCCGGCGCCCGCGAGCGCCCATCGCGTCGCGTTCGATGCTCGACATTGCGGCGAGCTCAGCCAGGGCGTGCGCGAACCCATTACCGTCGTCTTCGGCGTCGATCAGATAGCCGGAACGCCCGGGCTCGATCAGCTCACCCGCCCCCGGCGATGCGACCGCCACCACCGCCCGGCCGAACGCCATCGCCTCGATTACCGTGCGCGGCAGGCCCTCGACTAGCGACGCCAGCACCACGACGTCGGCGGCGAGGTAGTAGTCCTGGATCCGGTCGCTGTAGCCGAGCAGGTGGCACTTGCTTGGATCGCGGAGCGTTTTCTTGGCCTGTTCGCACTGGGCCAGGTACGACTCGTGCAGCGACTTCGTGCCACCGACGAAGTAGGTGTCGATCGCGATCTGCCGGCCTTCGATGCGCGGCAACACCTTTTCTATGAGGTGAAGCTGGCGCTTGCGCGGCTCGAACGATCCGACGTTCAGCACCATCAGTGCATCCGGGTCGATTCCTAGCCGCGCTCGGGCGGCAAGCCGTTCTTCTGGCCCTCCGGGGACCGTCTGCTCGATGTCGACGCCGTTGTGCAGCGCGAATGCCCGCCGAGCGATCCGCTTGGCGCCGACCGTTCCGCGGATCGACTCGAGGTGAAGGTCAAGTACGCCGCTGGAGACGGTGACGCTGGCGTCGGCCAGCCAGAGCATCAACCGGTGCAGCCTGCGGATCTGAACCTCGGTGCGAACGTGAATCACCGAGGGAATGCGGGCGAGCTTCGCGGCCGGTATTCCGATCTGGCCGGCCGGCGAGATGTCGTTTACGTGCACGATGTCCGCGCCGAGTCGCCTGAAGGTGCGTCTGAGCAGCATCCAGTCGTGCAGGAACGCGTGTGCCTTTCGCCATCTGTCGCTGAGTCGCGCACGCCGGAAGCGAGTCGCCGGGGTTTTGAGCGGGACGTGGGTGATCGGCACACCGGAGGCTTCGGTCAGCGCTTGAATCGCCGGTCCGCCGTTGGTCACGACGTGCGCCCGGTATCCGTTGCCGTTCAGCGATCCGAGCATCGCGAGTGCGCTGCGCTCACCGCCGTAGACCTCGGACTCGGCGGACGCCACGATCAGCGACACGACGGTCGGTTCTGTGCTTGCCACTCCGGATGTGCCGCGCGTCATGCGTCGCCTCGATCGCGGCCGGCCCCGAGCTCTGCGTAGATCGCCTCGACGGCCGCCGCCGAGCTTTCCGGCAGGTGCCGTTCGGCGACAACGTCCCTTCCGGTGGCGGCCATTCGCCGGGCCTGCTCGGGGTCGTCGAGCATCGCCAGTATTGCGTCGGCGAGCTGGCGCGGATCGCGCGGTTCGACGAGCAGTCCGGTCACCTGGTCTTCGATGACGTCGGCGACTCCCGGCACCCGGGTGGCGACGACGGGAACGCCTGCCGCGAGCGCTTCGAGCAACTGCCGCGGCGTGCCCTCGGCGTTCTGCACTTCGATCTCGCGATCGCCGATTCGCAGCACCTCATGGTCGACGCTGGCGCTGACCACTACGTCTGCTTCGCGTAGGAACGCATCGACGTCGCTGCGCCAGCCATGCAGGCGCACGCCGATCGGCCCGAGCGATGCGATGCGCGCTTCGAGCATTGCGCGGTAGCCCTCGTCGATCGTCTGGCCGAGAATGTCGAAACGAACCCGGTACGGCGCACTGGATGCCGCGATCAACGCGGCGGCCTCGATGATGTGATGGTGACCTTTGTGCGGCACGATCGATGCCATCACCAGCACCCTTCGTTCGCCATCTCCGGGCGGCCGGTCGCCGTCTGCTGCGGCGGCTGGAATGGGGATCGGGTTGTAGACGACCCGGGTTCGCTTGCGCCCGGCCGGTGAGAGCTCTGACGCGATCGACGGACCGACCGCGATGATCCGGTGGGGGATGCGTTCGATCGGCTTGCGCAGCCATCGGCCATAGGGGTCGATGCTTCCGCGCAGGTGCAGGACGACCCGTTTGCCCTGAAGGCGCGCCGGCAGGCCGGCGACGAGCAGAGCCCGCGGCTCGTTGCAGTGGACCACGTCGGCGCCGGACGACCTGACGAAGCGCCACGCCCGCAGAAAGATGCCCGGATAGACACGTAGCGCTCGCAATGCCCGGCGGACGGTGCCGCCCTTGAGTAGGGCCTTGCCATAGGTGCTCGCCGAAGTGGGCAGCGACATCACCTGAACCGGTATCGCTTCGGCCGCGTAGGTCTCAGCGCAGATTCCGTTGGCGGTGAAGGCCGCCAGTGGTTCCACGCCGCGTTCGCGGATCGCCTTGATCAGGAACATCAAGCTCTTCTGAGCGCCGTTCAGGCGCTGCGGGTATCCGACTACGTACAGAACCTTCACGGCGACGACTCCGTTGAGCTTGCTTCCGTGGCCTTGGCCGCCGGGCCGGCACAGCCGACGAACCACAGCGCGGCGACTGCCGGAATCAGCAGCGCGGCCGAGTAGACGGTCACTTCCGAGAAGCCGCCGCCGTTGAGCGACCAGATCCACTTGTAGACGATCGCGTAGATCAGCACGACTCCGATCGTTCGGGTTCCCGATCTCAAGTACGTATACAGCGCCTGCGCCAGGACGCCGTAAAGCCACATCACGAGGATGATCCCGGGGAAGTGAAAGTTGTAGAAGGCCTCGCCGATCAGCGAAGCCTTCTTGCCGCTGCGCTCGGCGCCAAACAGCTGCTGGTTGATCTTGGTTGAGAATGGGTAGGGCTTGTCTTGCCAGACCGACCGGGGCACGAATCGCAGCGGCAGGTCGACGAACGTCGAGCCCCACGCGAGCGACAGTTCGCCGGGCATGCGGTCGATTAGCAAGACGTAGATGTCGAGCGACGAGTAGTCGTACTGGAACAGCTCATCGGCAAAGTGCCGTGGTGCAAGCGAGGCGACGAGCCGCTTTGAGAGATCGGGCTGCTGGTATGCGCGACCTGTCTGCAACGCCTGCTGCTTGCCGCTCTGAACTTCGCCGGTGTAGGACCGGTAGGTGCCGGCCAGCACCAGGAACACAACCGCCACTAGTCCGAACGCGGCGACGTACGCCGGGCGCAGCCGGCGAATCCGGTAGTTGTAGATCACGAATGCCATCTCGATCACCGAGAGCGCGAGGCCGCGGCCGCCGAGCGAGGCGATCAGTACGAATGTGAGCGCCGCGTGGGCGGCCAGCATCGCGAACTGCTTGCGACTGCGCACGCCGACCGCGAGCCACAAGAGGCTCGCGACGATCGAGAGCTGAATCGCGAAGTACAGGTGATACTTCCCGCGGAAGGCCACGTTGTGCGACTTCAGGTTCTCGACGAAATCGACGAACCCGGCGGGGCTGCCCATGAAGATGGCGTATCCGGCGATCGCAATTCCGGTCAGAACGGCGATCGCGATCTTCAGCCGTGCGCGATCGACCTGGCCGGGCCAGCGCGGGGCGCGGCCGACCAGCGATCGAACGCGCCCAGGCATGCGGTAGTAGCCGACCAGGAATGCGGCGGTGCCGAACATGCAGCTCACGAGCGCCTGGGTCAGCAGATTCGCCCATCGATCGAGCGGCAGCAGGCCGAACCCGTAATCGGAGACGAGGCCCAGGTAGAGCGCCTGGCCGGGAAACTGCAACCAGAGGAAGAGCAGCACCGGCCAGATCGGCTCGAAGAGGTCGAACTTGCGCCTTCGCAGGGCGATCACCAGTGGCGTCGCGAGCATCACGGTCAGCGGAATCGCCCAAAGCACGGGCTGAAGTGCCCAGCTGGTGCGCGCCGCCAGCACGCCGAATCCGGCACTGACGACTACCGAGCACAGCGTTATGGATCGCGCGCTCAACGGCAGGCGGCTCGCGATCGAGCTACCGATGGTTTCAGCGTCGGGGTGCGAGCGAGCGTGCGCCGCCGACAAGGCGATCGCCACTGTCACCGCCGCGCCCAGCGCGATACCCGCCAGCCACCAGGCCGAGATCGGCAGCTCATATACAACGACACCCGCCAGCGCGCTTGCCACCAGTGCGCCGGCCGTAAGCGCCACGCTGGATCCGCGCAGGCGGCCGGCGGCCTGCGCGACGGTCGCGGTGGCCTGCGTAAGCGCTCTCTTAGACATCGCCTGCGGCCAGTCGTGCTTGCGGTCTTTCGTCCAGCCAGAGCCCCAGCACGAACAGCGTCCATCGCTGCCGGCGTGTGAGGGCGAATCCGCATTCGCCGGACCGATCGGTCAGCAGCGCGCTTGCGGGTATCTCTATTCCGACTCGGCCAAGGGCCGCGCCTGCTGCGCGCGTCGCATCGGGCGCCGCGCGCATCCAGCGGTCGGTCGGCGTCAGGAACGCGTGCTTCTGCCGGTCGACGATCTCGGCCGGCAGCTTGCGACGCAGCTTGCGACGCGCGACCGCTTTGAGCAACGCCTTTGGCTGCGCTCTCAGCCGGCCACCGATCCGCAGGCGCGGCGGCAGCGCCATTACGAACTCGACGAGCTGGCGATCGAGATAAGGCGCCCGGGCCTCGAGCGAGTTGGCCATCGTCGTCTTGTCGATCTTCATCATCAGGTCACGGGGAAGGAACCGACGGAAATCGTCGCGGGCGGCCAGCTCCACAGTCGAACCGTTTGCGCGATCGTCGCCCGGTGTCGAGTTGAGCCCGAGCATCGCGAGCTCCCGCGGCGAGAACCGCTCGGCGATCGCCGCGGGTAGCCGTCCGCCGAAGGCCGCGGACGCCAGATACGGCAGCCGGCGCGAGCGCAACCGCCCGGGTGGCGCGACCGGCGCCAGCGCGGCCAATCGCAGCAGGGGCTCAAAGCGCCAGAGCAGCAGGTAGTGCTCATAGCCAAGAAACAGCTCGTCGGCCCCTTCGCCACTGATCACGACCTTCAGGTTCTGCGCCGCGAGGCGCGACAGCACGAACGTCGGCACGGCCGCCGCGTCGGCGAGCGGCTCGTCAAGTCGCGCTATCGCCGTGCGCAGCAACTCTTCGTCGACGACGTCGCCGTCGACCGTGCGGTGCTCGCAGTCGAAGTGCTCGGCGACGAGCGACGACCAGCGCGACTCGTCTTCGCGATCGTCGTTGAAGCGCACCGAGAACGTCTGCAGCCGGTCGCCGGTTCGCTCTGAGGCGAGCGCGGCGAGCAGGCTCGAATCCAGACCGCCGCTCAGAAACAGTCCGACCGGGACATCGGCCTGGAGCCGGGCGGCGACGGCGTCGTCGAGTAGTCGTTCGGTTTCGCTTACGGCCACGTCGAAAGCCGACTCGCGGCCACCGCGCACCGACTGGGCGGACCCGGGATCAGGTGCCGACCAGTATCTGAATTCATCTACCGAACCGTCACTCGAAAAGCTCACGGCGGTGCCGGGTTGCAGCATCGACATCTTGTGCCAGATCGCACGCCCCTGGTCGGCAAATCCCCAATGCAAGACGTCGGCAACCGCCGCGGCGGAAAGCGAGGTGGTGTCCGTAGCCGCCGCGAGCGGTTCGGCCTCCGACGCGAAGCACACCGCCGATCCCCGGCGAAGCACGTAGAGCGGCTTCTTGCCGACGGGGTCACGCGCGAGTGTCAGCCGCCGGGCGTCACGATCCCAGATCGCGATCGCGAACATGCCCGACAGCTCGCGGAAGCAGCGTTCGCCCCACTGCTCGTAGGCGTGCACGATCACCTCGGTGTCGCTGTGGTCAGTGTTGAACACGTGCCCCAGCTGCGTCAACCGAGCTCTCAACTCGCGGTGGTTGTAGATCTCGCCGTTGAAGACCACTGCCACCGTGCCGTCCTCGTTGAAGATCGGCTGGTGGCCATGCGCGATGTCGACGATGCTCAACCTGCGCATGCCGAAATGAAACCCCGCCGCCTCGTCGTCGAAGTGCCCGTCGTCGTCGGGCCCGCGATGCTCAAGGCCGGCGACGATCTGCGTTGACAGGGCTTGTGCGGATGAGCCGAAGACCGCCGCCGGATCCCAACATCCACCGATGCCGCACATGACGTGGTCTCAGGCGGGCGCGGCGACGCGCCGCGAGCCGGCTGCCGGCGAAGCTGGAATCAACATGGCCGCTATCGATCCGAGCGATAGGCCGATCACGGCGGCGACCAGCACTGCGTTCGGGATATCGGGATCCACCGGCCAGCCAGGCTCGCGAGCTGGGGTCTCGATCTTCGCCGTTGCCGGGTGCCGTGGCCACTGGTCGACCCAGATCAGCAGGTTCTTGCTGGCTTGCTGCGCGATCAGCGTGGCCTGCGATGAGCTGGACGACCGAGCGGAGATCAGGATCCGGTTGCTCCCGATGAGGGATCTGCCGCGTAGCCCGGCCTTCAGTTCGGCAGGTGTGTAGTTGACTCCCGGCATTGCCGCGACTTGCTCGCGAAAAGCGGCGTAGGATGGAATCTCCGCCCAGGATTGCGCGAGGGATTCAGCGGTCAGTGGCTCGCCCCGACCGACACGTTGTCGAGCGATCTGCTGCTTGCTGAGAGCGATCGAGACCTCGGCCTTCGCCTCATACGTGTGTGAAATCGACTGGCCATAGGCGTACGCGACGCTTGCGGCGACCAGCGGGCAGAGAACGACCGGCAGAAGGCGACGCAGCCACGACGCACCCATCGAGCCGGACAGCGCTTGTTTTGCCGAGTGTTGTCGAGGGTTCATTCCGCGGCCGACTCGAGCAGCGACCGGCCGTCTCGGTCGTCAGCGAGTTGCCGGTAGTGCTCGATGGTCCGGCTAAGTCCTTCGGCGATGTCGACCGTGGGCGAATAGCCCAACCGTTCGTGCGCGAGCGTGATATCTGCACTCGACGCGTGAACGTCTCCCGCCCGCGCCGCCTCAAAGCTCGGTTCGATCTCGGTTCCCATCGCCTCGTTGAGAATGGCGAGGATGGCCTGAATCGTCTGAGGCTGCGCCGTCGCGCAGTTGAACAGCGCTCCGTCGGCAAACTCGTCTGGCGCCGCGGCGGCCAGCATGTTGCACTGCACGACGTTTTCGATGAAGGTGAAATCGCGGGACTGGAGGCCGTCTCCGTAGACGACCGGTTGTTCGCCGGCCAACATCTTGGTGATGAAGCGGGGTATCGCGGCTGCGTATTGCGACTGGGGATCCTGGCGTGGCCCGAAGATGTTGAAGTACCGCAGCGCGATCGTCTGCATGCCGTAGACGCGAGCGAACGAGGTGCAGTAGTGCTCGGCAGCTAGCTTCGAGACGGCATACGGTGAGATCGGCGCCACCGCCTGCCCTTCGCGGCGCGGCAAACCGGGCGAGTCGCCGTAGACCGACGACGACGACGCGTATACAACGCGCTGAACCTCGGCGTCACGCGCCGCGGTCAAGACGTTCAGCGTGCCGAGCACGTTGACTTCGTTGGTGGTCAGCGGCGCGTCGATCGATCGCGGCACCGACGGCAGCGCCGCCTCGTGATACACGATGTCCGCTCCCGAGACGGCGCGACTGACTGCGTCGCCGTCACGAATGTCGCCCTCGAAGAACTCGACGTCTGTCGCAACATGGGCGAGATTCTCGCGGCGGCCGGTTGAGAGGTTGTCGAGCACACTGACCGCGAAACCTCGGTCGAGCAGGCCATCGACGAGATGCGAGCCGACGAAACCGGCGCCTCCGGTTACGAGCGCCTTCACCGACTGTCCCCCTCGCGCTTCATCGCGCAGATCCTATCTGTACGTCCAGCTAGACGGGGCGCGGTTCGCCGATCGGCGTACCTTCAGTTGGGGAAGGGTTCCGTCTCGTCACGGCAGTGGTGGAATTCCCTATCGTGTGGGCTATGCGGTTGATGCGACTACTGCTTCGCAGGCCCGGCCGGCGGTCTGCGATCGCGCTGCTTTCGATGACGATCTTCGCGGCCGCCGCGACCAGCGCGCTCGCGGCGCCGGCCTTTGACCAGTACGCCCCGGTGGCGCCGGGACCTGAAGGTGACCGGCACGTCTCCGACGGGCGCCTCGACAGCGATCACGACGCACTCGCCGATGCCGTTCGCGAGCGCTTGGCAGATCAAACCGGCGACCCGACCCTGCGACCGCGCAAGACCTCGTCGCATGCGTCTTCCGGCACACAGCCACCGGCTGGCGAGAACCAGGTTCCGAAAGACCGGGCCGCCTTCGCGCCGGCCGCGGGAGCCTCGCTGGTCGACAACCTCTTCAGCACGCTGGGGCTGGCGATTGCCGTTCTGGTGGCGTTTGCGGTTGCGCTGATCGGGCGCTCTCGTACTCGCACGGGCCGCTGACGCCGGGCGAGACCGGGTTCGCGACGCGATCTCCCCGGCGGCGGTCATGCGCCACGGGCGGGACCAACGCTCAGTCGATCATCACGTCCGACGATTCGTCGGCCACGTCGCGAGCTCCGACCGCATCTTCGGCGACGAGATCCAGTACGACCACACTGCGCTTTGTGGCGCGCGCACCGGTCGACGAGCGGTAGATGCGCGCCTGGCCCGAATCGATCCCGGAAAGCGCCTGGGCTATGAATGCGTCTTGCGCGTCGGTGACGGTGGTGGGCACCTCCTTGCCGGCGAAGAAGCTGCTTCCCTCCTGCACGTTGACGCCGTAAATCGCCGAACCCACTGCCAGTTCGCTGTCGCCTCCGCGCAGGGCGAAGATCGAAAAGGCGCTGCGATCGCGCACGAATACGCCGATCCGGCCGCCGCGAGTCTTCAATCGCAGGTCGTGGTTCAGAAGTGTGCCGTCGCGAGCCGCGGACGCACCGCGGATCGAAACCCCGATTGCCACGTCGCCGACCATTTCAACGCGGATGTCTCCACCCAGGTAAAGCTGCCCGTGCTCGACTGCGATGCCGGCGACCGACGGACGACTCACCGTGACATCGTCGATCATCGCCGAGCCTTGCGCGACGTCGATCCCCGCCGGCTTTGGGTCGCGGCACTCGATGCCGGAAACAAGCACGGTCACCTGCCTTGCGACGACACACGACCGCTGGCCATGTCCGTCGATTACGACCGTGTCCGGGCGCAACGCCCGGATCGCCACTAGCGACCGTGGTGCATCGCCGGCCGAAATCGCGTAGCTGCTGAGGCCGGCCGAACCGAACTTCGCCGATAGGTCGACCGGTCCGGAGTAGGCGCCTGGCGCGAGCACGATCGAGTAGCGGCGCCCGATCGCCGTTGGGAGCGTCTCGACCGCTCGGGCTGGTGTGCGGAATGGATGCCTCACGCTGCCATCGCCGGTGCGGTCGCTTCCGCGCGCCGAGACGAACACTTCGTGCGTACGCCGTAACGCGAGCGGCAACCGATCGGCCGGCCGGCCCGGGTTAGCCGATGGGGTAGTGCCACCCGCCGAATTGTTCGACCCGCGTTCCCGCACGGTCTCGTCGCCGCAGCCCGATGCCGATACGGCGATCACGGCCATGACTGCGAAAAGGTGAGCCGGTCTCATCGACCGCCAGCCTATCGCCGGGCGCACCGCATCGGTGACCGAAAACCGGCCAATTGTGCTGTTAGCGTCGTCCGTGATGCCTGAGTCCATCGTCTGCAATCTCTGCGGCGCCGACAACTACGACCCCGTCTACGAGGCCCGCGACGAACGCTTCCGGGTCGATGACGCCAGCTGGACGATCGTGCGCTGCCGGGACTGCGGCCTCAGTTATCTGAACCCGCGCCCCGCCGCCGGCGAGATCGACCGCTACTACCCGCGCGACTATTTCGGGACGGGCCGCGACATCCAGTCTCAACATCGGCGTTACGCGGCCGAGGCGCGGTATCTCGCTGATCTGAATCCCGGGAGATTGCTAGATGTCGGCTGCGCCGAAGGCGACTTTCCGGCCTTCATGCGCGATCGCGGCTGGGACGTCGCCGGATTCGAGGCTTCCAGTGCGGCGCAGAACCCTCACGGAATCGAGATCCAGTACGGCCGGTTTCCCGACGACTGCGAGTTCCCGGACGAAGCCTTCGACGCGGTCACGGCGTGGGCGGTGGTCGAACACCTGCACGACCCGATGGCGGCCTTGCGAGCCATTCACAGACTGCTGAAACCCGGCGGCACGCTGGTGTTTCTCGTGCCGAACTTTCGCAGCGTGCACTCGCGCTTTGCCCGTTTCGAAGAC
>JACRKX010000046.1 GCA_016219715.1 Actinomycetota bacterium | reverse complement strand
CAAGCGCGGCACGTCGCCCGATGTCGTCGCCCGCCAGGCGCTTGACGGTGTCAGGCGCAATCGCGTGATCCAGCCTTCGCCGTACCACCAGGTCTCGCCGATGTGGATCGTCAAGCGAATCTCGCCGCGGGCTTACAGCCTCCTGAACAAGCGGCTCTTCAAGCTGCTGTTCCCGGCCGGTAAGTAGCGTCGGCCCGGCCGGGTTGCCGGGTTGCCGCCGGTTTGCCGGGCTGTCCATCTGCCCGGCCGTTGCGGGTGACCGCTCGCAGCACCCATTGCGGGCGAGCCGGACGACGTCTTGACGGACGGATCCAACAAATATGCGCGATACCGCATCGCACATCAGATCCGCCGACCCCTCTTATGCATGAAACAACATATTTGTTAAGCGAGCATTTCGAGGCCCACGTCGGCAAGGCGGGCATCAAAGGCGCGATCGGCACCCACCCCGACGCCGCTCGCCATCGACCCGTCACAATCCGGTCATGGACCTCTCGCGCATCCAGCTTTCGGCGGTGACCGGCGACGGCGTCGGCGACCTTGCCGAATTCAACGTGCCGCCGGCCGATCCAGTCGATCTGGCCGGCCAGTGGATTAGCCGGGCAATCGAGCGCGGCGTGCGCGAGGCCGGCGACTTTGCGCTGGCGACCGCCGACGCCGAAGGCCGCCCGTCGAGCCGCGTCGTGCTCCTGAAGGGCTTCGACCGCGACGGTCTGCTGTTCGTCGGCCAGACCGTAAGTCGTAAGGGCACCGACATCGCGGCCAATCCGCGTGCCTCGGCCAGCTTCTACTGGCAGGAGTTGCGTCAGCAACTGCACTTCGCGGGCCCCGTGGCTCCGGTCGATCCAGCGCTCAGCGACGAGCTGTTCTCAGCGAGGTCGCTTGCGTCGAAGGCCGCCGCCGCGGCCTCGCACCAAGACGGTGAACTCGCCGACGAGAACGTGCTCAACGCTGAGGTTCAGCGCCTGGTCGCCGCCGGCAAGCCGATCGAGCGGCCGGCCAGGTGGGTGGGATACCGGCTGGCGCCCGAGCGGATCGAGTTCTGGCAGGGCGGCGAGGGCCGTCTGCATCGACGCCTGGAATACACGAAGAGCGGCGGCAGCTGGACGTGGCGCCGCCTACAGCCCTGAAGCCGCCCGGCTGGGCTGAACACGGCGAGGCGGGCGCCCGAATCGACTCACTAACATGACTCTCTCCACTAGGCGGGATGTCCGAGTGGTTAAAGGAGACGGGCTGTAAACCCGTTGGCTCTGCCTACGCAGGTTCGAATCCTGCTCCCGCCATGTAATTGCCTGCCTGCAAGCGCATGGACATCACTACTAGGCCGTCAAGCACCGAGCTTGCACGTTCTGTAACGTGAATTGGGTAATGGCGAGTGGGGCCCGCCGAAGAATGCATCAGGGCTGGACCGGAACCGATGCGGAGGATCTCGCAAACCGAATCTGATTTGAATGGCTCCGCCTACGAGGCGGGCGCCGCCGATCGATCGTTCGTGACCGTTCTGATCGCGGAAGACGATCCGCTGATCCGTGAGACGCTCGAAACCCTGATCGACGGAGACGACGACTTCGTGGTGATCGCGATGGCCGACGATGCCGAATCGGCGATCGAGGCGGCGATCGCTAATCCGCCCGATCTCGCGCTGCTCGACGTACACATGCCGGGTGGAGGTGGAGCCCGTGCCGCGGCGATGATCCTCGAGGAGTGCCCGACGGTGCACGTCGTGGCGATCTCGGCGCACGACGACCAGGAGACGATCGCGCGGATGATCGAGGCCGGCGCGCGTGGCTACATCACCAAAGAAGGCCCCGCTCACCAGATGCTCGACACCCTGCGCCGTTGCGCAGCGGGAGAATCCGTCTTCACACCGCCATCCGCCACGACTTTAATGCGCCAGTACGTCAAGTCGTCGCAGCGTATGGAGGCCGTCAAGCGGCATCTGCGCGAGCGCGAGATCCGGCTGCGCCGGGCCTGCGATCCCGAGTCGATCCGCAGCGTTTTTCAGCCGATCGTAGATCTCGAAAGTGGCGAGGTGACGATGTACGAGGCGCTCACGCGCTTCGAGTGCGACGGACCCTTCAACACGGCCGAGTGGTTTGAAGAGGCGGTGCACCTGGGCATGAACGTGGAGCTTGAGCTCGCGGCGCTGACGCGCACGGTCACGGCGTTGATCGAGCAGGGCGACGAGAGTGTCAACGTCTCGGTCAACGTCTCACCCGACACGTTGCTGTCGGCGGCGCTGCTCTCGACGCTGGCGCCCATCGATCCATCGCGCGTGGTGATCGAGATCACCGAGCACGCGCGCATCCAGGACTACGAACAGACAAAGGCGGTGATCGACCGGTTGCGCAAAGGCGGCGCCCGGCTGGCGATCGACGACGCCGGCGCGGGATTCGCCAGCCTGCGTCACATCCTCGACTTGATGCCCGACCTGATCAAGCTCGACATCAGCCTCGTGCGCAACATCGACAGCGACCAGCCGCGCCGCGCCCTGGCGGCGGGGCTGATCAGCTTCGCCACCGAGATCGGCGCCGAGATCGTGGCCGAGGGCATCGAGACTCCCGCGGAACTCGAGGTGCTCAAGCAGCTCGGAGTGCGGTTCGGACAGGGCTACATCCTCGCGCGGCCGGCGCCGCTGGCCGAAGTGCTCGAAGCCAGGATAAAAGTCTGACCGGCGTTGTGGCGTAGCGTCGCTGGGCCGGGTCAGGTCAGAGTGCGAGCCGCGGCAGCTTGCGGTCGAGCCAGTCCGGCAGCCACCAGTTGGCGTCGCCGAACAGGCGCATCGTCGCCGGCAGCAGCACCAGTCGCACGACTGTGGCGTCGATCGCGATCGCGAACGCCAGACCGAGTCCCATCTGTGCGTTGCTGACAAGTTCTGACGCGAAGGCCATCGCCAGGAACAGCACGCACATAACCAGTGCCGATCCCGTGACGATGCCGGCCGTCTTGCTGATGCCGTCGCGGATCGCCAGCTCGTTCGAGCCCGTCTGCAGGTAGCCCTCGCGCATGCGGTTGATCATGAAGATCTCGTAGTCCATCGAAAGCGCGAAGGTCGTCGAATAGATCACGAAGAACGATGTCGCTTCGATCCAGCCGGGGCCGCCGAGGATCGGGTTGCCGCCGCCATAGAGCAGATCGATCAACCCCATCGCGGCGCCGACTGTGATCAGGTTGAGGATCACTGCCTTGATCGCGGGCAGCACCGCGCGGAAGGCGATCAGCAGGAAGAAGAAGCTCATCACCGAGAGCACGACGATCAGCGTCCAGATGCGCGCACCCGTGAAGAGGTCGTAGTCGAGGAAGGTGCGGCCCTGGCCACCGACGGCAACATCGGTGCCAGTCTGCTTGCCGAGACCCGCGGCGCCCTTGACGAGTCGATCGTTGAAGGCCTCCATCGACTTCGAAGTGGGCAACTCGTCGGTGAGCACGAAGACGCGTGCCGATGTGCCGCCGTTCTGCTCGTTCAGGACGAGGCGGAGGTTTCGCTT
>JACRKX010000045.1 GCA_016219715.1 Actinomycetota bacterium | reverse complement strand
GCGTCGAGGCCGGCCAGTTGAGCTGCAAGCACCAGCTCGTAGACCGCGCGCGCCTCGTCGCCGATATCGCCAGTGGCGAAGGTACGGGTCGCGTCGCTGCAGTAGCCGTCGACGACCACGCCGAGATCGAGTACGACCAGCTGGCCCTTGTCGATCGGCTCGTCGCGCGGTTCGGCATGCGGCAGCGCCCCATGCGCACCAGCCGCCACGATCGGTGGAAACGAAAGTCCCGAAGCCCCACGCTCGCGCGCGAGCGTCTCGATCCGCCAGGCGACCTCGCTTTCGGTGCGGCCGGCGAGCCCATCCTCGGCAAGCGTCTCGTAGATCGAATCGGCGAGTGCGGCGGCGGCGGCGATCGCGTCGATCTCACCGGTTTCTTTGACCGCGCGCAGCCGCTCGACCAGCCCGGCGGCCGGAGTCAGCTCGGTGCCCTCGGGCAGCTCCTTGACGAGCGCGGTATGCGACTGCACCCGCATGTCGGCGTCGTCGAAGCCGATCTTTCCCAGAGCGACCAAGCGCGACACCAGCAGCTCGCGCGGCTTCGGGCCCCCGTCGAGGATCTCGAAGCCAGGCGCCTGTTCGGCGGCCTGAGTCGTATAGCGGAAGTCGGTCAGCAGTACAGCTTCGTCGGCCGCGATCAGCAGCGTGGCGTTGGTGCCGGTGAAGCCAGACAGGTAACGAACGTTGACGAGATTGCTGACGATCAGCTGGTCGAGCTCGCGCTCGGCGATCAAGGCGCGCAGCCGCGCGAGCCGGGGTGGATTCGAGGTCAAGCCCGGGCCTCGTTGCCCGCGGCGCTATCGAGCGTCTGTTTGAGCACCTGGAGCGCCTCGCGGTAACCCTCGATACCGCGACCGCCGATCGAGACCGTACACAGCTCGCTGACCAGCGAAACCTGCCGCCACGCCTCTCGCTTCGATAGGTCTGAGATGTGAACCTCAGCCGTTGGCAGCGAGCTGATCTCGAGCGCGTCGCGAATCGCGTAGCTGTAGTGCGTCCAGGCCCCGGGATTGACGATCAGGCCGTCGGCCATCTCGGGCGCACGATGCAGTCGCTCGACGTACTCACCCTCGTGATTGGTCTGAAAGAACTTCACTTCGAGATCGAGTTCGTGCGCGAAGCCCTCGATCGCGTTCTCGAGTTCGCTGAGCGTGAAAGTGCCGTAGTGCTCGGCTGGACGGCTGCCCAGCATGTCGAGGTTCACGCCGTGCAGCACTTCAATGCGCTTTCTCATTTCGACAACCTCATTCGAGCAGCTCCTTGACGGCCGATCGTACTTCGGACTCGGGCACACTATGACCCGGAGTCACGTCACCCGGACCGCCGGCAAGTACGAACGGCACACTGTCGCCCTTGCGCTTCTTGTCGAGCTTGATGCACTCCAGCACCTCTCGCTCGTCGACACCGGAGACGGTGACCGGCAGCCCCGCCGCGCGGCAGATCTCAACTACCTGCTCGCGCAGCGCGTCCTGGCCCGAAAGCCGCAACGCGCCGGCCAGACCGACGCTCACCGCCTCGCCGTGGCGCAACGTGCCATAGCCGGCCGCCGTCTCGATCGCGTGGCCGATCGTGTGACCGAGGTTGAGGATCTGCCGGAGATCGGCGTCGCGTTCGTCGGCGGCGACCACGGCGAGCTTCGTGCGGGCACACTCGAAGACGATCCAGGGATCAAGCGGCTTTGACAGGTCGACGCCTGCCGCGACGGCCTTCCACAGGCGTCCTCCGGCGATCAGCGCCGTCTTTACGACCTCGGCGTAGCCGGCAACGAGTTCCGCGCGCGGCAATCCGGCCAGCGCATCGGTATCGACCAGCACCGCGTCTGGCTGGTGATAGGCGCCGACGTAGTTCTTTGCGGCGGGTAAGTCGACCCCGGTCTTGCCGCCGTAGGCACTGTCTACCTGCGCGACGAGCGAAGTAGGCACCTGTACGAAGGGCGTGCCACGCTGATACACGGCCGCCGCGAATCCGGCGAGGTCGCCGACCACGCCTCCGCCGACGGCCACGATCTGGCGGCCGCGTTCGAAGTTGCGTTCGGCGAGCTGCGAACAGACGCTCTCGACCTGCGCGAGCGTCTTGGCCGTCTCTCCCGGAGCGACGACGATGCCCTCTTTGAGCCAGGGATGGACGGCGGCAAGGTTTTCGTCGCTGACGGTGACAGCGTCGCGTCGCGTTACCCAGAGGTCGCGGCGCGCCAGCACACCCGGCTCGAACACGGCCGGGTAGCCCCAGCCCTTGCCACTGGTCCAGATCATCCGTGCGCCGGCCGGCCGCTCGAGCAGGTCGCGCAGCCACGGCAACGCCTCACGCACCGCTCCGCGCGGCGCGTTCGGGATGATCGCGTGGGCGGTGTCCTCGTAGTGGGCGCGGCGCTTGCGCAGCAGCGCATGAAATGCGTTCTCGTCGCGTGCGAGCGGCCGCTTCGAGTTGCGCACCCGTGCCCACGCCGCGGCGGCGTCAAGCTCGAGATAAACAACGAGATGGCGCGCGAGCGCCTTGCGCGTCTTGGCCGACTGCAGGGCGCCCCCGCCGAGCGCGATCACCGATGGCTTCTCTTCGGCGAGAACTTCTGCGACGAGTTGTTGTTCGGCCTCACGGAACGCATCTTCGCCGTGCCGGTCGAAGTAGCTGACGATCGACATGCCGAACTGGCGCTCGAGCAGCGCGTCGGTGTCTAGCGCGTCGCGACCGAGCGATTTCGCAATGCGCACGGCAGCGCTCGACTTGCCGGCGCCCATGAAGCCGGTCAAGACGAGGTGGCGCATCACGAAACCTTGACGCTCTTGACGATGCGGTCGTGGTAGGCCGCGATCGCGGCCTTGGTGTCGGCGACGCAGTCGCCGCCAAACTTCTCGAGGTATGCGTCGGCGAAGACCAGCGCGGTCATCGCCTCGGCGACGACACCCGCGGCCGGCACGGTGCACGAGTCCGTGCGCTCACGCAGCGCCTGCGCGGCCTCGCCGGTTTCGATGTCGATGCTCTGAAGCGGCTTGGTCAGCGTTGGGAGGGGTTTCATCGCGCCCTTTATTACGACTGTTTCGCCATTGGTCATGCCGCCTTCGATGCCGCCGGCGTGGTTGCTCGTGCGATGAAAGCCGTACTCACCGCCACCGGGGAACATCTCGTCGTGGGCCTGCGATCCCGGGATGCCTGTCAGGTCGAAACCGTCGCCGAAGCCAACGCCCTTGATCGCCTGGATCGAACAGATCGCCTGGGCTAGCCGGCCCTCAATGCGACCGTCCCAAGTCGTGTAGCTGCCAAGGCCGGGGATCACGCCGAAGACGTGCACTTCGAAGATGCCGCCAAGCGACTCGTTGGCCTTACGCTGATCGTCAATCTCGCGGATCATCAGCCGCTCGGTTTCCTTGTCGAGACAGCGCACCGGCGAGTCGTCGACTCCGTCGAAGTCGGCGACCGTGAGCGGCTGCGCCGGCGCAGGGGCGTCGACCGCGCCGATGCGGGTGACATGACTGCGAATCTCGACGCCAAGCTCGCGCAGGAAGGCCTTGGCGATCGCACCGACCGCCACGCGGGCCGTGGTTTCACGGGCACTTGCGCGCTCGAGAACGTTGCGCACGTCGTCGTGACCGAACTTCTGCACGCCGGCGAGATCGGCGTGCCCGGGTCGCGGCAGGTGCACCGCCGCGACCTCGGCCTCGACCGGCCACGGGTTCATGCGCTCCTCCCAGTTGGCGTAGTCGCGATTGGCGATCGAAAGCGCGATCGGACTCCCCAGCGTGCTGCCGTGACGGATTCCCGAGACGACAGTGGCTGCGTCCTTCTCGATCTTCATACGGCCGCCGCGTCCGTGGCCGAGCTGGCGGCGGGCGAGGTCGTCGTTGATGTCCCCGGGGGTCAGCGTGAGACCGGCCGGCACGCCCTCGATCACGGCGATGAGGCCGGGACCGTGCGATTCGCCCGCGGTTGTGAAGCGTAGGTGCATTGCGCCGAAGCCTAGATCATGACCCCGCGCCCAAACGGGCCCGCACGGCCGTCTTCAGACGCCCTATCGCTGCGAAGTCTTCGTCGGCACCGGAGTCGAGCCACGGAAGCGCACCGTGTACTCGACGTCCTCGCCTTGGATATCGCGGTAGTCAGCGAACCGCACGACGCCGTTGGGCTTCAACCGCACCGTTCGAAGCGGATAGCTGTAGCTGTAGTTCTTGCTCTTGTCGGTCAGTACCTCGACATCGGTGACGACGTAGAGCTCCACGCTCTTGGGTCCGATCGAGACGACCTTCACGGTCGGCTCGCCGTCGAACTCGACCCATGCGCCTGAACGACGCTTGACCTTCAGCCAAGGCGAGTAAGACGAGTAGGTCACGAAGCTCGCGACGTACAGCGAAGGCGTAGCGGCGGCGGGCGCATCGGCAGCTGCCTTCTTGGACTGCTTCTGCTTCGCCGAGTCCTTCTTCGCGGTCTCCTTGCGGACCTTGTAGCCCTCGGCCGCGAAGGGATCGCGGTTCTTGCCACCCACGGTGTTGCCGGCGCTCTCGGTCACGCCGGTCAGGTTGGGCGCGTTGGCGCCATCGGCATCTTCGTTGACCCCGAGTGGAGCCGACGAACGCTGAGCGGTGGCCTGCTCGCCGCTGGGCGAGATCAGGGCGACGCCGGTGAGCGCGATCAACAGCGCACAGGCGCCGGCGAGCACCGGCTTCGGGTTCGGGGCCAGATTGGCGATGCGTTCGGCAAGCGATGGCCCACGGCCGATGATGATCGCCTTTGCCGGGCGGTCGCTCTGGACCGGTGGCTTCGCGATCCGCGAAGCAATCGCCTGACGCAGGCTCGGTGACTTGGCGCCGGCGCCAACCTCACGCTCGACGAGTTTCTCGACCAGCAGCGGGCGGTCAACGGACCGTTCGACGACCCTTTCGACGACCACCGGCTTCTCGACGACGACGGGCTTCTCGACGACGACCTGCTTCTCATAGACGACGGGCTTCTCAACGATTTTCTCGACGACCTTCTCGACCACCACGGGCTCGAGATCGTCGAGCGGATCGACCCACGCAAAAGTCGAAGGCTCGACGCGCGAGGGCCGCACCCTCTGGGCACGGCCGTTTCGATCGCGGTTGCCTGCGGCGGCGCCCGGGCGCTTTTCGTGCCGCAGCTTCATCACTTCGTGACCTTCTCGATCTTCTTCAGGGTGAGCGAGTGGGTCTGGCCGTCGGCCTCAGTCAGGACGACTTCGTCCCCGGTCGAGATCTCGAACGTGCCCAGGTCGGGGTCGGACGTCGCGCCCTGCACCGAAACGTTGTCGCCGAGCACGAACCCGGCCTTCTTCGCGGAGCTGTTGGGCCCGGCGTAGAAGACGATCGCCGTGCCCGAACCAGGCAGTTGGTCGCCGGCCTCAAGATCCTTGTAGGACTTGCCGTCGTAGGTGACATCGATCGTGTAATAGGTCGACGTTGTCTTCTTATCGCCGCTACCCGTGTCGCCGCCACCCGAGTCGGGCGTCGAGCCGCCGGTCGTCTCGGTAGAAGAGCCACCCGTCGAGCTACTGGAACCGGTCGCGGCTGCGTCCTCGACGCAGACCTTCACCGTGCTGCCGGCCGTGCACTCGTAAGCCATCACCACGTCGCCGATCTTGCACGCGAACTGGCGCGGCTTGGATGTCTTGATCGTCACGCACTCGACCTCGGTGCCGACGTCGAAGGGGTCGTAACTGCCGTACGACTGCGGTGACTTGCTGAGCGGGGTGGCCGAAACGAGAGTCAGACTCGCAACCTGCGCGAGCTTCGGCGCATCGTCGTTTGTGCTGATCGGCGTGGCGCTGACCGGCGCCGGCGGCGTCGGCGACTTCGGCAGCACGAAGACGGCCGCGAGGATCAGAACGACCAACAGGCCGGCCGGAATCGCGAGGTTGCGCGCATGCAGCTCGGCGATCAGATCGCCCGCCTGACGCTTTAGCTTCTCGATTTCGTTTCCGCGGTCGGCCATGACGCTTATTCCTCCTGGTCTGGGCTCGACGCCCTACTGGGCTCCCGAAGTCGGGGTCGTTGCCGGAGCACCGGCAGGCGCCGTCGGCGAGGCTCCGGCAGTCGCGCTGACCGAGTCGGGCAGCGAGTAGCCGGTCATCTCGATGTCGGCGTTGATGTCTGGAAAGTCGCTCGATCCCATCGTCACCGAGTTGATCTGCAGCAGGCGGCCGGTCACCTTCACGCGGCCGTTGTTGGTGCGGACCAGGTCGAGCAGCTCGCTCATCACCTTGTGCAGGTTGAAGAAGCTGCCCTTGAACTTG